>NZ_JBLJBT010000013.1:0-17112 GCF_047637665.1 Bdellovibrio sp. | reverse complement strand
TAATGTTGGCCGAAGTCGTTAGCAATAGCCGCGCAATGGCTGCAGGAGCTGAGGCGTACCCAACCTTATCGGCACTCAAATCAGCGACCTTCTATCGCTTAACATGTTCAGATGTGAAGTCCTCAAACCAAGCCCATATCTATATCGAAGTGAACAACGGAACCATGGAGGATGTAAAACTCGTTACAATCTCCCCGGCCCTTTCACTCAATGTCCTTCAGTATTCAAAAGAAGATCTCAAAGGCCTTGCCGTAACCTCGAAAGAAACGTCTCTGGAAATCCAAGGACTGCGGCCCGGAGCCTACTATGATGAGACTCTCTCATTAACCATCGCGGACGGAAAGCATGGGCTCCAAGGTATTTTATCCTATGATGATGGCGATGGAGCGAGCTTACAAAGAACAGTGAAGTGCGGCGCTGTAAATTATGTTCTGATGCCCTCTCGATAATCGAAACTTCATTCCGGGATAGACATCATCAACACGTCCAAATCCCGATAAAAACTCGCGGGCCTCACGACCTCCTCGTAGTACGTGGGCTGATCGTTAAATAAATTTAATTTTCCACTAAAACTTAACAGCTCTTTGACCGACAAGGAGGCATGAAAACAAAAATCAGCCTGAAACTTCAACTTATCTTAACTTTCTCAATCATCTCTCTTCTCATTACGGGAATCGGAGCTGTTGTCAGCTTTAGATTTTCCTCCAAGATACTGGATGATCTCACACTCGATAATCTGCAGAACCAACTTGAGAGTGTCGAGTCGGCCATTCAAGTATCAATAAAAGATGCCCTCGAACGACAAGAAAAGCTTGTCGAATATTGGAGCCCCAAAGTTCGAAGAGAGCTCCAAGTTTCTAACGATTCCTATAAAGATGTTATCGAAAACCAGATCACTCATGAAAAGAAGGAATCCTCGATACCTCTCTTTATATATAAAGGTCTTCCTCTTCATAAAAATCCTGAATTGGCCCTTCAGCTCTCGGAACAGTCCGGTCAAGCTGTCAGCATTATGGCACTGGTTCCTGAAGGACTTTTGCGTGTAGCCACCAGTGTGAAAAGAAAAGATGGATCTCTGTCTTCGGGAACGTTCATTCCAAATGACTCTCCCGTGGTCCAAGCCATCTCTAAAGGAGACAAATTCAGTGGTCGCGCTTTGGTCGCAGGCCAATGGTATATCACGACCTATGAACCCATCACCGAAAATGGCAAAGTCGTCGGTGCCTTCTTTATGGGCCAACCTGAAACTTTCTCTCCGAAAATCATGGCCTACTTAAAAAGTAAAAAACTTCTCAAGACGGGGTACTTCTACATCCTAGATTCCAAAGCCACTTTGGTGATGCATCCCTCAATCGAAGGCCAGAATCTTAACGACAAAACCGATCTTGATGGAAATTACGTATTCCGCGATGTCGTCGCCAAGAAAAACGGCGTGCTTCACTATCGTTGGATGAATGAAGAAACTAAGTCAGCCCAGAATAAATTTGCCGTCTTCCATCACTATCCCGAAATGGACTGGATTGTCTCTGCCAGCGTGAACGAAGATGAAGTTCAAGAGGCCACCATCGGACTTAGAACCTTTATGTTATTCCTGAATATCGGTTCGCTGATCTTGATGTTGGTTTGTTCTTGGATCTTTGGAGATAAAATTGCAAAAAGACTGTCCGTCATTGGACAATCACTGCATGAGTCCACTGAAGAGGTGCAGTCCGCCATTGAGCAATTGGCCCTGGCAAGCACCGAACTTTCAGAATCAGCGACAACCTCCGCCGCGTCGCTGGAAGAAACCGTCGCCTCTTTGGAAGAGATTAGCGCCATGGTAAAACTCAACTCTGAAAATGCCAAAGTCGGTGCAGAGCTTTCCCTGAAGGCACGTGAAATCGCGCAACAAGGTGAAACAGAGCTTAAAAAGCTTTTTGTCGAAATCAAAGAGATGGGTGCTTCTTCCAAGAAGATCAAGGAAATCACTGATGTTATTGACGATATCGCCTTCCAGACAAACCTTTTGGCTTTGAACGCGTCAGTGGAAGCCGCTCGAGCCGGAGAACAAGGAAAAGGTTTTGCCGTCGTCGCCGAAGCGGTTCGCAACCTCGCACAAAGAAGTGCGCAGTCTGCTCAGGAAATCTCTCAACTGATCAACCTGAGCGTTGAACAGATTGAACGAAGCTCTCAAGTGGCTGACGTTTCTGGCGAAGCGCTCACCAAGATCGTGTCCTCCATTCAAAAAGTTTCAGAGATCAACAGCGATATTGCGGCCGGAAGCCAAGAACAATTTGCAGGTGTTGAACAGATTAATAAGGCCATGAGCCATCTGGATCAATCCTCTCAGGCCAATGCCGCCGCTGCGGAAGAGATCGCCGCGACAGGTGAAACCATCAAGAGCCAGAACAACAACGTCGGCGACAAAGTGGTTGAGTTGAAAAAGTATATTGAAGGCGACAAACGCGTTGCCTAAAGAAACCAGAAAAAGCCTGCTTATCTTGAGCAGGCTTTTTTCTTAACAGAATCTTGGAAGTAAAGAACGCTGGAGCTTCATAAGCTCTGCCTTTACAAGTCGAGCAAGAAAGAGATCTGCGGCTTTATCAACACTAATAACCGTTCTTAAGATACAATTTTTTCGCTTTAAATGTTCTGGTCATATCATATTCACCTTCCGCACAGACATGCTCGCCACCGCCGAATTTGCGCATCTGAGAATAAACCCACTGACTGTCCGTATAGATCTCGACGGTCGTTTCCGAGGTCATAATATACTTAGGCCAGCCCCAGGTTCCGCAAAGTTGATCACAGAATGCGGTGTTACCGACAAAACAAGAAGATAGAATTAGGAACTTTACGATTTTCATGGTTTTCTTCTCCCACTATGAATCCAGTCGTAACTGTTTCTCGATATTATCTCGGAATAAGATCTTTCTGGGACGCTTGATCAGCGCTCTCAATGTTTACCAAAAACTCACTATACTCGCGTGTAATCGCCGGGAGGGTTCCCTGAACATTTCTGCAATCACTGCTCTCTTTTTGAGAAAAGAGGTGTTGATTCTCTCTGATGAATTGCTCTCGGGCAATCTCACAGGATCTTTGAGATTCTGCCATGATATTAAAGAGACTTTGCTTTTCAATCTGAGAATTCAACTCAACAGAATCTTGAAGAGCGAAAGCCTGCTTTCTCTCAAAAGTAAAACCGAGGGGGTATATGTGATGACCGGTTGCGATCCCGTAGCTTTGATTAAAAGTGAGGTCTGCCTCGCGCAGAGGGGCCCCGATAAATTTCTTAATTTTTGTGATAACTCTGCCCTTACTTTCTGTTAGAACGTATGACTTATCGGTATAACATTGTGTCACTGTGAACTCGAAGGCCACTTTCTGTTGTACCGCAGGCTTTTCACCAACCGTCTTCTCAACCCTGACCCAAGCTCCGCCTGGATTTAAAGCACCAATCGTATTTGATCTCATGGGCACGTCGGTTTTAACAGGCAACGAATATTCTTTTCGAGTGAAAGAGCCCTTCTTCATCTGACACTCCGAAAGATTCCAGTAAGAGGTATTAAGCATTTCGTGTCGTCGTAGTTTTTCGCCCTGGCCATCTTTACTGTCGACGGTGGATATATTAAGAATTTCATAACCCGGACCGTACAGATTTTCTACAGGACGGGCCGTGTCCGCCAAAAGAGTTGTGCTTGATAAAAGCAAACCTAGTGCGATAGCAATTTTCATAACATCTCCCCTGCTTTCTCAAAGCATCTAATGAACTCCTTCTGCAGAACGAGTGCCGCTTATAAAAAGCTCCCAGTCCTTTTTAAGCTCATCCTGACCCCCAAAGTGTTAAACAGACATGACGGACAGACCGTCCTTGGTGGCAAAGTACGGCCTCCCTCTGCCTTCATGAAGAAGATATGGAAGAGACTCTGGTCGGCAGCCGCGGGAACAGTTTTCTGGTGTGGAGCAAATCAACAATGTCGGAAATAAAGTGCCTGAATTGAAGAAGTCCAACGAGGGCGACAAACGCGTTGAGACTTGTGACCCTATACACAATAATATACGGCGCGCCCTGAGATTTGTCAAAAAATCCAAGGTTTTTGGGGCCTTTATTTTTAGCAACCAAGATTTCCCTTTTCTTTTTCCTGAAAGCCCTCACAACATCAAGTTGGAGGTGCTTGTGGCAAAGTCTCTTGCATTAAATTCGAATTCCCAGGGTCTGCTCAATCAACTCATTACAAACAATCAGCTCGTCCAGGAAATTCAAAACCTCGACGCTGGAATTGTTAGAAAAATCGTTCACCGCATCGGCCTGGAAGACGCCGGAGAGCTTTTCATGCTTATCACCTCCGAGCAGCTACAAGAGGTCATGGATCAAGATGTCTGGTTCAGCGCAAAATCCGGAGTGGACGAGAAGATCGATACGAATCGATTCGTAACGTGGTTAGAAGTTCTTCTTGAGGTGGGTGCGGACTTTGCCGCCGACAAGATCTCGGAAATGGATGAGGATCTTTTAATTTCTGTGTTGTCAGAACTGGTGCTGGCCATTGATGACGACGAGCTGGCCCTAATGGTTCAAGAAGCTGAAGACGATAAGTACAGCAAGAATAAATATCTCGAGAAAGCCCTGGAAAGTGTTTTTAATCTGGATCTTGCCGGATATGTTATTATGTCCAAAGTTTCTATTCATTGGGACGTGATCTCGAATCTATTAATAAGTCTGCAAAAAAATCACCAAGACATTCTGGATCGCATTCTATTGCGGCTTCAGTCCTTCACCCTCGAACAAATTGATGAACACGATGGGCTGTACGAACTTTTAACAGAGAGTGAAAAGCTTGAGGGTGATGTATCTCACAAACGTCTAGAACGTCGCGAGGAAGAGGGCTACGTGGCAAGCTCTTCGGCTGCGGCTTTTTTAAAGCTCATCGCACAAACTCCTTTAGAGGACCTCGCACGCAGCGACGAACAAGATCACATCAGTAAAATGTATTTTCGAAATCTGAAGCTTGGTAAAGTTAAGAAATACAAACCTCTCTCTTCCGAATTACTTGAGATTTTGAAAGCTCATGGTGTTCGAGTCGAACCCCCTCTTAAAACAAAACAACTGGCCGGGCCTCAAAAGAAGCCTGGCATTCATAGCTATCTGTCTGGTCTGCGCGACGCCCACGAAGAGCTTTTCCAGAAGAAACTCAGCGAACTGAATTTTTTGGCGAACGTTTTGATCACCAGTCGAGCCAATGGCAAAAAATCTTTGCGCCCCGTAGAGGCTATGGAAATGGCGATACAAATCTGCGACGAGGGATTGCAGGTTTCTCGCCGCCTGAAAGCCGATGTTCCCGAAATTGAACTTATTAAACTATTCAAATTGGGTTGGAAAAGCAGAGGTCATTAAAAAACAAAGCCCTCACGAATGTCGTCGAGGGCTTTGCAACCAGATTAGATGCTTCGGCTATTTTAAGTCAGCAACTTGTCCAAGATTTCAGGCTTGAACATCATCACTCCGCCCATGATTAGCATAAAGCCAAGAAATCCTAAACCAATCATCCATACAAGATCTAAACTCATCATAGGTGCCTCCTCAACAAAGAGTTACCTTCAGAATAACCCTCTCTGTTGAGTGTTCAATGCCTGTTTAAAAAAATCCATTAAAATCCATGTGGGTTGGATTCTTTTAAGACACCATTGAATGGGCTCCCATTATTTAAGAAGCAGTTGAATCACTTCTTCCTTCTTCGCCATTCCGTCTTTATAGCCGATCTCGATTAAATCAGAGCAGAAACTGGGATCAAATAACAAATAGCTGATGATCTCACTGGCATCCTCTAAAGAACCCAATCCTCTTAAAAGATAACGAACAATGCGTGGAAGCTTATGCGCTTTTTGTACCGCCATTTCTCCAATATCCGCAGAGGGAGAGATAAAGAGATAATCCAACGGACGAAGCGCGATCTTCTGATGTTGTTCCGACGGAATCGCCATCGCATAGTCATTCAAACGGCGCAGACGATCAATATCCTGTTCGATTGCATCAAGCAAAACGCCATTTAAAATTGTATTAATAACTCGAGCCACACTGGGCGCTTTAATATTTTGATGAGCGCGCTCTTCGTAAGCGGTGCTTGCCTGGCGACGAACTCCAATGACTAAAAGTTTTTCCGCTCCCAAGTAAATAGCCGGACTGCAGGGCGCGTGATTTCGAACCGCTCCATCTCCAAAGAACCGATCATCCACCTGCACTGGTGGAAACAACAAAGGGATTGCCGATGACGCCATAATATGATCGGTCGAAATAATCGTTCTTTCACTATGCTTGCGTCCCTTATCCCACGAAGGAAGTTGATCTTGCCCTTGAACAAAGGTCACTGTGGATGACGTCGCGTAATTAATCGCGGTGATCGCCAAGGCCTTCAGGTGTCCATCCTTAAAGTTCTGCGCCACCTTATCATAGTCCATATTGTTGTGGATCAACGAACGCAGCGGAGACGTCTCTAATAACGAGCGCCCCGGGGTTGTCCCGGTCAATGATCCCAAAGAAAGCTCGCTCATCCACTGAAATCCAATTTTTCCCATCGTGATGGAGTCCGTTGAAAAAACCTGATCTATGGTCACTCCACTCCACAATTTCACTAAAGTTTCAGAGGCATTCTTAAAGTTTTCACAGTTGGAAGCAAGCGAGCTGGCATTGATGGCGCCGGCACTGACTCCTGATAGATATTCGAAACGTGGCAAGATTCCTGACTTCTCGCTGATCTCTTGAACCGCAGCAAGAACTCCCACCTGGTAGGCCCCACGAGCTCCTCCTCCAGACAAAACTAAACCCATTTTTTTTACCATGACTGCCCCTTGCAAGAAAGGTCCTTCCTTTCTACAAAGATTTTTCCACTAACGGACGGCAATGTCACACTGCTATTTGGACTTATTTGATTTGATCGACTTGCTTTCGAGGGCTTTGCGGTTTTCTTCTTTTCGATTGGCTAACAAATCAAGGGTTTCGATGCGAATCTCGGCGATGTCTTCGCACGTTTTTTCCAAAGACTTCCCAGAGCATGCAACATAGAGCTTACGGCGAATATCACCCCAGTCTTGATACCACTCAGAGGCGTCCTTCAGCTTTCCCGGCGTCAGCGTCTTCAAGGACGGCACCTTGGCAAGCTGGGGCGCGAGCTTTTCCAAATAGAACTCTTTTTGCAAAGGCTGCAGATCATTGAACTCGTCATAGGAAGACATCCAGAAGGGAGGCCCCTTCATGTCAATTCTTTCGGTGGATGGTTCTGATTCAACAGCGACCGCCGTTGAAAAAGAGCCCATCGCCAGTAGAACCGCCAACAGGAGGTTTCGCATTAGCGAACTCCTCCACCGGTGCTTTCTTTGGCTGTCGCGACCACGACTCCAGAGGTGGATTTAGACAATGAATTTTCAATCGCAAGGAGTGACTTCTCATAATTCGCACTGCCACGGCGAACCACCGTAAATTGTTTGCGCTCTACACAATCATTCACGTCCGCCATTTGCGTATCGGCAGCCCCTTGAATCCCAAACACATTTCGACTGTCATCAACCCCAAAAGAGCCGGTGAAAAAGTCGAAACGATTCTTTCCGCGGATGGCGCCACCCGTGTCTTGAACAATGAAAAATCCGGGGTGAACCATCTTTTTCCCATTAGGCAAAGGAATAATTTTTCCTTTCATCCCCGGCATTTGAATAACATCACCCATACTGTAATAGCGAGCATCGGCTGCCACCGATATAAAAGGAATCAAACACTTCCCACTGGCTCCAAAAGCTGTATCGCAATCACCCAATGACATGGTTTTCCCGTTGTACGTGAGCAGCTTGTTTCCAGGAATAGTCCCCGAGCCCTGCATTCTCACTTCTTTTTTAAAGTCCTTACACGGAGTTGGGGTCTTACAATAGTCTTTCAAATGAGGAACAAAATAAATCGAACTTGTCGCGATATTCGGAGGACAACGCCCCCCCGCCGCATTCGCTGATATAACGGCCACACCCAGCAATACGGATTGGGTGAGAACTTTCCACACACTGCTGTCTCTGTTTTTTGTCTCAGTTTGTTTCTTCATAAAGAAATTATAGAGCAAAATAGAGGCCACCCCAGCTTGAGCGTGGCGCCTTTGAGTGTCAGAGGTTTATACACCCGCCGTTTGTATAAACAACTTTCTCATTTTGAGACACTCACCAAAAAAGCACTAAACCTTCTTCAGCGCCCCAGCGAGATCTTCGATGATGTCTTGGGCATTCTCAAGCCCGATGCTTAAACGAATCGCCCGAGGATCAATCCCGCAATGATCTTTCTGATCATCAGGAATTGCCGAGTGGGTCATAAAACCTGGCACTTCAATCAAAGTTTTAGTAAGCCCCAAACTGACGGCCAAAGTGATCGAATACGAGGTCTTCGCAATATCATCGACGAATTTCTGGCACTTTTTCATATCACCCTTGAGCTGAAAAGAAATCATCGTCCCCGGAGCAAACTGCCCTTCCGGAGACTTCAGATATTTCTTAGCCAATTTGTACTGAGGATGACTTTTTAAACCCGGATAAGTGACGCTTTGGACTTTAGGATGTTTTTCCAAAAAGTTTGCAACCTTCAAGGCCGTTTCTTGCTGCTGCTCAAAACGAATGGCCTGCGTGGAAATTCCATAAACCAAAATATGCCATGCCGAATAGGGATGAATAATGGCACCAAAATCTTTTCGCGCAACTCGCAACATGCTCTCAAAGGATTTCGGGGCGATCACCGCTCCCCCCATCTCTGTTCCAAATCCGGAAATATTTTTTGTTAAACTTTGAATGACGAAATCAATTCCCCACTCCAAAGGGCGCAAAGCCCATGGCGTGGCAAAAGTATTATCCACAACGGTGTAGATTTGATTTTCTTTAGGACGTTTTTTATTGGCCGCCTTCACCAAGCTTGCGATCTTTTCAAGATCCGCAATCTCCAGAATGGGATTGGACACAGTTTCAAAATAAATCACGCGAGTTTTAGAATCCGCAAGGTGCTTCTCTAAGCCCTTAAGGTCGTTAATATCCACCAATTCATGATTCACCTGAAATCGAGGAAGCCAATTCGTGATCAAACTGTATGTGCAACCATAAAGAGTTTTATGGGCGATCACCTTTTCCCCCGCTTTCAGCAACGACATCAAAGTGGAAGCAATCGCCCCCATCCCACTTCCAAAAGCGACGGCGCATTCTCCCTTTTCTAAAAGAGCCAATTGGTCTTCCAACATTTTTGTTGTGGGCTCTTCCAAGCGGTCATAGATCCAAATAGGTTTTGCGGAATCTTGTGGGGCTCCGAAAGTGCTAAAACCTTGAGCTCCTCGCTCTAAGGACTCTAGACGGAAAGTTGTCGAAGCCGTCATAGGGGGAATCAAGTGATGAGAGAACTCCCAGGACTTTGACAGGAACTCGCCATGAATGGCTTGGGTGCGTGGAGACTTCATCGCTTTGGTCGGCGCTTTTTTCATAGATACCCCTCTTTTGGATTTCCCAACTAGAGCACATATACTAGAACTTGGGAAGAGAGGAGCTGGCGCATTAGACAAAGAGCGCCGTGCGCCAACATCACTTCATTTGGAGTTTGATCAGGTAATAACACCCGCCGGTGGAGGTGCTTAATTCCCCGCTCTCGCATTTTTGGATTTGCAGGGTTTCCCCGTCCTCTAGGGTCCAATTTTTATTCAGAACAAGTCGCCCTTCAGCACAAAAAAGATAATAGATAGAGGACTTTTCAAACTGCAGTTGAGTGGCATCCCCCGCCGCCAAGCTCCCGACCACCATCTCGGCTTCGACCTGCTGCCGACGATAAATAACTCCGAGGTCAATAACTTCTCCGTCCAAGAGCTCGCAATCAATCGGTGTTTCTCCGGCAAAAAAATAAGGAATGTGGGGTTTTAATTCCTGTCCATTCAGCCTCAAGCCTGCCCCCCGCCACACCACCAAGATCCGATGACATCCGTCGAATCTTGAAAAAGGCGCTGCCGAAGCGATCATGGCCGAACTCACTCGCCAAAGAAAGTCTTCACCCGGAAAGGAAACTCCTTCCGGAAAAATGTCTATCTGAGCCGTCGAACCCAAACCATTTTTCCAAGGCATGATGCGATAGTCTGATTTTTTCAAATGCTTGATCACGCTCTCCTCCAAGTTCTCACCATGTGACACCCCTTTCCGGCTTCAGGCAATGGATTTGTGAAATCAAAAAAATATAATCTCAAAAAAATTAATTTTGACCTAGACCTTTTTTCTTTATCTCTTGTGCCGAAAAATTATTAATGTACTATTTAGTTCATAAATGGAGACATCATGGCAAGACCCAAGGATCTCGAGAGAAAAAAGGAAATACTAAATTCGACCTTGAAGGCTTTCCGCAAACATGGCGGCTGGGATCTTTCGTTGAACGAAATCGCACGCCAGCTCCACACCTCAACCCGCATGCTGGTTCATCACTTCGAAACAAAAGAAAATCTAATTAAAGAATGTAAGCGCTCTTTGGAAGATCGTCTTCACCATGAACTTTCCAGTGCCCCTCCCCAAAAAAACTGGAAGAGATTGGTGTGCGATGTGTGGGCGGCCTCCTTAGAAAGACCCTACCGGGACGACCGCAGACTGCGATTGATGTCGAATCTACAAAGTCCGCAGAAAAACCAAAGCACCAAAGACAACGAAAAAGTCATCCGATCCCTCCGCGAACTTCTCCCCTCCCGCCTCCAGAAGTTCGCGGAGGATGTATTTATCTATGCTTTGGGTTTGGAGCTTTATGTCCTGTCCGGGGGAGCTCTTGAGCACGCCATTAAGAGCCTGCAACACTACCTTCAAAGGCTGGAAAATCAGCCCCCCAGAAGCCTTTCTGGAGGGTCTCTTCGACCTCGCCAAGGGGCCAGATCGAATATATAGCATTTGAGGGGCCGTATATGACATCTGAACAAGAAAATATTCAAACTAGTGTTTTCGCTCGCTATTGCCCGGCAATTAAGCTAAAACCAGGCTTCCAATATCCGTCTCTCTTGAGTTAATAGCGTAGGGCTCATTTCTCTTTAGCGGCACCCAATCCTAAGGAGGAACTCATGGGCAAAAAGTTATACGTTGGAAATCTATCTTATTCTTTGGACGATCAATATCTAGTAGATCTTTTCTCTGAATTCGGAACAGTTGAATCAGCTCGCATCGTTACTGATCGCGATTCTGGTCGTAGCAAAGGTTTCGCATTCGTTGAAATGTCTTCTGATTCAGAAGCTCAAGCTGCTATCGAAAAATTGAACGGCACTGACCAACAAGGTCGCGCTATGAACGTTAGCGAAGCTAAACCAATGGCTCCTCGTGAAAACCGTGGCGGCTTCGGCGGCGGCGGCAACAGAAACAATTCACGTGGTGGTGGTTTCGGAGGCGGACGTCCTCGTTACTAATAGCCTCTCACTTTAAAGGAGGCTCCGATGGCTAAAGATGATTTAGTGACCATCGAAGGGAAAATTTCCAATCTTTCGGGCGGCGGCACTTACCATATTACTCTGGAAAATGGCGCCGAGATCACAGCAAGACTGTGTGGAAAGATGAAGAAGTTTAAGATCAAAGTTGTTGTTGGAGATCGCGTATCGGTAGGAGTTTCTCCTTACGATCCGACCCACGGCTTAATCACCCACCGTCACAAAATTTAGTGTCGTGTCTTAAAAGGGGATCTGCATAAGATCCCCTTTTTTTATTGTTCCGCTTGAACCAAACGAACTGAAAGAGGACTTTTCTGTGAAGCCTCACTTCCCTGCAAACTCTCCCATCGATCATTATAAGCGATAGCCACCTGGGTATTTTGAATAGCCTGTAACAGCTTGCGGTGAAGACGTTTTTCCTGGCGGGTTGATTCACGAACCAACTCGTTGAAGTTGGAAACCTCGGCCATGGCGATGGAACTGGTAAAACTCACAAAGACTAATAAGAAGCGCATCCTTGCCCCCCTTCTCTTATTTATAGGAGCCCCCTCTGAGACACTTCGGTTAATTTTTTGAGCGGTATCTTTGATTACTAACAATAGCTTCAGGGGCCTTAGTAAGATTCAGGGAGGTTTGCCTACGAATGAGACCTAGATCGAGATAAATAACTGATTTCAATTCACTTTGATTTTCAAAAAAAACAAATATCTAACTCTCCCCCTTAGCCTCTTTGTGATAGTCTTTTCAACAGGGGGTCGTTATTTACCACGGCGAGCGTTTCAACAGCATCACTCATCTTATCGGCGCGGCCCTGTCTGTGGCGGGCGCTTCAGTCCTTATTACCCTTGCAAGTATCCACGGCGACGTCTGGAAAATAGTCAGCTCCAGTGTCTATGGCGGCATGTTGGTTTTGCTCTACACCGTTTCAACCCTCTATCATAGTATTCCCGGACGCACGAAAAAGATTTTACAGAAGTTAGATCACATCGCCATCTATCTTCTCATTGCGGGAACCTACACGCCTTTCACCTTGATCACTTTGCGAGGGCCTTGGGGCTGGTGGCTCTTTGGGATTAATTGGTCTTTAGCTCTTATTGGAATTATCTATGAACTCACCTTGGCTCATCGCACACGCACACCTTCGCTGATTATCTATGTCTTGATGGGTTGGCTGGTTTTGGCGGCCATGGGGCCTTTGACCGCCGCTCTACCAACCGCGGCCATTGTTTGGTTGGCCCTCGGAGGATTGCTTTATACTGGAGGAATTGGCTTTTTTCTTTTTGATGAGAAGAAAAAACACTTCCATGGAATTTGGCATCTTTTTGTTCTTGGCGGCAGTGCCTGCCAATATTTTTGCGTCCTTCTGTATCTAATCTAGGGCCAGCTCAAACTGAGAACTTCTTAGAAAATTTGTGGTAGACTGTGGCAGTAAGGATCTAATCTTGAAAGACCAACTTCTTCCTCTTTTTTCACAAGTCCCGCCACGAGAGTTGCATTCTCTTCTTTCGCGCTACGCGTGCGTCTCGCTCATCCTTAAAGGCACCTCGCCAGAGAACCTTGAAATTGCTTTTATTCAACGCGCCTTCAATCCCGAAGATCGCTGGTCCGGGCACATCGCATTCCCTGGAGGCATCAAGGAGGATCTAGATCCCTCGGATCTTGCCGCAGCTCTGCGCGAAACCAAAGAAGAAGTGGGGATTGATCTGAGCCTTGAGGAGCTTCTGGGCCGTTTGGATGATATTCAGGCGCGCAAATCCGGAGCTTTGTTAGATTTCTACATTCGCCCTTTCGTATTTTATACGGAAAGGGATTTTTCCATCACCTTAGATGCTTCTGAAGTCGCCGACTTCTTCTGGGTCCCCATTCGCGAAATTCAAAATCCCGAACGGCAGACTCGATATCAAGTGGATCGCGAGTCGGGACTCATCTATCTTCCCGCCGTGAATCTTGATAGAGAGCCCCCTCTGTGGGGACTCACTTATATGATGGTGCTTGATCTTTTGGAACGCTTTAATAAGCTTACAAGATAGGATAGGCCTCAACCAATTGGGTGGCCTTCGCCGTCCAGGGACTTTGTGGAAGATTCTTTTTCATCTGCTCTAAATAGCTTAAAGCCTGTTGGCGAGTTTGCGCGGAAAGTTGCTGACGTTCTTCCTGAGTACTTGTCGCGCTGAATTCTCGTTTCAAAAATTGGTTCAATTTAAAATCACTTAAAAGACTTTTGTTGGTTAAAATCCACGAAAGTTGAAAATGATACTGAATCACTTCGTACAAAGCCTCTTCGAAGATTTCGACCACCGGCCCCCACTTCAAGATCACATTGTATTTCTGAAAAGCCGTAGGATAGTCCATTTTCATAAGGTATAAACGCGCTTCACTAAGAACATTTCTTCCGTACATCTGGCGAGCCTCATTCAGCATTCCCAAGACTTCATTCTTCCAGATTGAATTCGGATAGCGATCTAAAAATTTGCGATACTGAAGATTCATAAGGTAGGGAGACTCTTCCGTTTGAGTCAAAGCCGCACCCAAACTGAATGACACAAACTCCATCTGGCGTTCTTTATTCCGCCAGGTTTGTTTGATTTCACCATAAACAGCGCGAAGCAAAAGAAGATGAATATACTCAGAGTCATTGTATCCTTTGTTGTCATCAATATATTGATTGGCTTCATTCATCGCCATAATGAAGTCTTGAACATCTAAAAATGTCTGAATATAGGCTCGATACGCCTCTTTGTAGTAACGTCCCCCAGGATAACTCACTAGCAAACTTCGCAGGTGAATCGCCGCCTCACATTGATCATAACCTTCTTGAGCCCTCTGAGCCGATCTCCACAGTTGCTCTTCACTGGCCGTCAAGTCGATGCGGGTGTTTTCGGGGCATATGTGCACCGAAGGGTCTTCCATAAATCCCAGTTCAAACAAAACACGTTGAATCGTGGATGTTTTGGCTTGAACCCCTTGTGACATCAATGAAATCGCGATGATCAAAATAAATTTAGTCATAAATCCCCCTCGCAAAAAAAAGGGGGACGCTTTCCCCCTCCTGAAAAGCGTCCCACGATCTTTATTAGTTCTTCTTACCAGTGAGAAGATTGTGGCGAGCCTCTTTGTGAGCCTGCAGACGAGCACGGATTCCAACAACAGTGTCATCAGCACCCGTTCCCGTGCGATCCATACGATGACGGATTTCAGGACTCAACACCAGATAGCTTCCCACGGGAAGATTGTAAGCGACGGCCACTTCATGAGCTTGTTTATCCAAGTATTGGTACTCAACCACAACAGCTCCAGGACCTACTTTGTATGAGCCCCCGACTTGTCCGCCGACCGTCGTGTCTTGAAATACGGGACTATCCGCAATGACAAGGCCTTCAGCCCAGACTTTCCAAGAGCCGTCTTCAGACTTGAACACAAAGCCCACGCTTCCGCGCTTTTCTTTGATATCAGTTCCGGCTTGCTCTTTCATCATGCCAGAGATTTGTGCCGACAACTGAGAAGTCAGATCCTTACTCAATTTGATAGAGGCCCCTTTTTCATCTGAAATTTTAAGATCGCCCGCACCAGCTTCAAACATCGAGATCGCGACAGAGTCTACAATCTTAAAGAAGTTCGCGGGAAGTTCTACCGTGAAGCCGATCACTTCATCTTGCTTTGAAAGGTTGTAAAGCAAAGAGTCTTTAAACATAGGCAGTTCATGATAGTTTTGACCAAATGCCATTTGATGTTTACCGGCGGTGATCACTGCACGAGGCAAACCAGAAATCTTGTCTGTCTCAATTTGGATATATGCTTCTTCCAAGAATTTACCCATATCAAAAGAATCATCCATTGTTTCTTTGTTCAGCTTTTGCTCAAGCTCTGTTTTAACAACCAGCTTAATACCTTCGCGCACGATCAATTCGAACTTGATCTCGGCGTCCTGCACACGAAGTGTTCTTTCATAATCATCCGTCGAGCTGCCTGTCACATCAAAGTTGGCCTGCCCATCAATCTTCAACCACGGAGCCCCGTCTGCCAAAGCTGCTTGAGTGCAGAACAAAGCCGCCAAAACTGCTGTTGTTAGTTGTACTTTCATAATTTCCCCCTTGTATTGGTTAATAGTGGCCACTGTCGTTTTCCCCTATGAATCGAAAGTGGCAGCGAAGGGGGCTATTCCAAAGAGGGTGCCAACCGCAAAGAGAGCCTGCGAGCAAAAAATTCAAAGTCTTAAGATCACAGACTTTTTATTCTAAAATCCAACGGCGTCGAAAACTTTGGGTGCCAACAATTGTTCCCGCTCGTCTCAAAAATAGAGACCCATTTCGTCTCAACGCCCGACGTTAATTCCGCGATCACTTTTAAAGACCAAAGTTATTTTAGCTAGATAGAAAGATGTCACCGAGGGAAGAACAATTTGCGACTCTCTTAAAAGAGGCCCCTTTGCCGGATTTGTAAGTTGACTCCGTCGTTTCAATTTTAGATTCGGCAATTTTTTAAAATTTTCTGCAAAAGACCCTCAACTATCCAAAGGTCCAGCCGATAAGCTTACTACCTTGAATGAAAGGAGCCTTGAATGGCGAAATCAAAAGTAGTACGTCACGAATATATCTGGAATAAGGAGATTCGTGAATTGACTCTACACCCGGAGACCGGTCCTCCATAAAATCTTAAATGCTAATTTGGTGAACGAAAAACCAGAATCACAAGGGATTCTGGTTTTTTGTATTTTGCAGTGTCGCGGAATTGAAAGACCGCCCTTGACGAAGTTAGAAGATATCGCAAGATCCCTGTTCATAAACCTTGTTGACCAAGGCGCGTGCGCGAATCGCTGAGGGATCGTCAGAGTTATCCGTTGTCACATCGAACCCCATAAGCGCGCTGGTGGCGCTGTTGAGATCGGTCGCCCGATTGGTAAGACCTTTGCTTTTCATATGCTCAAGCTGTTGGGCCGCGATACAGTCTGCCTGCAGCTCCATCGCAAGACCTCCGGTATAGATCAACTCTTGAATCGAAGCGACAAGATCCCGTCCCTTGGGCCACTTTCCAGCTTTAACCGACTCGTAGATATTCTTTAACTGATAGACTATGGCACCTAAAGGGAGTGGTGTCTTTTGCATATGGTGAGCTTTTTCTGAATGAGCCAGCTCATGAGCGATCACGGCCGTCAATTGCTCCGACGAAAGCACCTCAGTCATACTTTGCGTAATAAAAATGTTATTTCCAAAAGCAAAACCATTGGGTTCGCCCTCGATCCCTTTAATGATGACAATCGAAACTTTATTATAAGTATAATCAAAGGCAGGATACTGATAGATCTTCTGCAGCGCCGCTTGCGCCTTCTTTTGAGCTTCGGGAGCATTGAGAACTTGGTATTCGGGATGGCTGGTTTTACTGGCCACCTTTAAGATTCCGCGAACCAACTGACCTAAATAGTAGTCGGGCATCACATACTGCAAGGCCGAAGCCTGAGCCTGAAAACTCAGAAACATCGCCATCCCCATACTTACCATAAAAGCTTTATTCCAACGCATAGGCCCTCTCATGGGAGGAGAGAAAGCGAGATCCGTGCCGCCTCATCCGCAAACCAGGAGCCCGTGAGCCCCTGGAGGCGTTCAGGGATGAGACAACTGACAATTATTGACCTTTTTTATTTGCGTGTAACTACCCAGCGATTCTGTCCGCCTTTAATTACCCAGCGACTTTGACCGGA
>NZ_JBLJBT010000012.1:0-23589 GCF_047637665.1 Bdellovibrio sp. | reverse complement strand
GATCGGGAACTCCGACAGTTCAGATGTTGGGCAACAACAAAGTGGACTTTGCGATTGTGAGTGCTGATGAGATCGTCTTATGGCAAGATCGAAATCCTAAAAATAAGGTGCTTGGACTTTTTGCAGTTTATCAAACTTCTCCCTACATCGTGATGACTCATGCTGAAAGAAATTTTAAATCTCTCAAAGAGGTGTTCTTAAGCGAAGGGCTGCTTTCGATGCAGTCAGGGCTTCCCTATTTTCAGTTCCTCGTTCAAAAGTTCGGAAAACCCAAAGTTAAAGTGGTTCCGTACTTAGGGGGCGTTGGAAATTTCCTCAACGATAAGACCTTCTCTCAACAGGGCTTCATCACGACAGAACCCCTCAGCGCTGAAAAATTCGGGGCGAAAGTGAAAAGTTTTTTAATCGCTGATGAAGGTTTCAATCCCTATCTTGTCGTTGTGGCTACCACAGAAGAGACCCTTAAGAACAAACCTGACTTAGTCAAAAAGATGATCCTGGCGACCCGTCAAGGCTGGGAGGCTTATCTGCGCAATCCGCAAAACACCAACCAACATATGGCCACCCTCAACAAAGCCTTGGATCTAGAAACTTTCAATAAAGCGGCCGAAATTCAAAAACCTTTGATTGTCACTCAAGACAGTTCTTTAGGAAATATGACAACAGCAAGATGGGAAAAACTTCTTCAGCAAATGAGAGAGCTTAAGTTGATCAAATCTTCCATGAAGGCCCAGGATTTTTTCAGCAATCAATAGAAGGAAGGGGATAGATCCCCTTCCCTCCTGACTAAAGAATCTTCAGGGTCTTGCGCCTGTTTCACGAGGAGGCTGTCTGGTTTTTGCAGCCCACTGACGATCCACTTTGGCTACAAAACTGCGAATATTCTCTGCGACCTCTTCGGGCTGCTCAATAGCCAGAGCATATCCCGCATGATGAATTGTTTTAAACTCAGCACCACGAATATTTTTAGCGAGACGACGATAAGCCTCAATGTTTGTGGGTGCATCTTCATCACCAGCAAGAACTAAAACTGAACAATGAATATTGGACAGTTCTTTTGTGACGTCTTTACGATGAAATATCTGAAAGGCCTCTTCGAGTTCTTCGGGTTTTAGATTGGCCACGTATTTCAACCACTTTTCACGACGACTGACTTGGACAGGGTCCTTCGTTGCTCGGAAGGTCGAGCCAAACCACATTTCTGAAAACGCCTTTACTCCCGACTTCATTCCATTCTTTTTAGCGTCCTCAACGTAGCTATCCATTTTGCTGATTTCCTCTGGACTGTCAGCTTCAGCCGCCACCCCCATTAGAGTGCAGCTTTTAAGCAGATCAGACCGAGAAATCGCCAACTGAAGTCCTACATAGGCTCCCAGACAGTTTCCGACAAAGTGACAGGGGTCGACGTTCAGCTTCTCAATAAGCTCTGCGACGTCTCGGGCACTGTGCTCAAGGTCCGGACTTGCAGGGCGAGAACTTTTCCCGGCTCCCCGGTGATCATAAATAATCACGCGATAATCGTCGGAAAGCATTCTGACGATAGGTTCATAAACACTGGTATTGGTATAAAGAAGCGGACTGAGTACGATGGCGGGGGAGGATTTCGACCCGTGCTCTTCATAGTAATACTCATTTCCGTTGATTCTGAGGGTTGCCATAAGCACCTCCTTGTTGCTTCCAGCCTGAGGCTACTCCTTCGAGACAAGGGCGCAAGACCCCCTCGACGAAAACAAACCTTGACCAACCGCCCCATTTCTTATAAAACGAGCCCCTTGTATAATGACCTCCGAAGCTAAAGCGGGAGCCCTGTTATGAAAATCAATCTTACTGAAATCCCAGAAGAAGGTAGAGCCTATCACTGGAATAGCCAAACGGCAGAGCTTAATAGCGTCCTAGCAGACCTGATTGGCAAGACCCTTCATGAAGCTGAGTTTTTTATTAAACCTTTGAATTCCAGAGACTTCGAGCTTATTGGCACCATTAAAACCAAGCTTCCTGAGATCTGTTCTCGTTGTGGAATCGAAATCCCCTTTCCTGTTGATGAGAAATTTCATGAAATCCTGATTCCTAAGCAAAATCAGCCGCGTGGAAGTAAATATTCCAAGGTCAACCACGTCAGCGACCTTCCTGAGGGCGGACCGGAAGTGTCTGAGTACGAAGGACACCATTTTGATATTGGTGAGTACCTTCATGAGGTCGTCGGCCTTGCTGCGCCTTTTAATGCAGCAGGCCCTGAAGATGAGAATGGGGACTGCTCTATTTGCAAAATTCCCGTGAAAGGACGAAGCTTTAGCTATGATGAGAAAATGCCTAGCGAGAAGCCTTTAAATCCTTTTGCGGTTTTAAAGAACATCAAAACCAATTAAAGGGTTGATTTTTATCATTCTTTGGTTAAATTAACGTGCTTCAATTATAACTGATTCAAAAAGAGGTTTGAAATGCCAACTCCTAAGAAGAAAACGTCTCGCTCTCGCCGTGATATGCGTCGTTCCCACGACGGTTTGTCTGCTCCTGCAGTTTCTGTTGAAAAGAAAACTGGCGAATTGACTCGTCCTCACCGCGCACACAAAGGTGAAGACGGCGCTTTGTACTACAAAGGCAAGCAAATCAGCGCAGCTAAGTAATTTCTAAAAGACAGGTTGATTCCATGGCAGGATTATATCGATCTCGAGTTGCAGGGATAGGCTCCTATCTACCAGAGAAAGTTCTCACGAACTTTGATCTCGAAAAAATGGTAGAGACCAACGATCAGTGGATCGTTGAACGGACCGGGATCGAACGCCGCCATGTCGCTAATAGCGACCAGGCCACTTCTGATCTCTGTGTCATTGCAGCTCAAAAAGCTCTCGAAGACGCTCAGTTAAAAATTGAAGATATCGACATGATCATCGTGGGCACCGTTACTGGTGACCACCAGATGCCGTCTACAGCTTGTTTTGTACAAACCAAGTTGGGCGCAAAAAACATCATGTCCTTCGATATTAACGCCGCTTGTTCTGGCTTTCTTTATGGCGTGACCATCGCAGACCAGTTCATTCGTTCTGGAATGTACAAGAATATTCTTGTCATTGGAGCTGAGGTCTTGACCCGTTATATGAACTACAAAGATCGCGAAACCTGCATCCTTTTCGGAGATGGTGCTGGAGCTTGGATTGTATCTCGTGCCCAAGAGGGCGATAAAAATCTCATCGAGAGTTCCCATTCCCATGCTGACGGCAGTCTTGCCGATCTTCTGATCCTTCCCGGAGGAGGAAGTAAATATCCTCAATCTCAAGAGGTCATCGATAAGGGTATGAACTTCATGAGTATGAAAGGTCGCGAGATCTTTAAAAATGCGGTTCGCACCATGGCTCAGTGTTGTCGAGAAGCTCTTGAGTACAACCACGTCTCTCCTGATCAAGTGGACTGGATTGTTCCTCATCAAGCGAATAAACGCATCATTGAAGCGGTGGCTGATCAATTTAAATTCCCTATGGAGCGCGTGATTGTCTATGTTAACGAGACTGGCAATACATCTGCAGCTTCAATTCCCTTGGCCTTTGATTGGGCCGTCAAAAATGGAAAAATCAAAAGAGGTCAAACCATCCTCCTGACAGCGTTCGGAGCAGGTCTAACTTCTGGCAGTATTCTATTGAGGTACTAAAGCATGTTTACTTTGGCATTCCCCGGACAAGGCAGCCAGCAACCTGGCATGGGCCGCTATTTATTTGAAAACTTCAAAATTGCACAAGAAACCTTTGAAGAGGGTTCTGAAGCTTTAAAACAAGATATGAAAAATCTCTGTTTTGAGGGAAGCGAAGAAGACCTTGCTCTGACTGAAAACACTCAACCAGCCCTTCTTTTGGTTTCAACAGCGACTCAACGAGTTCTGCGCAACGATTTTAATGTTAAGGCTGTTGCCGCTGCGGGACACTCTATTGGTGAGTACGCGGCTCTTGTTGCCGCAGATGTTATTCGCTTTGACGAAGCGATGAGAGCCGTTCGCACTCGTGGCCAAGCCATGCAATCGGCAGTCCCCGTAGGACAAGGCGGAATGGTGGCCGTTCTAGGTCTAGAGCCTGACCAAGTCGAAACACTTTGCTCTTATGTTGTGAAAAACTCGGGATTCGGTCCACTTTCGGCGGCCAACTTCAACTCCCCTGGACAGATCGTGATTTCAGGCTCACAAAAAGCCATCGCTTGGCTGAAAGACAACTTTAAACCAGAATTGATTTTCACAGAGGCTCCTAAGCGCGCCAAACTCATTCCACTTTCTGTCTCTGCACCCTTTCATTGTGAAATGATGAAACCTGCTGAGGACAAGATGAGACTTGTGCTGACTGCGATGGAGTTTAAAAACTCAGCTTTCCCCATCATTCAAAACTTCCACGCCAAAGCAGAAACAGAAGGATCCATCCTAAGAGAGAACCTGATTCGTCAAGTTTCTGCTCCGGTTCGTTGGACTCAAAGCATGGAAGTTCTGAAGTCCATGAATCACTCGCAAGTGATTGAATGTGGCGCTGGAAAAGTCCTTCAGGGATTATTGAAAAAGATTGATCCTGAATTCTTCAAAGTTATGACCACGACAAGCCTGGAAGATATTAAAAATATTGAGGATTTTTTGAAAGCTTCGAGTCATTGAAATTTCTTGAGCTTTACTCTGAGTTCGGTCAAAGTGTGCTGAAAACAACACATGTAATGAGCAGAAAAGGATTTTGCACATGAGCGGAAAATCGCTTCAAGGAAAGAAAATTGTTGTGACCGGAGGAAGTCGAGGCATTGGCGCTTCGATCGTTAAGCTTCTGGCAGAAGAAGGCGCGCAAGTGGCCTTCACTTATTCTTCTCGCGAAGAGTCTGCTCAACAAGTGGCTCATACCCTTCCTGGAGAAGGCCATTTCTATATCAAAATGAATATCTCGGACGAAACTTCGGTGAACGAAGCTGTTGAGCATATTCTTGAAAAGTGGCCTGAAGTTGACGGTGTTGTGAACAACGCGGGTATCACCAAAGATCAGTTGCTTCTGCGCATGAAGGCGGAAGATTTTGATTCCGTTATCAACACCAATCTGCGTGGTACATTTTTAGTGACCAAAGCTTTCACCAAAACAATGATGAAGTCCCGCAAAGGCTCCATCGTCAATATCACCTCAATCATTGGTGAAACAGGAAACGCAGGGCAAGCGAACTATGCAGCTTCTAAAGCTGGCACCATCGCTTTTGCTAAATCCGTCGCTTTGGAACTTGCCTCTCGCAACGTTCGCGTGAATAACGTCGCCCCTGGCTTTATCGCGACAGAAATGACGGAAGTTCTTTCTGAAGACGTTAAAAATAAAATGATGGAACGAATTCCTCTGCAAAAAATCGGAGAAGGCAACGATGTCGCACAAGCGGTGCGCTTTTTGTTAAGTGATGAATCAAAATACATCACGGGCCACACTCTCGACGTTAACGGCGGAATGCATATGAACTAACAGCTTCGGCTGTGCAAGCTGAGGAATTTCAAATTCCAAAGCGAAAAGGGGTTAAACTCGCGATAAGCGCGAAAAGCCCGACTGGACTTGAAGATTAAAATAGATGAACGCACTATTAGGAGGACAAATGGCAATTCATCCAAAAGTAAAAGATATCATTGTTGAGCAATTAGGCGTAGATCCAGATAAAGTTAAGCCTGAAGCTTCTTTCATCGACGATCTTGGCGCTGACAGCCTTGATATCGTTGAACTTGTGATGGCAATGGAAGAGGAATTCGATCTTGAAATCCCTGACGAAGATGCTGAAAAGCTTAAGACAGTTCAAGACGTAGCTTCTTACCTTGAGAAAAAAGGAAAAGCTTAATTTATTATGAACTCCCGATTTGAACGTCCTGCAATATCACAAAGAAGAGTTGTTGTTACTGGAGTCGGCGCAGTCACTCCCCTTGGAAATACCATTGAGGAGAGCTGGGCGGCAGCTCTTCGCGGCCAATCCGGCATCGCGAAGATCACGAAGTTCGACACAACTGGCTTTGATGTCACTTTTGCTGGTGAAGTGAAGGGTTTTAACCCTGATCTTTACATTGAGAAAAAAGAGCAAAAGAAAATGGACGCCTTTATTCACTATTCAATTGCAGCTTCAAAGATGGCCGTGGAAATGGCCAAACTTGAGCTCACAGAAGAAGTGAAAGAGCAAACGGGAGTGATTATTGGGGTTGGCATCGGTGGTCTTGCGACCATCGAAGAAACCTCCATTAAGATGAAAGAAAGAGGCCCTGGTCGTATCAGCCCTTTCTTCATTCCTTCAGTTATCACAAACCTAGCGGCAGGACAGGTGTCCATTGCTCTAGGCCTTAAAGGCCCTAACTATTCTGTCACTTCAGCTTGCGCTTCGGGAGTTCACTCTATCGGAGACGCTGTTCGCTATATTCGCGACGGAGCAACGGATGTGATGTTAGCTGGCGGTGCTGAAAGCACTATCTGCGGGCTTGCAGTTGGCGGCTTCGCTGCGATGAGAGCACTCTCTACTCGCAATGATGCTCCAGAAAAAGCCAGCCGTCCTTGGGATAAAGACCGTGATGGTTTTGTCCTTGGGGAAGGCGCTGCTGTTCTTTGCATCGAGTCTTTAGAGCACGCTGAAAAGCGTGGTGCGAAGATTCTTTGTGAAATCACAGGTTACGGTGTTTCTTCCGATGCCTATCATATGACTTCTCCAGCTCCTGAGGGCGCCGGTGGTTATAAGGCCATGGAAGCAGCGGTCCGTGATTCAGGACTTAAAGCCTCAGAAATTCAGTACATCAATGCACATGGAACCAGTACTCCTGTCGGAGATGGTCTTGAGTCCATGGCCATCAAACGTTTGATGGGCGACAGTGCTAAGAACGTCTGGGTTTCCAGCACAAAATCCATGACTGGACATGCTTTAGGAGCTGCGGGAGCCATCGAATCGGCTTTTTGTGTTATGGCAATTCGTGATCAAATTGTTCCTCCGACGATCAATTTGGACAACCCGAGTGAAGACTGTGATTTAGATTATGTTCCTCACAAAGCACGCGAGGGGAAGATCGACAATGCTCTCAACAACAGCTTTGGCTTTGGTGGAACAAACGCGTCGATGATTTTTTCAAAACTCAAATAGGTGAACCATGGTAGTTTATGTAGGATGCGATCACGCTGGAGTGGATTTAAAACTTAAGGTGATGGCGGCTCTGCCCCATGTTCAATGGAAAGATCTTGGAACTTATACCGTTGAGTCTATAGACTACCCCGACTTCGCTGACAAAGTGTGCAAACACATCGTCGACTTAGAACTTGAAAATAAGAGAAAAAAAATCACAGACACTTTGGATAGTAATACGGCGGGACTTTTAATCTGTGGGTCTGGCCAAGGTATGGCCATCAGAGCCAATCGATACCCTCAGGTTCGAGCTGCTTTATGCTGGAACGAAGATATCGCCCGTCTTGCTCGTGAACATAATAACGCAAACATATTATGTCTCAGTGCGCGCTTCACATCTCCGGATCAGGCTGAAAAAATTGTTCAGACCTTCCTGCAATCCAAATTCGAAGGCGGTCGCCATCAGCGCCGTGTAGATAAGCTTTCTAGCGACACTGGTTGTTGAGGCTTTTCAATTCCCCCGGCTCAAGGGATACTTTATGCATTCGACCTAAAGATGCAGCAAGGAGTATCTTAAATGCATTCAACATCAATGCCTCTATCTCAAGTAGATTCTGAAGTCTTTTCCGCAATTCAAAAAGAAGCTGAACGACAACAGTTTGGCTTGGAAATGATTGCTTCTGAAAACTATACTTCTCGCGCTGTGATGGAAGCTCAAGGGTCCATTCTGACGAACAAATATGCCGAGGGTTATCCTGGCAAACGCTACTATGGCGGCTGCGTGAATGTGGACACTGTCGAAAGTCTTGCTATTGAGCGCGCCAAAAAACTTTTCGGCGTTCAATACGCCAACGTTCAACCACACTCAGGATCTCAAGCAAATATGGCCGTTTATCTGGCGGCCTGTAAAGCAGGAGATACAATCTTAGGAATGGATCTTTCTCACGGAGGACATCTTACTCACGGTTCCCCAGTGAACTTTAGCGGGCTCTTATTTAAAGCCGCTTCTTACAAGTTGGACTCCGAAACGGGTCGCATTAATTATGATACAATTCGCGCGACCGCTAAAGAGACTCAACCTAAATTGATTATCGCAGGATACAGTGCCTACCCGCGCACGCTTGATTTTGCAAAATTCAAAGAGATTGCAGATGAGGTTGGAGCGCAACTGCTGGTGGATATGGCCCACTTTGCTGGTCTTGTCGCTACAGGGCACCATCCTTCTCCAGTTCCTTATGCCGACTATATCACCACAACGACTCATAAAACTTTGCGTGGCCCTCGCGGTGGAATGATTTTAACCAACTCCGAGGAAAAAGCCAAAGTCATGAACTCGCGCATTTTCCCGGGCATTCAAGGTGGACCGTTAGAGCATGTTATTGCAGGAAAAGCCGTGGCTTTCGGCGAAGCTTTAAAGCCGGAGTTTAAGCAATACAGCGAACAGGTTATTCAAAATGCGCAGGCCTTGGCTGAAGAAATGCTCGCTCAAGGATTTAAACTGGTCACCGGGGGAACTGACAATCATTTGATTTTAGTCGACTTAAGTGACCGAGAGATTACAGGAAAAGTGGCTGAAAATTCTCTTGATGAGGCAGGAATCACTGTGAATAAAAACACAGTGCCCAATGAAAAACGCTCTCCGTTTGTCACAAGTGGGGTTCGAATTGGAACACCCGCATTGACAACAAGAGGCATGGGCAAGCCTGAGATGAAGCAAATCGCCAAGTGGATCGCGCAAGTTCTTAATAATCCTGAGGATGTTGAAATGAAGGCGAAAATCCATGCGGATGTTAAACAGCTTTGTAAGCAGTTCCCTCTTTATTAAGATTTTTTTAGACTTAGAGAGCGTTCGTTTTCAAAAAAGTGCTTTGGATCCGATGACTTATTAAGTATAATCAAAGCATGACACCAGGATGGAAGCAGCTCGTTAGTATTGCAGGAAGCATTTTCACAGTGGGAGCTCTGGGCTCCTGCTCGACCTTTCATACTCCTTTGTCGCGCGAGTACTTTGCGGCCGGGAACATTCCGACTCCCACAAAATCAAGATCCATAGCTACTGATCAGGCTCCGTATATTGAGCAGGCCATTACCTTTGATTGGCCCGTGGATAGCGCCAGAATGACTCGTGGATTCCTGCCAAACAAGCGACGCCCTCATTTGGGCATTGATCTAGCCGCGCCTAAAGGAACACCGATTCTGGCTTCTCAAGGCGGCACCGTGATCTATGCCGGTCGTGAGTTCCGTGGCTATGGAAAAATGGTTCTGGTAGAGTCTGGCGATGGTTGGGCCACACTCTATGCCCACTTCGACAAGATTCTGGTTGCTGAAGGCCAAAAGGTTCACCAAGGCGAAGTGATTGGAGCAATGGGACGCACAGGCCGCGCAACCGGCGTTCATCTTCACTTTGAGATTCGCAAAAACAGAGGGCCTATTGATCCGCTGCCTTTGTTACCACAAACAGCAACAGCAAAACTTTAGATCTTAAGCCAAAACCCTATCCTATCCTCCCCACTTCACCTCAGACTCCTGAGAGTACCCTCTCAGGAGTGACCAACGAGCCCCAAAAGAAACAAAAGAACAAGAACCCTCTCGAGGCGGGTGCTCCTCATTCCTCACCACCCCTCCCCCAAAAACAAAAAAACCCACAACCTATTCAGTTGTGGGTTTCTTCAAGCCCCAAAGGCCTCAGTTCTATTCCTTTAAGAAATTAGAACAAGTTCAAGTTCGCAGACAATGCAACGTTTGTTCTGTCGCTGCGGATGTCTTTTGGTGTGAACTGAACGTTCGGGTAAAGATAGATATCACGAGTCAAAGAGATACCGATCCCCATTGATTGATAAGGCTCCATTTGGATCAATTCGCTAGACTCTTCGTACTTAGCAAATTGGAAGTATCCAAATACTGTTCTGAAAGAGTAGTTATCATTGAATGAGTACTCAGCAAATGGGAACAAACCCACACCGTAATCATAGCGCATGTTATCTGCTGCAGAATCAGCAAATGCACCTTTAGAAAGCTCTTTATCCAAAGAAAGGCTCAAACCACCTTGCCATTTAGAATCACCGAAATCAGCCAAAGCTGTTTGGTTCACGGACAAGTTACCCATCAAGTTGTAGTAATCAGTTTGATCTTCTTCAGTGTAGTGAGAGTACGTAACACTTGAAATCATCTGCATATCCAAAGCACGGTATCCATGGCTGTAATCAAGGTATGGAGTAGAAACTTGAGTACGCTTGATCTCTGCACCTTTTCTAGAAGCACGAGGATCTTGGAAAGTGCTTTGAGTGATATCGCCGTGGAATGGATCCATAACTACGATACCAGTTCCTGCAGACAAGTTACCACCTTTAGAAATGCGGTAGTTCACGCCCACGTTACCAGAAAGAGCAGCCAAAGTTTCGATAGTCGCAGATGCACGGTAGTTAGGACGGATAGAATCAAATGGTTTGTTCAAAGAACCGCCAGAGTAACCTAGGCTGGATTTGAATGACCATTGAGATTTAGAACCAAGCTCAGAACGCATACGAGCATTCGTGATCTCCTGGTCAATGTCTTCAGCTTTCTCTTCAGACTTTTGAACCTCAGACACCTTTACAGTGCTTGTGTTTGCATTTTGGTTTTGCGCCTGCTCCTCCGCTTGAGCAGAAACTGCAACCATAGAACCCGCCAAAATCAGTGACATCAAAACTTGTTTTTTCACTGTTTTCCCTTTCATTAGTGGTTATTTATGTTTTAAAAACTTCCTTAAATTCTTTTTCCAAATCCATCGAACTCTTTCGGCCCCCAGAATACTGGAGATCGACAAGGGTCAAACTGGTCCCAATTTGGAGCCACTATCCCCAATGAGCAAGTAAGGTGCCACGACTTCAGTCCCGTTTCAACACCATTTCTTAACGGTTTCCTAAAATCGTAAGGGCTTATATTGGATTTGAATACGCAATGGGGCGTCATTCTATGAGCTAAACTGGGGTCAAAATGCCCTGAAATTACTTCACCATCTCCACTCACTCCCGGCACTTTGCAATGCTACAAGTTGCCCCAGTTCAGGAGACTTTCAATACTGAAAAGAGGAGGCCCCCATGAACGATTCCCACCGCAAACTTTACCAAGAAAGAGACTTTCTTCATGACATCGGAGTTTCCCTCAATGCGGCTTTATTTATCGTGGATCGTTTGACTGAAGAGATCAAAGAAGAAGAAGGACGCCTTGAAACAGATGCGGAGATCGAAAAACTCTTTCATCATCTCGCAAACTATTTAGTAAAAATTGATGGGCTTGTGAAGACTCGCAATACTCATCTTTCTGAATTGCTCGATGAAGAGATTCAAAAAGAAAAAAGGGAGCGTTCTCAAAACACTCCCTCAATCTCGCGTTGATTTTTAGTGATCTAAAATCTATTTGATCATCCCGCCAGAAACCGTATTGCTGGAGTTGTTTAAGAATCCGACCATGCCTTTAGGATCCATGGAGTCCATGCCCAACAAAGGAAGAGCCTCTTCAGGTTTAAACCATTGATAAAGATCTGTGTCAGCGGCCGTTTTCTTGTCGAAGAACTTACGGACACCTTCTTGGATGACCATTTTATTATTCTGATAGATTTCCAGTGAAGCATAATATGGATTGCAATCAGTACTTCCACACATCGCATGGAACACAATCGTATACCCATTTGTATCCACCCGACCGTCAGCAATCTCTGTTCCTGAGTGAATGGTGGTCACAGACATCTCCTGATTATTAATAAGAATTGTTGCCATCACAGCGCGCGGTCCTGGCTGATCATCCGGAGTCCAGTAGCGACGAATATTCACAACATCAGCTTCAAGGCCCTTTGCCGCCGCCATTTCACCCGCCTGTTGAGTCTTTTTTCCATCAGCCACATCCGCGCCCATCTTGTTTTTTGCATAACGAGCGGCAAATTCAGAGTCTTTCTTTGCACAAGCACTCATCGCCAAGGTCGCGGCCAACAGAGAAATAACTAAAAATTTGAAATCTTTCATAGAGTGCCTCCTCATTCGACAAATAAGAATGCAATCCCTTCGCCAAAGAGCCTCAATAGTTAAGCTTTCAATATATTTAGAGATTCTCAACTTGAGACACCCGCCCTGAGGGAGACTTCCAAGAGAAATGCCTTTTTGGGGAGGATGTCGCTCAATTCATGAACAGAGTTTAGGGACGATACACCAGACGGTAGCGTCTTTTAAAGCCCGAAAAACAAGTCAGCTTATCGTGATCAGAAAACAAGCTCTCACAGCGATCAGACTCAAATGGGAAATAGAATTTATTACCGATAGCTTCCAGACATTGCAGCTTATCGGCGTCGCTAAAAAAGCGGGAACAGCTTTGGACCGCGTCCACGACAAAGAGCTCGGTTCTAGACATCAGATTTACGCAAGTATTCTTGTCTTCATCGAAGAAGAACTGCTCACACATCCGAGCCACTGCATTTTTCCCTGGGTCGGGGTTTACTTTAAAGAAGGTTCGCCAACGATAGGGGCGTTGAACTTGTTTGAGGCAATTCCACTTATCTTCAGGAAAACTCTGGCTATCACAGACTCGAGCTTCCGCCTCTTCGATCACTTGATTGAGTTGACTTAAAACACAGCTTGCTTTCTCTGAATCAAACGACAATTGATCGCAAATACGAAGTGCTGGAAGCGAAGACCAGTTGGCAGCCGCATTCCCCTGCATACAGCGGACGGATTCCTCTTCATCCTGAAGTTGCGCACAATACTGAGCGGTTTGATAAAGACCTGGATAGGGATCAATATTACTCTGAGCTTTCACTTGAAAAGAGAACATCAGTGTCAACAAAGCCAAACAGACGATTTTCATGAGTCCCTCCTGAGGAATTAAGCCCTTCAGAAGATTGTTGTCAGGTCTTGAGTGACTTATAAACAGATAACTTCCTGCAACATTTGTCCTATGCAGAAATTTACAGAAAAAAACAGAGATTCTTGAGACTAAAAACAAAGCTCCGTCTTGAAGGCAGAGCTTTGTTTTTTTTGAATATCCAATTACTTTTTTGCGACAAGCTTTAAAGTCAGCTCAAACTCATCATTAATGATTTTGTCGCCGGCAAGTTCTTTAAAGAAATTGCCTGAACCATATTTAAGACCCCACTTCGTGCGATCCACCTTTACATTAGCTTCGCCAGTCACAACACCCTTATCCGCCGAAAGTTTCACTGGAAACTCGATCGCATTCGTTTTGCCAATCATCGTCAGATCACCCTTCACAAGAGCTTCTTCTTTTGATTTCGCCGTTACACTTGTCACTTTAAAGACGGCCGTTGGAAACTTCGCGACGTTAAAAAAGTCTTCACTCGAAAGATGGCCTACCAACTTTTTTTGATATTCAGGACTGTCTTTCAAATCCTCATTGGCAATCGTGGCCATATCAATCACGAAATTACCGGCACTCAACTGACCTTTTTTATCCAAGGTCACAGACCCTTCTTTCATCACAATACTGCCCACATGGAAGCTTCCCATTTTTTTGGAGCCCTTCCAAGCCACGGAGCTTGCTTTGGTATCGATCTTATAAACATCGGCCGCAAAAACCGAAGTTGCCATCACCATCACAAGGGTTCCCAGAACAAATTTCATCATCTTCATCTCCTTTACAGATGTCGTTTGTTAATACACATCAAAACTATTTCTTAAATGAAGAAACAGATCAACCCTCCTCTGAAAAACAAAACCAAGATCTGTAAAATTGCTTTTTAATCCGAAGGAGTTGGAGAAATCTTCTATTGGATTTCATTGAGTTTACAAAAAAGAAGAGAGCCGCTGGGGCTCCCTTTGCAAGGTAGTGATTCCTTCAGTGGAACCGATAACCGAGTTGAGATTATCGTGGCCTTGCCTGAATTCAGTATCCGCTCTTTGTATTTTTCTTCAAGTCTAGAAATGATCTGTGAAAATGAACACGAGTGCATTAGCTTTTCTATAAAAGGGAGGGTGGATCTATGTCATCCCTAGGCCTTGTTCTTTCAGGGGGTGGTGCGCGCGCCGCCTATCAGGCCGGAGTGATAGCTGCTATCGCGGATATCTGCTCTGAGATGGGCATCTCTCAGCCCTTTGACTTCTACACGGGCCTCAGCGCCGGGGCCATCAATGCCGCAATGATTACGGCCACAGAAAGCTGCAATATCAGAGATGCGTGCGAAAACCTGACTGGACTTTGGAGTCGTGTCGAATCACAGCAAGTCTATCTGACCGATCCTCTATCTTTGTCGATGGGAGGACTTCACTGGATCGCGGACCTATCCCTAGGGGGAGTCAAAAAGAGCTCTCCGGGAAAATCACTTCTTAACAATGTTCCTTTAAAAAAACTTATCTCTGACAATTGTCAGTTTGAAAATATTCAGAAAAACTTGGAAAAAAAGAAATTTCGGGGACTGGCTGTCTCGGCCCTGGATTATTTTTCCACCTGCACAATTACCTTCTTGCAGTCCCAAGAAGAAATCCCTCTGTGGAAACACGCTCGCCGACAAGCTGAAAGAAGCACTCTCACTGCGGAACATATTCTGGCGTCCTCGGCGATTCCCCTCTTGTTTCCGCCGGTCTCTCTTGAGAATCGATATTTTGGCGATGGGTGTATTCGCAATCAATCCCCCTGTGGCCCCGCCATCAATATGGGTGCTCAAAAAATTATTGCCATTGGCGTTCGTCGCCGCCAAGAAATTTGTTATAGCTCTCCCCATATCAATAGGAATCAATCGCCCACCGTGGGGCGCGTGGTGAGTGTTTTACTGAATGCCATCATGATGGACGGAATGGAAATGGATATGGAGCGCCTTGATCGGATTAATACGAACATTTCGAAGCTCTCTGACGTTGAAAAGAAAAACCTCTCTGTTCGATTCATTGATCATCTTTGGATTTCACCGTCCGTCGATATCGCTGAAATTGCCGCAGAAAAAGTAAATAAACTACCTCAGATGATTCGTTATCTTTTAAAAGGCCTCGGCTCCCTTCAAGACGCCAGCGAAATCGCAAGCTTCCTTCTTTTTGAACCTTCGTACTGTGAAAAGCTTATCGAAATTGGATTTGAAGACGGGATGAAAGAAAAAGAGCAGATTCAACGCCTGCTCTCTTCCCCTTAGATTTCAACTTGAATTCCCACTTCAATAACTTGATTCGGTGGGATACGGAAAAAGGCCGTGGGTCTTTGTGCATTCTTAGACATCACCGCAAACAAACGCTCTCGCCAATGAGGCATTTGCGGTTCCTCCGCACGTCGCGGGCCTTTGTCCGCAATGATGGTCTCACGTCCCAACACGAACGTGGTCTCATTCACGTTGAAGTTAATATCCCTTTGGCGGCAGGCCTCCAGAATATGCTTCATCTTTGGAGTTTCCATAAATCCGTAATAAGCCAGAATACGGTACATATTCGGAATAACTTCTTGAATGGAGATTCTTTCATTTTTCGATACAAACGGCACTTCTCGAGTTTGGATCGTCAAGATCGCCACTCGTTGATGAAGTACTTTATTGTGTTTCAAATTATGCAATAAAGGCACCGGCACACCCCATGGATCTCCGGTCATGTAGATCGCTGTTCCTGGCGCTCGCAAAGGAGGTTCGCGGAGAAGCTTTTGACAGAAATCCTCAATAGGCATGGAGCGCTCTTTCAGACGTCTGAATAAAACCTGACGCCCCTTTTGCCATGTCGTCATCAAAAGATAAATAACAGCCCCAATAACCAATGGCACCCATCCCCCGTGCGCCACCTTACGAACACTGGCTCCAAAGAACGCCAGATCCATAATTAAAAAGGCTCCAAAAATTCCAGAGGCTTTCAACAAACTCCAGTTCCACTTTTGGCGAGCCACTTCATAAGCGAGGATGGTCGTGATAACCATCGTCGCCGTCACAGCAATACCGTAAGCCGCCGCTAAGTTACTCGATGTCTTAAATGTGAGCACCAACCAGATAACGCCCACAAAAAGAGCCCAGTTTACAGCAGGAACGTAAATCTGACCAATTTCCTGACTGGATGTATGAACAATAGAAATACGTGGACAGAAACCCAATTGAATAGCCTGACGAGTGATTGAGAAAACTCCTGAAATCAAAGCTTGAGATGCAATCACCGTCGCCATGGTCGCAAGAATGACCATCGGCAGAAGGGCCCACTTCGGAGCCAACAAATAAAATGGATTCGAAATCGCTTCGGGATTATTTAAAAGCAAAGCACCCTGACCAAAGTAATTTAAAGTCAAAGCGGGCAATGCCACGAAAAACCACGCCAGACGAATCGGCCTTTTTCCAAAGTGTCCCATATCCGCATAAAGAGCCTCCCCTCCGGTAACAACCAGAAAGACTGAGCCCAGAACAATGAATCCATGCCAGCCATTGCGCATGAAGAATTCAATGGCATGGTGAGGCAACAAAGCTTCAAAGATGTGAGGGTTTTCAACCATCCCGTTGATCCCTAAAGCGGCTAAGGCAGTAAACCAAACAAGCAAAAGAGGACCAAAGATCACACCGATTCTTCCTGTGCCATACTTCTGCATCAAGAAAACAGCGTTAATAACAAAGACTGCCAAGGGAATAATGAAAGGCTCAAAATTGGGTGCCACATAAGTCAATCCCTCCATCGCAGAGAGAACTGAAATGGCCGGAGTGATCACTCCATCTCCATAAAGAAGAGCGGCACCAAAAAGACCTAGGATTGTCATGATCCAACGCCGTTGCGTGACGTCTTTACTCATTTGGCTTCGCACCGCCAAGGCCATCAAAGAAAGAATCCCACCTTCGCCGCGGTTGTCTGCTCTCATGACATAGGCCATGTACTTAATGCAGATAACTAGAATCAAGGTCCAAAAGATCAACGAGAGAATACCAATGACGTTTTCAGGAGTGGCAGCAAGGCCGTACTCGCCGAAACATTCGCGAAGAGCATAGAGAGGGCTCGTACCGATGTCCCCAAAGACCACACCCAAAGCACCTAAAGAGAGCATTAAAATATTATTATTTTTACTGTGATGGCCCGGATTTTCGATACAAGGAACCCCGTCTAAAGTTTTAGAAGCAAGACTTAAGTTTAGAGAAAAACCAGGAGCTTGTCAGCCAGCTCCCTAAAAAAATGACGCATCCCCACTCATTGCAAGAAGTTTATTTGCCTTCATTTTGAGCTTTTTGAGATCATAGAGCTATGAAACCAAGATCGATACTTCGCTCTAAATGGTTATTGGCAGCCCTCTTGATCATCGGACTGATCTATTTTGAGGGCCGCGTCCATGAAAGACTTATCAACCGAGAGCCTACGGCTGCTTCTTTTTCTCAATAACGGCGTTGGCGTCAATTTTAAAAGAACTCAAAGCCTGAGTGAACTTTTGAAACCCTTGAGCCTGTTTAAGAAGAAGCTGCTTGATCGTCTCATCCTGAGGTTGCCCTTCAGCATTGAGAATCTTGTGCACTCCCATAATGAAAACACGTTCGGGATACACATAAGCATTTCTATATCCGAATATTTGTTGCAAATGTTCCACCGGGCGAAGGGCTCCAAACATCCCCCCTAGACCAACAAAGCAGACAGGACGAAACTCAAAGGACTCGGGAAACTTCAAGTGATCGATGAAGTATTTTAAAATCCCCGGCATAGAGCCATTGTACTCGGGAGAAACCACAATCAATCCATCACTTCCAAGAACTTTATCAAGATACGGCTTTAACCCTTCAGAGGGTTTGCCATAGTGAAGGTCTTGATGAAGATGGGCTTTCATCTCTTTAAGATCAATGATCTCGACTGTTTCACCTAACTGTTGATAGATAGTTTGGATGTATTTAGATACTTTCAAAGTATTGGAGTCGGGACGATCTGTTCCCGCTATAATGTATTTCATTGAGTAATTCTCCTAGACAAAGTCATATACATTTCGCTGTAATAAAGCACAAGAGTCAACTGTGAGGAGCACATCTGTGGCGCACCCAAAAATTTGGTTTATTCTGAGTGAAGGTCAGGTCAATGGCCCCTTCGATCAAGATGAAATTGAAACCCGCTTACCAACAGCTAAAGATCCCCAAATATGGGGACGGGGTCAATCTGAATGGGCTCCCCCCACACGCTGGCATCAAATCTTAAAAGAAATAGGAATAACGACGCCCCCATCAAGCGAGGCTCAAGTTCTCTGGAAGGTTCGTGTTGAAGGGCAGGAAAAAAATCCTCTCAAATATTCCGAGCTCATCTCTTATCTAAAAACGCTCAAAGACTTTTCTACCGTCGATATCTCTCACGACAACGGTCCCTGGAAGGAAGTTTATTCGGTCCCACGAGTCGCCGAAGACCTTGGGATCAGCCGCCGCTCTCACCCTCGAGTTCCGATTGTTGGCACCCTGGCCTGTGAAAGCCCGAAGGGAAGTTTCTCATGCCGCGTGATCTCAATTAGCGAAGGTGGTTTGGGGATAAATGATGCTAAAAACCTTCAAATTGGCGAACGCTTTAAGGCAACGCTAACGAGTCCTAATTTGTTTATCACCATAAACACCACTTGCGAGGTGGTCTATGTGGGAGGCGACGGCTATGCCGGCCTGCGCTTTTTAGGACTTCCTGCAGAGTTCAAGAGCTCTATTATCGAATACGTCAATAAGTTTGCGACCGCTTAAAAGTACAAGTGGCCTAAATTAAAAAGCTGTGCTCTTCTAGAAAGAACATGAAGAGGCTCTTTTTTTTCGTTTCCATTCTTGTTTGCACCTCCATGGCGGAGGCTCGACGTTCTACCGAGTGGAGCCTCAACCTCGATAGCAAGTTCGATTATATCTTTTTCTCCGAGTCTTATGGCGAAGAAACCAATCAGGACTTCTCACGATTGGAATTGGACCCCATTTATAAGTGGAAATATCTAGACTCTTGGCGCTTCTATCTGAAACCCACCTTCGTGGCGGACCCCAACAACAAATCCGAAGAAGAGAGGTATTTCTTTGATGCCAGCGAAATCTATCTTCGTTACCAAACAGAGTCTTTCTCCTTGCAAGCTGGGAATAATATTTTCTCTTGGGGAGTCACGGATGGTTACAATCCTCTAGATATTTTAAATTCGAAGCAGTATTTTGATCCTCTCCACAGCCGAAAACTCGGAGCCCCCTCTATCACTCTGTCGCAAAGTCTGGATATTTGGGATTATGACATCATATATATCCCTCAGAATCGAGGTGCCACCATGCCGGGCTCCCACAGTCGTTGGCTTCCTCGAGATGTCTTTGTGCCACAAACGCCCGACAATAATTTAGTTCTACTTCTTCCTGAATCATTACGTTACAACTACACCTCTCGTGAAAATCTGGATCACGCCTTGGATCATAATGCAGCTTTTCGACTGCAAAGACACGGCAGCATCCTTGACGTCGGCCTCAGTTATTACGAAGGCGTGGCTTCGTTTCCTTTGGTGCAACCCGTGGTCACAGGAACCATCGTTCAGGTTTCTCCAAAAACAGTCATTCGCGTCGACCCTGATGTGACTCTGAACACCAAAAATTATCGTTTACGGCAGGGCGGCTTTTCTCTGGTCAGCAATCAATGGGATTTTCTTTTTAAATACGCCAGCAGCTACTCGCAAAGCCTCGGCGACGATCCTCTTTTACCAGGCTGGACCCACGAAAACGTCTTGGGCCTGGAAAAGACCTTTAATATAGGCTCTGAAGGACTTCTTATCGCCATCCTTCAGCATTCATTTATCTTTTCAGAAAAAGAAAATGATTCGAATCTGTCTGTGACGGAAATATTTCGCAGAGCCTGGATGCTTGGCGGAAAAATGACTTGGAAAGAGGTCTGGAACTTCTCTTTCTTAGGGCTTTACGATGTCAACCACAGCAGCACCTTCACCGAAATCGGTATTGGCCGAAGATTCCTCGATCGGTGGGTGTTTTCAATGACGGCCGATTTGATCGCTGGCTCCAGCGACACTCCCTTAGGGGTGTACGAAAAAAATGATTCCTACACCCTCTCTTTGTCGCGGTCCTTTTAAGGAGCCAAACGGAAGACGATGTCCTTGCCTTTTGGCGCTATCATCTTATTGATCTTCAGTGCGACCCCTTCCGTGACTGGAATATTCGGAAGTCCGACACTTACAGTCTTGCCGTCCAACGAACTGAGGATGCGATCACGAACAGTGCTGGAAGAAAATCGCCGAGAGGGACTGTATTTGTTAACATAAGCACCATCCCAAGAAGAGCTTAAAGACAGTGTCGGATTTTCAAACGTCGCATACGCTTTCCCGCTCTCCACTTTCAACTGTACGTCCGAAGTAAAGGGCAATGAAAAATTCATGAAAGGCACATAAGCGCCCTCTTTAGGGGCCATCATCTTCGAGTACAGTGGTGCCTTCACCTGATAGCGCAGTCCCTCACCTTGGATATTGATATCCTTATTTGAATACACATCAAATTTAAATTTAGAAGATTTTGGATACTTCATCAGTTCAGGCCAAATAAAAAACTGGACCAAGCGAGACCCCATGACGCTCGAAAAGCCGGGAATCCTATCTGAGGTCACTTGATGCAACCATGAGTTTGCCGAGTAAGATCTTAACAAAACCTCTTTAATAAAGTCTTTCGGTAAACGCAACTGCGCTTCGGAAGCGTTTCCTTGCTCTGGCGTCTCTGAAAGAGTTAAGGTTTTTAATCCTTGATCTGGGGCTCTTAAAAATTCGATTTCCAACTGGCCTTTTAATTTTGCGCCACTCACTCCCAGATCTTTATACTCCTCAACTCTCATAAGCAGACGCAGATCCGGACGAACAGAGATCAACTGCCGAGGCTGGGAAAAGTCAAATTGGAAGCTCTGAAGGGACTCTTGGACATATTTTTTTATCAACTCCTTTTGAGGCTCTACGAATCGAGCTGAATCATTGGCAATCTTGTTGATCTCAGACTTAATAAGCTCTTCAAAGCCTTCTGCACCGACACACTGAAACCCTTGAGCCACCCATCCCCCAGGAAGCCACGCCAGATCGACAGATTCCACTTGAGTCCCTGCTTTTGCACTTTCAACTTGGGGTGATAAAACAAGTGAAAAAGATCCTTGCCCCGGCTGCAGATTTAACACCACGTCTTTGCACTGCGCCTGGACCCGAAAGCGTCCAATAATTCCTCCCACAACGCGCTCCACGACATGATCCACGGACACTTCACCCATGTGCAGTTCCGCTTGTAAATCCTTTGAACTCAACTTTAAGACACTCTGAGAATCACCCAAAGAGGGTTTCTGCAAAAGTGTCTTAAGTTTCAACGAAAGTTGGTGAATTCTGACGGGGACTTCTTGAGTGTTGATTTGCTGATCAGGAAATTGCCAGTTTGCCTGAAATTCTTTATTCACGAGGCTTTCCCATTTCTTTTCAATCAAATGTTGTTGAAACTGTCTAGGTAGGATTAATTCAAATTCTGAATTTATTTGCGATTTTGAAAATGCATGTGAAGATATAAAGAATGTAATCAGCGCAGCCGATAGGCCCTTCGTCGTTATCCATCTTGTGTTTGTCATCGTGTTTCCCGTCATCATGTTTTTAATATACGGCTAAGCGTGAAGTTTCTAAAGGAACTTAATAAAGAAGAATCGAAAGAAGACACCTCTATGAAGAATTTGAAAAATGAAGATTTGAAGTTTCCAATTTTCGTCAAAAGACTCTCCATTTCATCACTTCTTCTTGTTTTCGCACTGACCCTGTTAAGTCTTTTTGCTCTTCCTCGCCTACAAACCCAGTACAGCTTGAAACAATTTCTTCCTCAGGATAATCCACTTCTAAAAAGAGACGAACACACGCGACAACTCTTTCAACTTCCTGAAGCTCAGCCGTTTATTATTACAGCAAAGATTTCCAGTGACAGCGAGACCTGGTTTGAAAAAGAAAAAATCGAAAGCCTAGCAAGGCTCACAGATCTCCTTTCCCATTTCCCCGGAGTTCGCAACACCCTCAGTGTCGCCTCCGTTCAGGGCGCCATCAGTAGCGACGAAGGTTTGAGTGTCGGACCTTTGTTGAAAAATCTTCCTCCAGAAAAGTGGCGTTCTGAAACCTTAAATAATCCTCTTATTTCACCCACTCTGATATCTAAGGACGCAAAGACGGCTTCAATTATTGTTAACATCAAACCCCTTAATACGCAGGAACTCCTGCATCTTCGCCAAAACCTAGAAGTCACCGCCAGCGCGGCTGTACCGTTTTCTCAAGTCGAAATCGGCGGAACTCCGGCCGTACAAACCGATGTGGGAGTGCTTCTGCAAACGGAAATCCGAAATTTTGTGATCTTAGGTTTTATCGCCTGTTTTTTTGTGCTTGGTTTGATCTTTGCGAATTGGTCACCCTTGATTATCTCATTCATCATAATTCTTAGCGCCAACATCATCGTCTTAGCCATCATGGCGCTAGCGGGATATCCATTTTCTATTTTATCCAGTACGATTCCCATCTTAACCACTGTCGACGTGGTCTCTCTTTGCATTCACACCTTATTGCGATTTACTGAAGAGAGAAAAAACCAACCACACTTAAATCACCACCAACTGGTGAATTACACCTTTAAGGTTCTTCTCGGCCCTAATCTCATCGCTTCAACGACAACCATGATCGGATTTCTGGCTTTATTAACGGTCAAAGTCCCTCTGATTCGAGACTATGGCATCACCGCTGCCGGAGCCATCATCATTGGATGGCTCGTCACGACCCTCCTGCTATTTCCGCTTTTGCACTTCCTCCCAGAGCCCCGGGCTCGCGAGTGGGCGTGGAGCAAGGCGCGTTGGGCTCTTTACTTTTTCCGTCGCGCCGGGGTCTGGACATTCCTGATTATCTTGGTTTCCACGGCATTGGCCTTTAAGGGACAAAGTCTTTCCTGGTCAGCGCGGCTCTTTGATGATCTCCCCACAAACCATCAAGTCCGTCTGTCTACAGAAACAATCGATAAGGAACTCGGCGGAATGATCCCGGTGGATATTGAACTCAAAGGGGCTTCAGATGTGTGGAACGATCCAACACTTCTGGCTAAGCTTGATCATCTTTTAAATGAAATTCGCGGTGTTGAAGGCGTTGGCAGCGTCGTTGGCTTGCCAGACCTCGTCGCCGCAGCAAATATTCATCACTCGCGCCTTCCCGCCAGCCGATCCGCGACGGCGGAGGTCTTTTTTCTATATTCTCTTTCCAGCAATAGCCCTCTTAAGAACTTTCTGAATACGGACTCATCAAATACGCGCATCTCGGTGCGCACCCAAGATTTGCCTGCCAACAAACTTCACTCCCTGGTCGCTCAAGTTAAGCAGATGGCAGAACAAAGTTTTCCTGAAATCAAAGTTGAAGTGACGGGCATGGGTTCTACGATTCATCATTTAAACAATGAACTTTCCCATGAATTGATCTTTGGCTTTTGGCAATCCATGGCGGCCATCTGTCTGGTTTTAGTCTTTGTCTTTAGATCCTTGCGCTGGGCCCTGGTCGCGTGCATTCCCAACTTGGTTCCTCCTGCGGCTCTTTTGGGGTTTCTGGCCCTCTCTGAAACTCCGATCAAACCCAGTATTGCAATTATTTTTT
>NZ_JBLJBT010000011.1:0-54710 GCF_047637665.1 Bdellovibrio sp. | reverse complement strand
CGTTCTCCTGAAAAGCCCGCATCCTAGCGCATTGACTCTATTTTAGGAACTTTCCGGGATAGATCTTGCCGCGCATCATTGCATATTTCCAGTCTCCGTCCATAGTCTCAGAACAAACGCCTCCCGTTTCTAAAATCCAGGACAACTCCAGCCCCAGCTCAAATATAACCTATTCCCAGCCATTTTTGAGGAGTCACCTCCTTTGCTTAAAGAGGGTTTATAAACAAATCAAAGAAAGGTCCCGCCACATGAAATCTTTAGCAATGTTCTTTATCGTAAGCCTACTTTCTATGCATACCTTTGCGAATCAGCCTCCCGAAGTATCCGACACAGAGGTCTACCAAGCCATTGAAGATCTCGCTCTGTATGTGCAAAGTAAGGATCCGCAGTTTAACGCCTCCCAGATCTATCGAGACATCCTGAACAACTCATCAGAAGAGGGCCTCAATGTCGGGCTTTTTTTACCAACAAAAAGACTTCTCGCCCTTGAGTCTCATCCCACTCAAAGAAAAAGACTCGAACAAATCTTACAGCTAGGTTCTCATGATCAAATCGGGGAAATGGACGACTCGTCGCAGATTCCTCACCGTCGCATTGACCTAGTTGCAAACTCAAAAAACGAATGTGTTGGGCAATGCATCCGAGATATTTTTGGAACTGCTGCCGGAGGTGCCACTGTCGGGGCCTCAATAGGCGGAGTCGCCGGAGGGGTTGGTGGTGCTATTATTGGAGGTGCCCTCGGGGGAGTCGCCTGCTCCACAAGTCCCCAGTGTGACAAAGACAAAGACAAAGACAAAAAATTTTCCACTCCCCCAAACATTGATAAAATCACAGAGAAGTTTCTACCTGAAAAAGCAAAAAGAAAACGAGATATCGTTATCAATCCGGGCCCCAGAAGAATAAAGGGATGGTAAGTATGCGAAAAATTATTTTCCAACAAAGTTTTTGGCCCACTCTTTTTCTCCTAATAGCATTGACTATCAGGGCCTGGGGACCACCAATTTTTAAGGAGTTCTGGGGGGATTTTCTGATTACGTACCTAGCCTCATTGCAACTTCTGAGATTCAGAGAAGAAAATCCTTCCGCAATTTACGGTCTTGTGACACTGCTGTGGGTCGGACTGGCTCTGGGGATGGTCTGGAGTAAATAGAATTGGTCATCAAAAAAAAAGGAGTTGTCGCCAACTCCTTTTATTAAATCTTGAACTGATTTTTGTTGTTTTTAAATCTCAAACGGCAAAGACACTGAAAGCATCACGGAATCATGCTTTAAATCTGTCGTCCCGCTTCCAAGATTAGTATCAACATCTTTGAAATCATCTTTAATGTATTCCACATTCAAGGAAACAAAAGGAAGTCCGGTAAAGCCAACGCCCACCTTCACATTGCTTCCCTTAACCTTACTATCAAAGGCATCATCAAATTTGATCTCGTTGACAAAACCATAAGCTAACCAAGCTCTAAGAAGAATAGGGAAGTCCATCCCCACGACCGCAGATAAAGACGTTCTCTTCGTATCGACATCTGTACCGGTATCTGGCTTGTATTTTCCGCTGGTTCCAACGTTGGCATCCACACCCAACCAAAACATGACCGGCAAAGTATAAGCAATGCGACCTCCGACATTCACGGCCTCGGTTTTACCATCGCCACCGGAATCAGATTTCGCAGTACCCATTTCATAACCAATATAAGGCTCCAACAACAACCCCGCCTGGGAAACACTTGTAAAGCCAAGTACCAATGCAAATACCGCCAAGAGCTTTTTCATAAAGTCTTCTCCTTTTGTAACCCAAAATTATTATGGATTCCTTTAGAATTCTGATGAGACTCTTTGCCGTGGTCAATGGGGGCCCCTAAGAACCCCCGACCTTCAATGAGTTCTTCTGGTATAGAGGCTAGTCCAGGAGGGACTATGTTACGCACATTCAAAGACGATAAAGAATTTTATGATTCACTTCCCAAAAAACGCATTGGCACCGGAGTGCTGCTATTCTATAAACACGATTTACTGATCGTGCAACCAACCTACAATCCCGGCTGGATTCTTCCCGGCGGCACCGTCGAAGCCGAAGAGTCTCCTTTAGAAGGTTTGCATCGCGAAATCAAAGAAGAACTGAACATCAATATTCACCCCACCCATCTTCTCGCCATCGACTATGTTTCCAACAAAGATGTGCGCGGTGAATACATTCAATTTCTTTTTGCGGCTCACGATCTCACAGCTTCTCAGGTCGAACGAATTCAACTATCTCCCTATGAGCTTCGCAACTATAAGTTTGCTCCTCTAGAAGTCGCTTTAGAATTGCTCACACCCCTTGTTTCCCAACGCGTGGCAAGCAGCCTTGAAAATCAAGGACTCAATTCGGGAGCTCTATATTTGGAAAATGGGAAACCGGTTTATGATTCTTTAAGACTCGCGATGGCCGATTTATATTCACGACCGAACACGTAACTTCCGGCCACAAAAACATCCGCCTCATGGCACAGTTTGGCCGTTTCATCATTGATGCCACCGTCGACTTCGATCAAACAAGAAAGATTCTTTTTTTGAATCTCCTCACGAAGGCGGGTGATTTTTTTAACTTGATCGTGCATGAAAGACTGCCCACCGAAACCCGGTTCAACAGTCATCACAAGAACCAGGTCACAGAGAGGCAACAAGGGAAGAACCCCCTCCAAAGAGGTGCGCGGACGCAAGGTAATCCCCGGCTTTGCTCCCAACTCACGAATGCGCTTGAGAACCGTCGCAGGATCTTGGGTCGCTTCCACATGGATCGTTAAATAATCACTGCCCGCCTTAATAAAATCTTCCACGTAACGTTCAGGTTCTTCGATCATCAAATGAACATCCAAAGGCAAAGGCGAAATCTTTTTTAAAGACTTTACGACCGGAATCCCAATCGTGATATTCGGAACAAAACGGCCATCCATCACATCCACGTGAATCCAGTCAGCCCCCGCTGCGGCAACAGCCTTAATCTCTTTTTCAAGATTCGCAAAATCTGCCGACAAAATAGAGGGGGCAACCATCTTAGACGCCAAGTTTGTCTCCTACTTTCAGATCATGACCTTTTAAAAAGTCTTGGACCAACATACGATTGCGCGACTCGGGCTGAACTTCATAGAGTTTTAAAATTCCGTCTCCGCAAGCGACAGAAAAATAGTCGTCATGGATGGAGGTCACCGTTCCGGGATCCGCTGTCGCCACACCAGGAACTGAGGTCGCCTTATGCAGCTTGAGTTTTTTTCCCTGCAGCAAAGTATAAGTTCCCGGTCCATACACGAAACCACGAATCTTTCCGTCGATCACTTTGGCTGAAATATTCCAATCAATCAAAGACTCTTGCTTTTCAATTTTCTTGGCAATCGTCACCTGTGATTCATCCTGAGGAATCGGCGCTAAATTCCCGCGCACATAATCCATCAGTTCCACTTTCAATAAGTTCGCGCCCAAGACCGCCAACTGATCATGTAATTCTAAGGCATTCATCTCGGGAGTGATCTTCACGCGGCGAATTCCCAGAATATCGCCCGCATCTAACTTCTTCACCATCTTCTGCAATGTAACGCCGCTTTCGACATCGCCAGCTTCGATCGCCCTTTGAATGGGCGCAGCCCCCCGCCAACGCGGAAGAATCGAGCCATGCACATTCACGCAGCCAAAGCGGAACGAATCCAAAAAACTTTGCGTCAGGATCTGTCCATAAGCGACAACAACGCCGACTTCAGCACCCCAACTGGCAATTTCATCAAGAATGAGTTGATTGGATCTCAAAGACTCTGGTGCCAACACTTTCAAGCCGTGGGCTTGGGCCAGCATTTTCACAGGACTGGGAGTCAATTGAAGTTTTCGTCCCGCAGGACGATCTGGTTGAGTGACAACTCCGACGACCTCAAAATGCTCGTCTTCAAGAAGAGCCTTTAATGAGGTCACGGCAAATTCAGGGGTACCTAAGAAGCAAACACGGACCTTACTCACACTTCACACTTTTCTTCGTCAGCAGTCGTGGCTTCCCCTTCTTTCTTTTCTTTGACAGGGTAGCCGTACTTTTTGATTTGGTTTTTAATCTTATTGCCCTTCACGAAGCTCAAGTGATCCAGGAACAAAGTCCCTTCCAAATGATCCAACTCGTGCTGCATACAAATCGCCAAAAGACCGTCGGTTTTCACCACGAACTCTTTGCCATTCACATCAAAGGCTTTCATTTCAATGTAGTTAAAACGCTCGACCGTTTCAAAGTAACCTGGGATCGACAAACAACCTTCATCAAAAGTGGTCTTTCCTTCCCCTTTAATGATTTCAGGGTTGATCAAAATCAAAGGCTGCTTAACAGCGGCCTCAAGCTCTGACATCTCTTCGTACTTATAACGGCGACCTTTTTCATCCTTAGGACGCGTATCAATAACCACCATACGAACCAGCTCGCCCACCTGAGGGGCAGCCAAACCAATACCGTTGGCGTGGTACATCGTTTCAATCATGTCCTCAGAAAGCTTCTTAATTTCAGGCCCAAAGGTTTCCACGGGTTGCGAAACTTCACGCAACTTTGGATCTGGGAATGTGAGGATTTTCATTATCATGGGAACCTCCGGGAGGCCCCCATTATATCAGCGTTTAAGCCTTTTGAGAAGAACCAAGGCAAAGCCGGTCATGACAATATTCGGGGTCCAAGCCGCCACAACCGGAGGTAGCGTCCCGTGCTGCCCCAGGGTGATTCCTGAAGAGTAAAAGACGTAATAAACAAAGACCAAAGCCAGACAGATCCCCACATTCAGCATGGTCCCGCCCGAACGAGCCCGCTCCACGCTAAAGGGAATACCCAACAGACACATCACCAAACCGGCAAAAGCAAAGCTGATTTTGGAGTGATAATCGACCTCATAGGCCACCGTATCCAGCCCCGCGTCCTTGTTCTTTTTAATAAAGTGTTCGAGCTCCTTTTGCGACATCATGTCCGCAGTTTGCCCGGCACTTTGTAGGTCTTTAGAGTCCTCGGCCATCACAATATTCTTGGTTTTAAACTGACTGGTCAGAGGAAAGCTAGAGTCTTTAGAGAACACCGTCACCGTTCCATTTTCCAAAGACCATTGAGGCCCCTTAATGGTCACTTGACGAGCCGTGATCATTTGCACCAAATCCCACGCCTCACTAAAGAAATACATTGTCAGCCCCTGAGCCCCGTCCCCTTTGGCATTCAACGTCTGAATGTTAAAAATGGAATTCTTAGAGCGATACCAAATCTTGTCGGTCTTGACCGTCGAAAAACGATGGGGCTCTTTTTTGAGGTCGTAGTACAAAATATAGTTCTTCTGTTTGGTAGCCTTCGGAACCACCTGATCCGAACTCCAATAACCCAGGCCCGAAATGATCAACACCCAAATCAAAATGGGCGTGGTAATTCGCAGCAAGCTCATTCCACTGGCAAATAACGCAACGAGTTCATTGGCTTTATTCAGGCTGGATAAGGTCAGAATCGTGCCCAATAAACAGGCGACTGGAAGCAGTTTTTGAATAATCTCTGGAAAAGAATACAAATAAAAATTGAGCAGAGCCGAGGGGGCTACATTCTTATAGTTCACCATCGTCGACATGGCGTCGACCGCCGTGAAGATGGTCAAAAAAACCAAGAGGCCACCAATAAAATAACCCCAGAAGAGCCATGATGTGTATCGATCGATTCTGTTCATTCTTTAAAGTCTACTCCAGGTGCCACTTTGCCCTATTATCCTTGACTCGATGGCAAATTCCTATTTTACTTTTCATATGGCTTTACGCGTCTTACTTGCAGATGAGAGTTCCACAATCAAAAAAGTAATGCAACTGGCATTGTCTGATTTCGGTGTCGAAGTTAAGGCGGTGCCCGTGGGCCTCGATGTCTTGTCGGTCGCAAAAACCTTCAAACCTGACATCGTTTTTGCCGATGTCCTTTTGACCAAACGTTCGGGTTACGAAGTCAGCTCAGATCTTAAAAATGATCCGGAAACCACTCACATTCCTGTGGTTCTTATGTGGAGTGGCTTCATGGAGATCGACGAAACGAAAGCTACTGAGTGCCGCGCGGATCGTCGTTTGGAAAAACCCTTTGATGCGGAACATTTGCGCTCTTTGGTGACAGATCTTGTGCAAAAAACCCTCACAAATCCAGTGAGCAGCTTCCTGACCTTTCCCGAGATGCCCGAGTTTGAAGAGACTCCCGTCACTCAAGAGCTCACTTCTTCCCAAGTGGAAAACGTCTATGCTATTCCTGAAGCCAGCGAAGAGGGATTTCTCAACATTCCTGAAGTCGACGATGTCGATGCCAACCCCTTAGAGGTCGCTGGCGAAGAATTCTCGGCAGTTCCCCTAACAACCCCGAAGGTTGCTGAAGAGCACGATGAGGGTGGCTGGGCTCATCAAGATCTTACAAAATTTAAGATTCAACTTCCCGAAAATGACGCCAACGACTTTGCCTCAAAGTTTGTCATCCCGCAGGATGATGAACTCTCCCAGGCTCACATTGAAGTCGCGGGAGAATTCGAAGAGATCAGCTTTGCTAAACCTGAAGTCAGCAAAGACTCTTTCGTTTCTAAGGTCGAAAAATCAGTTAAAGAACAAATGATGGAGACTTTGCAAAAGGGGCCTGCGAAAGCCGCACCTTCTAATGCTCAGCCCAATACACAATCCAAGGTGGACTTAAACAGCAATATGATGGAAAAGATTATTCGTGAGGAAGCTCGCGAAGTGATTGAGTCCATTTGCTGGAAGGTCCTTCCCGAAATCGCGGAACGTGTGATCCGCGAAGAACTCAGTAAAATCCTCAAAGAAACAGAGAAATCTATTTAAGCACGTGCGCTTTCTTTCAAGGGCCTGACGTGCTTTTGAAAGAGGTTAACGGAAATGATATTGCTGGATCTCATTCGTGCTGCCATCAAAGAAGACATGCCTCATGGGGATGTCACCACTGAATCTTTAGCACTAAAACCTCGTATGGGTCGCGCCCGCCTCAAAGCCAAAGAAGACATTGTTCTTTCAGGAGCCATGGCCTTTGAACAGTCCATGCAAGCACTGGAACCCACTTGCCGTATCAAATGGCACTTTGAAGAGGGTGATGAAATTTTGAAGAATCAGCTGATTTGCACCATCGAAGGGGACCTTGTGCAGATTCTCAAAGCCGAACGCGTGGCTCTCAATTTCCTCGGTCACCTCTCGGGCATTGCCACTCACACTCGCCGTTTCGTTAAAAAAGTGGCCGGCACAAAAACCAAGATCCTTGATACGCGCAAAACCACACCGGCCTTTCGCGAGCTCGAAAAGCGAGCGGTCGTTCATGGCGGAGGCGTAAATCATCGCATGAATTTAAGCACCGCGATTTTAATCAAGGACAATCACATCGCCGTGATGGGAGGCATTACCAATGCCGTGAATCGCGTGCGCGAACACAGCCACCTGCCCATTGAAGTGGAAGCACGCACCTTAGAAGAGGTCAAAGAAGCCGTCACAATGAAAGCACATCGTATCCTTCTCGATAACATGGATAACGAGATGCTAAAAAAAGCCGTGGCCATGGTCCCTGCCGATATTGAAACAGAAGCCAGCGGTAATATGAACTTAGAGCGTGTTCATTCCGTGGCTGAAATTGGCGTGAATTATATTTCTGTCGGGGCTCTCACCCACTCTGCACCGTGTGCGGACGTGAGCCTTATTTTCCAATGGGAGGATTAAAATGGATACTCCTTTAGCAGATATCCGTATCGGACAAGTGACGTCTCAGTGGGCAGAAAACAATCATCTTTATGTCTGCTACAAGTCCCAACAAGACAGCACCAATAATCTTGCCAAAGAGGAAGCCTTCGAAGAAAGCCTCTTGGAAGAGTCCTTGTGTCTTTATCTAACAGATCATCAAACCGCCGGGCGAGGACGTGGTGTCCACTCTTGGACTGATTCTCAACCGGGCAGTTCTTTGCTAAGTTCTTGGTCCTTCCTGTTGGGAATCAAACCGCAGCCAACAACGGCTTGCTTGGTGGGCCTTGCTGTTTATCGTGCTTGTTCAACCACTTGGCCCTTCTTACCTTGGAACCTTAAAGCGCCCAATGATATTTACATTGGCGACAAAAAGGCGGCAGGCATTCTGACGGAAAGCCTTATCCAAGGTGATGAGGTTCGTTTGATTATCGGCTTGGGATTTAATGTCACCGCTTCCCCGGAAGATATGGACACAGCCACAAGTCTTTTAGAGTCGTTGCCAGCGGGCGCTCCTCTTTTGGGACAAGACTATATGGCGTTTTTGGATCGTCTTCTTTTTGAACTGACCGACGCTGTTTCTCACTGCGATGAGCCTCTGAGCACCACAGATCAACTGTCCTTATTGACAGCCCTGAATCAGCACCCTCTATTAGCGGAAAAATACACGGGTGTTCAGGCCGATGGCAGTTTGTTGATGGGTGATAAAAAAATCAGTTGGACTTCGCTCTAGGAGAAACGCCATGGCTTTAACATTTACTCCCTTTCCTGATTTGGGGAACACTTGCCCGGACTTTTCCCTGCCCGCCGTGGATGGGAAAACTTATGCGCTGAAAGACTTCCCGAAGGGGTCGCCCCTTGTCGTGATGTTTATCTGCAATCACTGCCCGTACGTAAAGGCGATCGAAGATCGTTTGATTCAACTGGGACTGGATCTCAAAAAACAAAATGTCCCGGTGATCGCTATTTGTTCTAACGATGACAAAAGCCATCCCGAAGACTCTTTTGAAAATCTAAAAAAACGTGCCGAAGAAAAGGCCTACCCTTTCCCTTATCTGCACGATAAATCTCAAGAGGTCGCTCACAAATTTGGCGCCGTGTGCACACCGGACTATTTTGTGTACGACAAAAATCACAAACTCGCTTATCGCGGTCGTTTGGATGATTCCTGGAAAGATGCTAGCAAAGTCACAAAGCGGGAGCTTTATGAGGCTGTCCAGGTGCTTTTAAAAAATGAAAAGGTTTCTGAAGAACAAACAGCCTCTATGGGCTGCTCAATCAAATGGATATAAAATGAAGTACATTATTGTTTTTGTTACGGTCGCTGTTATTTCTTTCGGTCTTTTTTTGGCAAACTATCTAGGCGCCTTCAAGGGTGTCGATATCAGCGAAGCAACTCAAGGCCCGTTTAAAACCGTCTATCTAGAGCACGTCGGACCTTACCACAAGGTGAATAAAATCATCGAACAAGTTGAAAAGTACATGGCCTCCCAAGGAGCTCCTTGCGGACGCACGTTCGGCGAATACATGGATGATCCTCAATCTGTGGAAGAGGCTCGTTTGCGTTCAAAAGTAGGTTGTATCGTAGAAACAGTTCCCGCAAATCTTCCTGAAGATTTCAAATCAGGGGAGATTCCACAAAGAAAATATGTGGTCGCGGTTTTCACGGGCTCTCCGGGGATTGGGCCTTTGAAAGTTTATCCACGCGTGAATGATTATATGATTAAGCAGAATTTAAAGCAGACTGGCGCCATCATCGAAATCTATGAGATTCACTCGATCACAGAGAAGAATGCGATGACGACGACTTATTTATTTCCGGTGCAGTAGGAAATAAATCCTTGAGGGACTCAACAACTGCTCTCGGAACTTTCTCAGTCTGACCATCCGTGAGTGGTCTTCCTGACGAGCATCCAGCTCGTCAGGATAAGAAACTGGGGGATCGAGAGTCCGCAATTACCTAATTAATTTCGTACTCAGCTGTCACTTCTACGCGAACCTTGATCTGTCCTGCAGCTACTTCCGTGGAAGCCGACTCAGCCATGGCTTTGAGTCCGTAGTTTCTAAAGATCGGCTGCGGGCCACCACCTGACATTGTATGACTGATTTTGGAGACTCCCTTAACTTTTACTCCTGCGGCCTTGGCGATTTCTTCAGCTTTGGCTTTCGCCGAGCGAACGGCATCCCCCAAAGTTGCGGTTTCAACTTGAGATCTCTTGTCGGAATCCCAGGCCAAGGAGTTCACATTCACTCCCGAGTCCATGGTTTTTTTCTCTGATACCAGGGCATCTAGGAAATTGCCGGCGTCCTCGACCTTACGCAAAGTTACAAGCAACGTCTGACTTACGCGAAACCCGATCATTTTATTCTGACGAAGCTTTTGATCGTATTCATATTCAGGGGTCAAAGAGTAGTTATCTGTTTGAACGTCTTCCTTTTTGATCTTGAAGTCATCCAGGGTCTTCTTCATTTGTTTGAACTGCTGAGCCGCCAGCTGTTGGGCCTGTTTTGCCGTGGTTGCCTTACTCCATACCTCCACGGTCAAATTCACAAGATTAGGATCCAAACTTTTTTCGGCCGCGCCACTGACAACGATCAGACGCTCTTCCGCCGCATGAGCAACACCCGCTCCGAGTACCAAAGCAAGAAGACTTGCTCCCAACATCTTTTTCATACATGCCCCTTTCCCTGGGTCTTTGAGTCTTTCCAGATAAAAATATAAAACAGAGAGCGATTCAGAGCAACAGAGCCTCCACAACGCACCGACTCTACTATTGCGCTTCCCAAGTTGTTGTTTTGATAATGTATCCTTTAACAAGGAGACACCATGAAAAAACTAATCTTGATCTGCACTTCTGTCGCTATTTTGGGCACAGGCTGCGCAACAACAAAAGAAAATCCTAACACAGTCAAAGGAGCTGGCATCGGAGCTGCGATTGGAGCTGTCGCTGGAGCCGTGATCGGCCATCAAACAGGCAAACGCAACGAAGGCGCTTTGATCGGTGCCGCAATCGGAGCTGGAATCGGCGGCGTTGCCGGTCAACGTATGGACAAGCAGCAAAAAGAGCTTGAGAAAATCGCCGAAACAAAAAGAACTGAACAAGGTCTTATCACAAAACTTAAAAGTGACATCCTTTTCGACACGGGTAAAGCAGACTTGAAACCTCAAGCCAAAGAGAACATCAATCAGTTGGCGACAATCATGAAGAAGTATCCCGAGAACGTTTTGACCATTCGTGGATACACTGACGACACCGGCGCCGCGGTTGTGAACAATCCCCTTTCGCAACAACGTGCAGAAGCCGTTCGCGCGCAATTGATCGCGTCTGGTGTTCCTGGCAACACGGCAAGTGCTATCGGCATGGGTGCTTCAAACCCTGTTGATCCGGCGAAAACGAAAGAAGCTCGCGCGAAAAACCGCCGAGTGGAAATCGAAATCACTGTGGACGAATCAAAAGTTCCTAAGTCTTAATTAAAGACAGGTCACGATAGGCGAGGGGTTTAAGGGAAACTTTTTTAGAGTTTCAACAAACCCCGAGCCATCTCAAGAAAGCGCGCCTCAGTGACTTCCGGAGGCCAAGGGATCACTGGGAAATCAAAAGGTTCATCCTCGCCAATCCCCCACGACTTCAGATCCTTTGTAATAAGATCTCTAACTTCGGTTGCCAACAGGCGACGATCAATTTGCTTCACAACTTTAGGAAGTGGAAATTCCAAATTAAATTTTTTCGAAATCGCCCAATGAATCCGCGACTCGATGATTTCAAAATCAGGCAACAACGCCTTCACCGGAGACACCAAGTCCCCAATATAAGCTTCGGTGGCATCGTGAAATAGCATGTGCAAAGCAATCTCTTTTGTCGGCGAAACTTCCGCCCCAAGGCAAGAGTGTTGCCCAACGCTGTAAAAGAATCGCGTGTGTCCATTGAAACGCGCCTGGCGAGCCAAGGCACAAGCAATATCTTCAATTTTAACGGCGTCTGGATCTGGATTGAGAATACTAAAACGATTTCCAGAGAGTGTGATCACCCATGATTTTTCAATAATCTCAGGTTTATTCAGCTTTTCAGTCAGTGCAGGGATTTGTAAATTCATGGTTGACCTGATTACCCGAGGACCTTCGAAGTTGCATGATCTTTTTGAGGTGATTCGAGGCGTTAGAATAAAATCCCATCGTCTTAATATGAGAATACAGTGAAAAACATCTAAAGATCGGAAGCGATAGATCGATAAAGAACTATGCGATTTATTGCCTTACTTTTTATCTTATTTTCCACCTCCGCCTCCTGGGCCAAAGGCAAGGCCTATTTGGATATGGAAGATGATCAAATCATCTCTGTTTTTAATCAACCGGGCATGAACTGGAAGAATTGCGCTAAAGACCCCGCCTGCCGCTCGGTGGCCTGGCCGGACAATACGGCAGAAATCGAAATCATCTCGGACTACCCCCAAAGAATGCAGGTTGAGAGCCCCTACACCGGAGAACTGCAAGAGGAAGAGTATCTCGAGGTCAAATATCGCTACAAAAGAACTGTCGATGGAAAGGTGTACACTCAAGAGGGGCAAGGGTGGGTTGATGCCGCCTATGTTTCTCTTAAAAAAAGAAGTTCCTTTTATGGAAAGACCACGGAGCCCTCCAAAGACTGCCCTCCCGGCTCAAAGCCTTCTGGAAAAGGCCCCAAAGAAGTTCAAAAAAACCTAGCACCTTTTGAAAGAGCCCTTTCAAACACGAGCGTTACTGAAACAACCAAGTTGCTGAAAGAGCATGTCGGAGCTTGTGTGATTGATCCCAAGAAAAACGCCGTCAGTGCGGGATCCGGCAATCCCTACGACAACCTAGTCCTTCCCCATCTTCAAAAAAAAGGCGTTCCCCAAATCATTAAAGAAGACGGGAAAGCGATGACCAAAAAAGACCTCATTGATATTGATGCTCTCGCACGGACAATTTATGCCGAGATGGCTCAATGCTATAAGCATGGTTTACACTATCCCATGACCGTGGCCAAAATCGCCGTCAATCGCGCCAATGAAGATCGCCGAGCCAAAGAGTTTATTCGTGGCACCCATAGCTCCGCCAAAGGCGACCTTGCCAAGGTCGCCACTTCACCGACTCAATTCTCTTTGTGGTTAACAACCATCAACGGAAAGCCCAACAACAGTCTTCGCCAAGCCCTCTGTCCTCCGGCGGATAAATCCAAAGCCTTCTGGACAGGCAACGCGCCTCCTCCTTTTGAACTGGATATCTGGGAAAACACCCTTCGTATCGCCACAGAAGCCGTTTTATTCCCCAAAAAATTTAATAGTCGCACCCAGCAGATTAAACAATTTCATTACACCTCAGGGATGCCCGGCTTCTATGGTATGAAGCAGGTTTTCCCTTGGATTGAAGATCGTAAAGTCTCAAAAAATGCTTGTGTACAAGTCTGGGATGACGGCGCAAAATCTTAGATATGAACAATCAGAAGTCAGGCTACGTCTTTTTAATGGATTGCGCGGATTTTGCCGAGGCCCAAGTTGTTAAGTCCTTTCTGGAGTCTCAAGGGCTTCACCCCAAAGTGCGAGACGAACAAACCCGCGGCGTCGCTCCTCACTTCGGCCAGCTTTTAGGACGTCTGACTTTAGAGATTCCCGAAATCGAATACATGGAGGCATCCAAAGCCCTGGAAAGCCGCGAGCGCCCAAGGCTGACCATCGCCCCTGAATTTTCTTACGAACACACGCAGTCACTGGCAAAGAAATCTCTTTGGAATGCCATCATTGGCTGCGTCTTTCTTCCATTGATCTGCAATTTCTATTCGATGATCCTGGGTTACCACGTTCTGCAACAGGAGGTCCCATTAAGTAAGATCAGTCGCAATAGATTACTGTGGGCGATATTCTTTAACTCTCTCGCATTCTATGTTTGGCTCACCCTTGGTCCGCGGATATTTCTGAAGAATATTTGATCTTAGCTTTCACACAGTGTTTTTCGACATCAATCTTTCCACTTAATCATTCGATGAGCTCATGTAAGCTATTCTAAAAGCATGAGAAGACTCAATATCAAACAACTCATCGCCATGGGGATCTTACTTTTCCCTCTTCACGCGGCCCAGGCGTTTGTTGTTGTCGGTCATGAGTCCGAGCCCTTCTATTTCACCGACGGATCAAAAGGCATTCAGGGAGCCTGTTACGAGATCATCCAGCAACTCTGTAAGTTAGAAGCCCGTCACTGCAAATTTAAAATCGCCCCTTTGCGATTAGCCCTTTCCATGATTAAAAAGGGAGAGGCCGACCTAGGCTGCCCTTTGATTAATAGTCCGCCCCGTAATAGCGCCTTCTCATTTAGTCGTGGTCTATTTAAAACCCATCTCTATTTTTATGGACTTCCCAACGTCGCCCATAAAATACAAAAGTATGAGGACCTCAAAGGCCTCAGTGTCGGCGTACAATCGCCATCGATGATTGAGGTGAGTCTGCAGCGAATTCACGAGTTCTCGGATAAAAGCTTCAAGATCATGCCGGAAAATACGGCTATTTTAGCCCTGCGCAAAGTGGAAAAGAAGAACTATCAACTCGCTTATGTCAGCGGCGAAATGGCGCGAGTATGGCTCAAAAGAACCCATAGCCCCGTGATCGAAGTCCCGCAGTTGGGTGAAGACACCGAGTATTCCATCTTCTTTTCGCGGAAGACAATCTCGGAAAAACAATTCAACAAATTACAAAGTCATCTTACCGAGCTGAGCAAGAATAGGTTTTTGGACTCCATAGCCGAGAAGTACCAACTGACTCCACTCGTCGATCAGTAGTACTTTTCAAGAAATCGAAAGTACTGACCTTGGAAGACATCCAACTCCATTTTATTCCCCTCGGAGTCCTGCATCTCTGGGATACTGAGGGTCAGCTTGTCATCGACTTTTTTATACTCTAAATATTTCGTAAAAAGAACGCTGGCATCTTCACCTGTTCTTTCGGAGTAGTAGGGAACAAAAAAACTTTCGATTTCAGCTTTGGCGGGCAAAAAGCCTTCAACCAGATTCAGTTGGTTGATAAAAATGCGCGGACAGTAAAAAAATCGCAAGCGCTCACACTGAATACTATGAATCCAATTATGGAAGTTACGAATTCCCAAAGAATTCATCGCCACCAAATCTTTAACGTCAATATGCAAATCAAAAGAAGGATTGACCTCAACCCCATCCAAAGCAGAAGAGTATTCATTCAGGCTGCCCTTCAAATGAATCGTTGTACATTTATCGCTAACGCTGAAGGAAAGTTGCAAAGCCATTGTTCTCTCACCTTAAACTCTTCGTGGAATCAAAATCTTATTCTATGAAAGAACACCCCTTGGAGCCAGTGAAGAACAAACTTCCCCTGGACCTGAGCCTTGCCTTGAAAATAAAAAACCCACGGTCCATAAACCGTGGGCTATATAGTTCAAACTATGTCCTGATTCCCTAATCCCCAGTGGGAATTAAAGACCGCGAATCAAGTTCAACGCACTTCCCGCACGGAACCATTTCAATTGTTCCGCATTGTAAGTGTGTTTCAACTCGACCGTTTCAGAGGCACCATCTTGATGCTTCACGATCATCTTCACAGGTTTACCAGGAGCCAGATCCTTCAAATCTACAAGGCTGACCAAGTCCGTCTCTTGGATCTTGTCGTAATCTTTTGGATTCGCGAAAGTCAAAGCGAGCACACCTTGCTTTTTCAAATTGGTTTCATGGATACGCGCGAAAGATTTCGTGATCACAGCCGTGCCACCCAAGAATCTTGGAGACATCGCCGCATGTTCACGAGAAGAACCTTCACCGTAGTTTTCATCCCCAATGATCACCCAGCCACGATGAGCTTTTTGATATTGACGAGCGATCTGCGCAAATTCCAAACCAGCTTGGCCTGTCAGCAAGTTCTTACCCTTACCAATTTCGCCGGTGAACGCGTTATCCGCACCCAAAAGCATGTTGTTTGAAATATTGTCCAAGTGACCACGGTAGTTCAACCATTTACCGCCCGGAGAAATATGATCTGTCGTACACTTTCCTTTTGCTTTCGCAAGCACGAGGTTGTCGACAAAGTCTTTACCATCCCATTTTGTAAATGGAGAAAGAAGCTGCAAACGCTCAGAAGTCGGGCTGACTGCCACTTGCGCCTGGGCTCCTGCAGGTTTTTGGTAACCTTCAGTGTCAGGGATGAAACCTTTAGCAGGAAGTTCTGGAGCCACGGGAGCTTGCAACTTCACCTTCCCTTTAGGTCCTTCAAGCTCGTCTGTCGCTGGGTTGAAATCCAAACGACCCGCCAAGCCCAATGCCATCACGATTTCAGGAGACGCGATGAACGCCAAAGTTTCAGGGTTCGCATCGTTACGTGCGCGGAAGTTACGGTTGAACGAAGTCACGATCGTGTTCTTCTCACCCGTCTTCACATCATCACGCTTCCACTGGCCGATACAAGGTCCACATGCGTTGGCAAGAACCGTCGCACCCACCTCATTGAAGGTCGCCATTTGACCGTCGCGCTCAATAGTTTTTTGAATTTGCGTCGAACCTGGAGATACCAAGAACGGCTGATTCATCTTCACGCCCACTTCCATAGCTTGTTTTGCTACGAAAGCCGCACGACCGATATCTTCGTAAGAAGAATTCGTGCAAGAACCGATCAAGGCTGAAGAAATCTTGATTGTGTAACCTTTTTCAGCCGCTTCTTTTTTCAACGCAGAAATCGGACGAGCGATATCTGGAGAGTGAGGACCCACCAAGTGAGGTTCGAGCGCTGACAAATCAATTTCATAAACTTCATCGAAGTACTTACCAGGATTCGCCACAACATCCGCATCCGCAGACAAAAGATCTTTGTGAGAATCAGAAACTTTAGAGAGCTCGTCACGGCCTGTTGATTTCAAATAAGCCGCCATACGCTCGTCGTAAGGGAAAACAGAGCAAGTCGCACCCAACTCCGCACCCATGTTGGTGATTGTGGCTTTACCAGTACAAGAAATAGAAGAGGTGCCTTCACCGAAGTACTCAACAATCTTGTCAGTTCCACCCTTCACAGTCAGCATTCCGCAAAGTTTCAAGATCACGTCTTTCGCGGACGCCCAGCCAGAAAGTTTTCCTTTCAAGTGAACACCGATCAACTTTGGATTTTTAACTTCCCAAGGAAGTCCAACCATAACGTCAGAAGCGTCAGAACCGCCAACACCCACTGCACACATTCCCAAACCACCCGCATTGGGAGTGTGAGAATCTGTACCGATCATCAATCCACCAGGGAACGCGTAGTTTTCCAAGATCACTTGGTGAATGATACCAGCGCCTGGTTTCCAGAAGCCGATGTTGTAACGAGAAGACGTCGTCGCCAAGAAATCAAAAACTTCTTTGTTCGACATATTTGAAGCCGTCATGTCGGCATCTTTGCCTTTGTACGCTTGGATCAAGTGATCACAGTGAACCGTAGAAGGAACAGCCGCTTCATCTTTTCCCGCAAGCATGAATTGCAACAAAGCCATTTGCGCTGTTGCATCTTGCATTGCTACACGGTCTGGTCTTAGTAACAAGAAGCTCTCACCACGAACAAGTTCTTGGTGTTGTGGATCGTCCAAGTGACCAAACAAAATTTTCTCCGCCAACGTCAAAGGGCGGTTCAAGCGATTGCGAACGACAGCCAATCTTTCAGCTGTTTTCTTATAAACGTTCTGCACCATTTCAGGTGTCGTTTCGATTTTAGAAGCCATTGTTATTGCCTTTCTTTGAAGAACGCCCCATCCTAATGAAAGTCAGTTGAAAGCTCAATGTTTCCAGCACTTTATGCGAGGCATAATGGACCTAAGGCTTTTTAAAAATATCGTTATTCTTACCGGCGCAGGGATCTCCGCCGAAAGCGGTATTCGCACTTTTCGCGATCAGGACGGACTTTGGGAGGAGCATCGCATCGAGGATGTCGCCACTCCTGAAGCTTTTGCTCGAGATCCCGCCCTGGTTCAGCGCTTCTACAACTTGAGAAGAGCTCAACTCAAAGACCTTCAAATCCAACCCAATCTCGCTCATCTCGCATTAGCTGAATTGGAGAGGCACTGGGAAGGCTCTTTTCTGCTCGTCACTCAAAATGTCGACAATCTCCACCGCCGAGCCGGATCTAAAAATCTGCTTCACATGCATGGGCGCCTGGACCGGGTTTTCTGCCTCTATTGCGACGAGCATTTTGAATGGACCGAAGACTTGGCCGTAAATGAGAAGTGCCCTCATTGCAGTCGCCAGGGCGGTGTTCGCCCCGACATCGTGTGGTTTGGAGAGATGCCCCACCATATGGAGGAGATTTACGCAGCTTTGGATAAGGCGGATTATTTTATCTCGATCGGCACCAGTGGGAACGTCTACCCTGCCGCCGGTTTTGTGCGCCTGGCTTGGAAGGCAAAAAAAATTGAGATCAATCTCAAGGATACGGAGATTTCACCGGCATTTGATAAACACTTTGTCGGACCAGCGTCTTTAGAGGTCCCTCGTTTTATCAAAGAGTTTTTAGAACTCGAACCCTAATACCCCGGAGCCCCCGCCTCGGGTTCTCCCTTGTTGTGCTCTTCAAACAAAGGCAGAAACTCGCCATAACCTTCTTTTTCCAAATCCTTCACGGGAATAAAACGCAAAGCTGCTGAGTTCATACAATAGCGTTGCCCCGTCGGGGCCGGACCATCGTTGAACACATGGCCCAGATGCGAGTCACTGGATTTACTGCGCACTTCAATGCGCGGCAAAGTTAAAGAGCGATCCACCTTTGTCGTAATATGCTCTGCCTCCAAGGGGCGCGTGAAACTGGGCCATCCCGTTCCCGAGTCGTATTTGTCGCGAGAACTAAAAAGCGGCTCTCCAGAAACCACGTCCACATAAAGACCATCTTCTTTGTTATCCCAGTACTTGTTATTAAAAGGTCGCTCCGTTCCCTCAAGCTGAGTCACTTCATATTGAAGTGAGGTCAGCTTGCGCTTGAGTTCGGATTGATCGGGTCTGTGATAATTCGAGAAATCTTTTCCCATATCGCCTCCCATTCCCCACAAAGCACCCCAAAATATTAGTAGCACTAAACTCTTCATAAAGACCTCAATAACATTCTACTCTCATATCTTCGAATAGAACTCGCGTAGGTCATTTGTCTTACAGCAAAGATCACGTAAATTATAAAATTCACTTTAGACTCCAGTTGGTCTTTGCTATACCACCCCCTGTATGAGGCTAAATCTACTGCTCCTTATGGGCATTTATTTTGCGTTTTCACCCACGGCGGAGGCCCTTTCTATTCCGAAGGACTACCTCGGCGGCGTGGAGGTCTGCGCGAAAAACTTAGACTCTCGTCAAAATGAACTGGGCCGCTGGATCAAGGTGCCTGTCGACTACTCGTCTTTGCATCGTGGCACGACAGACTTATACACATGGACAAAGAAGCCCTATGATGCACAAAAAAAGACCGTGGTTTTTGTCTCGGGAGGGCCTGGCGACACGGCTCACTCTTCGTCACTGGATTTGGACGAGTGGAATATCATCTTCTTCGACCAACGAGGCAATTCCTGCTCGCGACCTGCGGCGAAAGAACTATATCTGGATCGTTCTTTCTATAGCTCAGAAAAAACCGCACGGGATATCGAAGAGATCCGCAAGGCATACGCCGTCGACGCTATTTCTGTCTATGGAGTCTCCTACGGGACCGTGCCCGCGCATCTCTATGGACACTTCTTTCCTCAGACAACCCGTGCTGTGGCCCTTGAGGGGGTTGTTTACGAAGGCGGTTCTCGCCTCATCCAGCCCGCTCGTCGCACAAAAATCCTTCAACACTTTTTCGATTCTCTTCCTGAAAAAACCCAGAATCGGATTTTGGAGCTCTCCGCTCACCCTGAAGTCGCTCCGACTTGGTTTTCCAGTGCCGGAATGATGATGTTGTACTTGGACGATTCATTGGGAAGTTATCTTCATTTTTTGAACAACATTCTTTGGAATGATGACGTGGCCATTGGAACGCTTAAGTCCTTTGAAAAAAGCAACTCGGAAGAGGATGTCGAATATGGTTTTGGTCATGTCATGATGGGCATGATTGGCTGCCAAGAGTTGGGAATGAATCTGCCGGGACTCAGTTTCTATTCTGTTTTCCAAAACCGACGATTGGTTTCCGATGGCAAGAATCATTTTATTGATTCTTATTGCCGTTCGTTGGGGTTTACAGACAAGGAAGTCACAAAGCTTTTTAAAGCGACCGAGTATCCGACGCAAGCCCGCACCACCTACATTCAAGGCACCTTGGATGGAGCGACGTCTGCCGACAATGCCGTTGATCACTTCAAAAATGCAGCTCGTGGATTTGCACAGCTGGTTTTGGTGCGCAATGGGGGACACATGCCTTTACATGGGCCACTAACGTCGGGCTATGAACAAGGCGTTTCCGTCGAGACACGCAAGGAGATCTTAAATAGAGTTCTTCTAGGCGAGACTTTGTCCGAAGAGGATCTGCAGAAGATCAGCAACGCCACTTCTTTGCGTTGGGTGCGAAGATCCGGCCCTCGAAAATAATGATCCAATTTTAATATCATTTTGATCATATATTTATAATTTTTTTAGATCATTTTTGCAGATAAGATGGATCAAAAAAAAGGATACAAAAAATGATTTCCTCAGGGCAAAACAATAATATCTGCGATCTAGACACTGGCGTATGTGAGGCACCGATACTTTCCTCCGATGCGAGTGCCGCACAAAAGAAAGTCTCAAATCTTGAGATCGTCTATATCGGCGACCCGATGTGTTCGTGGTGCTGGGGGATTTCCTCTGTTGTGAAGCAACTTCAATCCTACTGTGACGAACAAGGTTTGTCTTTCTCTGTTGTTGTTGGGGGGCTTCGTCCCGGGGGCGGCGATCCTTGGAATGACCAATTCAAAAATTTCTTGCGTCATCACTGGGAAGAGATCGGCCAAAGAACAGGGCAAGCGTTTCGTTTTTCCTTATTTGAACGGTCGCACTTCAATTACGACACGGAACCCGCGTGTCGGGCAGTTGTGACAGCGGGAACCTTGTTGAATTCTAAGAACGACAACAACAAGACACTTTATGCTTTGTTCGCTGATATTCAAAAAAAATTCTATGTTGATAACGCCGATCCTGGTGAAGAAGAGTTCTATCGTTCTATCTGCGAAGACTACGGACTTTCATTTGAAGAGTTCCGTCGTATTTTTCAAGCTCCCGAAACAAAGAAAAAAACTTTTGAAGAGTTTCAACGCAACCGCAGTTGGGGTGTACGAGGGTATCCCAGCTTTGGGCTTTTGAAGGACGGCAAGTTTGAACTTCTTGCCGTTGGGTTTACGGATTTTGAGAGGATTCTGGAGCGGTTGAAGAAGGGGCAAGCATAGGGCGCGACCAAAGTTAGCCGCGCCGCACTTCAAAAAGGTACGGCGTACCTCCGCCGTCGGTTATTTGGATTCGATGGCGGAGATGACGGCGGTGATGACTTTTTTGCCGTGATCAACGTGACTTTTCATTTGTGCGGGGTCTTTTAAGGAGCCCAGCATTTCTTCGGGAGCGAAGCTCATCGTTTGGAAGATTTCAAAAGTTTTGGCGATGTCGTCACCGTGATCGCGGCGCAGACTTGGAGGCACCATCTCTAACAAACGAGAGATCTCGGTGGCGGCGCCACCTGTTCCGGAAGCTTCTCCTAAAACTGTGTAGAAGATGTTTGTCATCTCTGCGCCCACTTTGCGGTAGTCGCCCTTTTGCAAAGCTCCGTCGACCCTCTTATAACGTTTTTGTACAAGGTCTTTCAGACTGCGACGACGACGTCCCCAACCAAATTCGTTTTGCGCCTTTAACAAAAGCCCCAAAGACATCACTCCGTAAACCAAGGCCCACAGCCACGGTTTGTAAACGATGCTCGCCGCGGTCGAAGGCTCCCACACCATGATCGGATCTGGAAGCCTGTTTTCTACAACCTTCTGGGGCGCAGCAGGCTTGGTCGTCTCCGCCAAACGTGATGCTGAACCCACCGGCGCATTGGGATTATTTACGATGCTCAACGTGATCGCTTGAGTCGTCTTGGTGTAGTACTTCTTCGTGTGAGGATCAAACATGCTGATACTCATTGCGGGAATAACCATGCTGCCCTCTTGACGAGGAATCACCAAAACTTCGAACTCTTTATAACTGCGCCCGTTTTTAAAAAACTTAGATTCTGACTTCGTATCGTACTGCTCAAGTCCTGTGGGCAAATTCAATACTGGAAGGTCAATCAGCTTGGCATTTCCGGCGCCCTCAAAGCGCACTTTAAGACTGAAGGGCTGATTCACCGGAGCCGTCGTGTTTTCAACGCTGGCATGCACCTCAAATTGCCCAACCGCACCAGTAAAGTCAGAGGGACGCCCTTCGACGGGAAGAGGCTTTACCTTGATGGGAACTCGCGCTGAGCTTTTGGTGTATTCATAAGGGCGACCGTAAAATCCTCCCAAACCTTGAGCGGGCAAACGAACGCGAGACTTGATTTTGTATTCATCGATGACAGCGGTCCCGGCTTTAATTGGAAACAACGCATGGGAAGCAAGCAAAGCTTTTTTCCAAGGAACGCCATTTACGATTTCTTCCGAAAACTGGATGGAGGGAACTTCCTCGATAATCTCTTTCCAAAAACCTTTTAGGCTAGGGAACTTCAAACGATCCAAGGTTTCCATCTGTCCGCGAGTATAGATGTACCAGTTCACGGTGACTTGCTCGCCCTCATAAACTTCCGTTTTATCAACCTCTACCGAGATGAAAAACGCTTCATTGGGATTGGTGGGAAGACTTCGAAAAGCGGCTTCCGGCAACCCTACAGCTGACGGCATATTTTCGTCAGGGGCCATTTGCCCCATCTGCTGTTGTAAAAGTCTTTGGCGTTGTCGTAAAAGCTGATTGAAGATTTCATCTTCCGCCTGATCCATGGACTCAAACGGGTCTTCCATCGGAGGCATCCCCGGAGCTTGAGGAACCGCACGTTTTCGGGGGCCAGGACCCACGGACTGCGTTCCAACCTTTATGACGATGGGTTGAGTTCGAAAGACCTTGCCGTTGACCACCACTTCAAAAGAAGAAACGCTCAGTGTTCCCGTCTTTTTTGCTGAAAGCATATAGTGGAACTCTTTGCGTCTTTGCGTTTCAAACTGCATCCCTTGAGGACCATTCACTAACTTTTGCGCCACGGCCGTCGACTGCCAGTTATTCAAAAGATCAAACCCATCCAAATCCGGAATACGCGGATCTTGAACATCCACATCATCCGTCGACACCACCGCGACCGTCAGAGTGAACGTATCACCAACTCCCATTTCATTGCGATCCACCGTGGATTGCACCGTGGTGTTGGCGTGGGCGAATAAACTAAAAAAAAGGAAACTCAGAAAGAACAGGAAATTACCAGTCTTTGTCACGCGGCTGCTCCTTCACTTCTTTACGATTGTATTCAGCACGAATCTTTTCTTCTTGCTGCTTTAGTTCTCCGAGGATCTTCTTCACATCCCCTTCGGAAAGTTCTTTACCCTGGAAAGGACGAGGTTTGTATTTGGGAGACTGTTGAACCTGTTTGGGTTCTTCTTTTTTGTCTTTCTCATCCTTTTTATCGCTCTGATCTTGCTGTTGCTGCTGCTGATTTTGATTCCCTTGCTGGTTCTGCTGTTGCTGATTGTCCTTCCCTCCCTGCCCCTGTTGGGATTGAGTGAGAAGTTCAATGTTGGTTTTCGCCTCAACAGAAGAGGGAATAATCTCTAGAGCTTTTTGATACAGAGCAATCGCCTCATCAATTTTTTTGGCTTTGCCCAGAAGCTGCGCCTGATTAAATCGCGCCATAAAGACCAACGGAAGATCTTGGGCCTTCACTGCCAACGCTTCGGCCTCTTTGTAGGATTGGATCGCTTTCTCGGCCTGTTGCAGCCCCTCAAGACTCAGTCCCAGATTCAAATGCAAGGCTCCGGCAAAAGGGTCATAACGAAGGCCTTCGATATACTTATCCATCGCAGGACCGAAATTCTGAGCCTTGAGACTCTTATTTCCTTCCCGATTTAATTCCAACGTCCGCAAATGAGGGCGTCCCGGTCCACAGGAGGTCAGAAGCAGCGACAACACCAATAAGGGAATAGCTCTCACGATGATCATGCTGGCGGCACCTCATAACGGCCCTTCCAGAAACGGAAGGAGCTGCGTCTTTCTCCGAGGAAAAGTTCCAGAAGAGCCACCACAATCCCCAACAACAAAAGAGCCTGAAAACGCTCTTCATATTGAGTGGCCACCGTGGAATCAAATTGAGTTTTCTCAAGCTTCGTGATGTCTTCAACCAGAAGTTTCGTTTGATCTCCCCCGAAGGTCGCAAAATAAAAACTTCCCTTGCCCGCTTCCGCCAGGGCTCGCAAGGCATCGCCCTTAACCGTCGTAAGAATCGTTTGTCCCTGACGGTCTTTCTTATAGCCTTTTAAAAATCCCATGCCATCGCGTACCGGAATGGCTCCGCCTTTTTCAGTTCCATACGCCAAAGAAAATATGCGAATGCCTTCACCGGCCATTTTCTTGGCTTCTTCCAAAGCTCCTGGCTCGTGATCTTCCCCGTCAGACGCCAGCAAGATCACGCGTGTTACTTTCACGACTTCATCGGTTGTGACCCCACCTCGTTCAAAAGCTTCCTTGGAAACTTTCAAGGCTTCAGTGAAATTGGTTCCCTGCGAAGAAACCGAGTTGGCCTCTAAAGACTCCAGATACATTTTGATCGCGCCAGGATCATTGGTCAAAGGTGACAAGAGGGCCGCTGATCCCGCAAAGGCCACGACGCCCACTTTGTTTCCCGGCATCAAATCCACCAAACGACTGAGTTCCGCTTTGGCCTGAGCCAGCCGAGAGGGCTTAACGTCTTCTGCCATCATACTTTCAGACACATCCACCGCGAAGATGATTTCCACGCCTTCGCTTTTTACTTCCTGCTGACTTTCCCCCATTTGCGGACGAGCCAACGCCAGAACGAAGAAGAAAACAGTTAATACCTGCAACAGAGTTTTGAAGGAACGTTTTTTATTGGATACCGAGCTTGATAAAAATGGATACAGTCGGCTTCCAATCGCCTGCTGCATACGCTTGCGAGAAAGGCGATCAAAGAAATAGCCGACAACCAGGATCACCGGAATCAACCAGAGGTAGTTAAAAGCCGCGATGTTTTCAAAACGAAACATTATGGCACCCTCCTTAACCAAGACCGTCCCAGAAGAATCCCGACCAGATAAAGAATAATAGCCGTCATCAGATAAGGAGGAAACTTCTCTGTATAGTTTGTAAACTTATTCACATCAATTTTGGTCTTTTCAAGATTGTCGATGTCATTAAAGACCTTTTTCAAAGACCCTTCGCTGGTCGCACGATAGTACTTTCCACCCGTTTCCGAGGCCATGCGACTTAAAAGATCCTCATTCACCGTGCTTTCAAAGGGCTGATAGGTTTTAATTTTCTGACCGAAAATGTCGCGCGTATAGACAGGAATACGCGTCGGACCGTCTTTCCCGATTCCAATAGAATAAACTTTGATTCCATAACCTTTGGCGATCTCCAAACCTGTTTCCGGGTCGATCGTGCCGGAGTTATTCTCTCCATCCGTCATAAAGATCATGACCCGGCTTTTAGCTTGGGAATCCTTCAGGCGCCCCGCCGCGTTCGCCATCGAAACACCCAAGGCCGTTCCGTCTTTAATCTTCGCACTGGAGGCACTGGTAATCTCGCCCACACGTTGCAGAATCAACTGATAGTCCAAAGTCGGCGGAACCAGCGTAAATGATTCTCCGGCAAAAACCACCAAACCGATACGATCGGAACTTCGCCCCTCGATGAACTTCTTGATAGTTTCTTTCGCTGCTTCCAAACGGTTCAGCGGCTTCATGTCCTCGATCAGCATACTGTCAGAGACATCCAAACAAATAACTATATCGATGCCTTCCACATTTTTACGAATCTTGGTGTTCATCGTCTGCGGACGGGCCAAAGCCACAATCGCAAAAACAAGAGCCCCCGCCTTCAGCAAGGTCGGCACATTCATCAAACGCGTGCGCAATCCCGGAGTCACCGACTTTAAGAGTTTCACCGAGCCAAACTGCAAGGTCGGTGTTTTCTTTTTCTTATTCCACAGTGTCCAAACCAAAATCAGCGCTAATGGAAGGAGCAGCCAAAAAGCCCAAAGAGAATGATAAGTCATGGCATTCTCTCCATCTTTTCAACCAAAACACGCGTGTGCGTGGAAATATTCAAGACATCCCGCTCTTTTAAGTTGGCCTTGTCTTGAAAGCCGCGCTCATACTCTTTAAGAAGTTTTTTAAGTTCGTCGCCGTATTCCTGGAACATTTTTTTATGATGTTTCTTAAGATCTTTTAAGACCAGTCGGTCACCCCACTCTATGGCAGGAACTTGATAACGACGGGTCAAATAAAGCTTAAACATGCTGTGCGTTTCTTCCAGGCATTGAAAGATATGATCTTCCTCCGCCTGCGTTCCAAAGAACACGGTATTGCTTCTTTGCAAGCGACGGAAACTTTGATGGAACTGCGCCAACGGAGTCAACGCAGAGTCGTGCTCCTTAAGTCGTTCCAGCATGTTTCGTCTTTGCACCGTACGGTAGATCTTGCTGATAAAAATCAAAATAACCACACCGACAAGTCCCGCCAGCAGGGCCCAATAAAGCATAGGCACCGGCATCTGTGCAGGTCCCACGGGACCATAAGGCTCTTGTTTGGTTTCCGGCTGTCCCGGCTCGGGCTTCGGCAAAACACTTTCAACCTGATACTGAACCGGCCCCAAACTCAAACTGTTGGTGCCGTCACTCAACTGAAGATCCTGATACTGAAATTGACCGGCCTTATAGGCCGTGATCTTGATGTCCGCCTGAGTCGGGGACCTGAACTCAAAACCCAAAAGATGGATCTGATACTTTTCTTCGGGTTTTAAAATAAACTGAAGTTTTTCCTGGGCAAGATTTTTCGGGAACTCCCCGTCACAGACTAAAAGAAACTCGCGCCCGACGGTGAGCTCGTTGTCTTTTAACCCCGCGACAGCAGGGATCTCTGTTTTACACTGAATCGTTGCCATCACTATCTCTTCTTAAAAAATGCCACCAGGGGATTCACATAATCTTCACTGGATCTCACATCCACACGTTCTACCTGCGACAAACGCAGCAACCGATCTCTCTGGTCTTTTTGCTTTAAAACGGACTCCTCATACTGAGCGCGAAAGCTCGCCGAAGAGGTGTCCACCGTCAGCACTTCTCCCGTTTCCGCATCCTGGACCTCGATGACACCCATTTGCGGCAAAGAATATTCTGCGGCGTCATTCACCACGCACGCAACCACGTCATGTTTTCTTCCTAACAAACGAAGACTTTGATCAAAGCCCTCGTCCATAAAATCACTGAAAACAAAAATGGTGGCTCGCTTCTTTAAAATTCCCTGCAAATAGGTAAAACTGGAAGAGAGTTTTGTGCGATGACTTTTGGGTTGGTAATAAAAAAGATCCCGCAACAGACGATGCACATGGCCCCGTCCTTTTTTGGGCGGAACAAAGTGTTCCACCTGGTCACTGAAAAGTAACAACCCCACTTGGTCGTTGTTTTTAACCGCAGAAAAAGCCAAGAGCGCCGCCATGTGAGTCATCACTTCGCCCTTAAAATAAGGACCCGTTCCAAAATCACTGGAGCCACTGACATCCACGGCAAGGATCAAGGTCAGCTCACGCTCTTCTTCAAAAGTTTTAATATAGGGTTTCCCCGTTCGAGCCGTGAGCGGCCAGGAAATACTTCTCACGTCATCGCCCGGCACATACTCCCGGAAGTCCGCAAAAGTCATCCCTTGGCCCTTAAAGGCCGTGTGGTATTCACCCGCAAAGAGATTATTCACAAGCTTCCTTGTGTTGATCTCTAAGAGTTTAACTTTCTTTAAGACCTCAGGAGGCAAACTCACTAGGGCACCTCAATTTGACTTAAGATTTCCTTGATGATGTCGTCTGTTTTAATATTTTCCGCTTCCGCTTCATAGGTCAGAATCAAACGATGTCTCATCACATGATAAGCGATCGCCTTCACGTCTTCCGCCGTCACATAACCGCGACCACGAATGAAGGCATGAGCCTTCGCCGCGCGATACAAGCTGATCGTCGCACGTGGTGAACCACCCACATTGACCAGATTGGCGATACGGCTCAAACCGTATTCACCGGGCTTACGCGAAGCCATGATGATTTCGACAATGTAGTTTTTAATTTTGTTATCAACATAAACCTGATCGGCCCGCTGTGATGCCCGCAGAAGATCTTCTTTAGAGATCACCGCATTGACTTCAGGCTTTTCGTTCGTGCCCATGCGGTTTAGAATCTCAAGTTCCTCGCCTTTACCTGGGTAAACGACGTTGATCTTAAACATAAAACGATCCATCTGGGCTTCGGGAAGAGGATACGTTCCTTCTTGCTCTAAAGGATTTTGCGTTGCCAATACCAGGAAGGGATTTGCCAACTTGTAAGACACGTCGCCAATCGTCACTTGCTTTTCTGCCATCGCCTCTAGCAGAGCCGATTGAACCTTCGCAGGGGCGCGGTTGATCTCGTCAGCCAACACGATATTGGTGAAAATGGGTCCCTTGCGCGGAGCAAATTCTCCTGATTTTGGATTAAAGATCATCGTCCCGATGAGGTCTGTGGGCAGAAGATCCGGCGTGAACTGAATCCGTTGAAAGTCCAAAGAGATGGATTTAGAAACGGTCGCAATCGTCAAGGTCTTCGCCAAACCTGGCACACCTTCTAAGAGAATGTGTCCACCGGTGAGAAGACCCATCATGATGCCCTCCACCATTTCCTTTTGCCCAACGACAACTTTGTTGATTTCAGCCATCATTTTTTCGATGAATTGGCTTTCTTGCTTGATCGCGGCATTGAGGGCCATTATGTCAACTTCACTCACGCTGTATCCTCCTAAAGAGATTAACTTACTTATTTCACAGTTTTCCCTTAAAGTTCGCAAGCTTAGACTTTCTAAAGCAGCGCTTCCTCTACCCTTGCCAAGGGACCAATAAAGTGGGACAAATTTTATATGATCAACAACAATACAAAAGTCTGGATATTTATTCTCACAAGTTCCCTCGCGCTGCTCGTTTTGGGCTATGAGTTGGGCGAACGACTAGGGTTGTTGATAGGATTTCTCTTCGCCCTCACCTTGAACTTCTTTGTCTTCTTTTACGGAGAAAGTCGCGTTCTTGCAAAACTCAATGCCAAAAGAGTCAAAGGACAAGATGCCTGGGGCCTTATCGACAAGGTGCAAAGGCTTTCGGCCGAACTTCATATGCCAGCACCCGCGATTTATATCACCCCCCACACCTCCGCTAACGCGTTCTGCGTGGGACACTCTTGGAAGAGAGGTTCTTTAGGTTTCACGGCCGGCCTTCTGCAAAAGTTAAATGATGACGAGCTAGAATCCGTGGTCGCCCACCAACTGTGTCACATCCGTCGTTTAGATACTTTTGCATTTGGCGTGAGCAGCGCCCTCGCGAACTCTGTTGTGGGCTTGGGGCAATTTTTGGATTCAATTTTACCTTATAAATTGCAGTTTTTTATGCCCATTCTTTCTCCGGTGGGTTGGTTCATTATCAAGTGCGTGGTGGTTGAAAAGTCCTTCTTCGAAAATGACCTGATGGCTTCCCATCTTTTGGACAGCCGCCATCGCCTTGGCGAAGTTTTGTGGCGCATGGAGGGACTGGCGCAAACCATGCCTCTGGAAGTTCCCCCCTGCACAAGTCACCTTTTCATGGTGAATCCCGAGGGTTTTAAACAAAAGAATTTATTTTTGAAATCTCACCCAGCCATTGAGGTGCGTTTGCAGAAGTTGATGGGCTACTATCCTATCTAATTCGCAATGAACTCGCGACCTTGACAGGGAGATTTCAAAGCTCACATTTAGACAAGGTGTTATTATGGGTGAAAAATTAGAAGCCTCTTTTTCAGTACTTATTATGTCTATTGCTTCATCGGCTGTCATGGCCATGGGGCTAGCTCCACATCCTCAGTCGGGAGAAGTGAGCAAAGATAAGAACATGGCTCGTTTTAATATCGACCTTCTGCTGGTTCTTCAAGAGAAGACCAAAGGAAATCTCTCTGGCGATGAAGCCAAATTTTTGGAAAACTTAATCAGTGATTTGCAAATGAAGTACGTTTCCATCTAGAGGAGAACTGTATGAAAAAATCGTTATTTCTTGCACTGGCTTTTATTTTGGCGGCGCCGACAACTCAAGCACAAAGCCTTCCCAAAGATCCTCCCAAGCTGAAGCTGAGTGAGCCTTTGCCTGGGAATCTTTTTGTGGAGTTGGCAAAAGCCATCAACCCTGCGGTCGTCAACATCTCGACGACGGCTTTACCTAAAAATATGCCGCGCGGTCGCGACCCCATGTTGGAAATGCTGGAACAACTTTATGGCTTCCGCATGCAACAGCCGCAGCAACAACAGCGCCCTCAACAGATTGGTTTGGGAACAGGCTTTATCATTCGCGAAGACGGTTTGATTATCACCAACAACCACGTGATTGCGGGAGCTGACATCATCAATGTTCAGCTCAGTGAAAACTCCAAGGATATCTACGAGGCAACTCTGATTGGAAGTGATGAGCGAACGGACATCGCTTTGATTAAGATTGCGCCGAAAGGAAAACTCCCCGTGGCGGTTTTGGGATCTTCCAAAGATCTTGAAGTCGGCGAATGGGTCGCGGCGTTCGGGAATCCCTTTGGCCATGGGCACTCGATGACTAAGGGAATCGTTTCCTCCAAAGGGCGGGACATCACCGAGATCAATAAAATCCCTCTGATCCAAACTGACGCTAGCATCAACCCTGGAAACTCAGGCGGTCCCTTGGTGAACACCAAAGGCCAAGTGATCGGCGTGAACTCGGCGATCGATGCTCGCGCGCAAGGGATCGGCTTTGCCATTCCGATTGATGACGTGAAAACCATCCTGCCAACTCTTGAAAGCAAAGGCCGCATCGCCCGTGGTTACATTGGCGCGGCTCTGGGGGATCTAGATCCCGAAGCGGCCGAGTATCTAGGACTGGGTGACGTGCGTGGTGCTGTGATCACCAACATGGATCCTCGTGGCCCGGCAGCTAAGTCCGGTTTGAAAGTTTACGATATCGTGACTGAATTTAACGGCAAAACGATCCGCAGCTCTTTAGAGTTGATCGATGCCGTGAGTGACGCCCCTATTGGCAAAACCGTGAAAGCAAAGATTATCCGCAACAACAAAGACATGAACGTGAATGTCAGTGTCGCGGAAAGAGCAGACGACCGCCGTGTCAGGCCCGCTCAAGCAAAAACTTACCAAGGTCAAAAGGCTCCTTTCAACTTGGGCTTCACAGTTATTGACCCCACTCCAGAACTTCGTAAAGAATGGGGCCTTCCTGAAGATATGACCCAACCCGTGATCATCGAAACAGAGCGCGCGTCTGTTGCCAGCCGAGGAGGACTTCGCGTGGGGGATGTCGTTCTTGACGTAAACAAGAAGCCCGTGGACTCTAGCAAAGACGTACTTAAAAACCTCAAAAAAGGACAGAACACCTTGCGCATTGCTCGCAACGCACGCATCCAAATCATCAACATCGAAGCCAACTAAAAAAGGTGCCTGGTGACATTTTCTAACCACGGCGCCCCACAAAGCCCCTCCGACGAGGGGCTTTTGTATTTTTGTGCTTTACCAATCGGCAACTTGTCTCAAAAAGAGCCACAGTGGTAACTCCTTACCGGCAAATTAAAAAATTCCTCGACCTAGGTCTTTAGTTTTTCTGGGCGTCGCCGAGAAGTTAATTGGACCATAGTATGGCTCCAGGTGTGCAACTAAGAATGGCAACAAGAAAGGGACTCTATGAAAGTCACCGAGGTCAAAGTATTCCCAGTCAACGAGGACCGACTCAAGGCCTACGTTTCAATCACTCTCGACAACTGTTTTGTGGTGAGGGACTTGAAGGTCATTCAAGGAACCAGCGGCCTTTTCGTCGCAATGCCTAGCAAAAAGCGCAAGGACGGCCAGTTCCGCGACATTGCCCACCCGCTCAACCAGGAAACTCGCACAATGATCGAGGATCTGGTTTTTGAAGCTTATGAAAAAGAATTAAAATCCATGGGAGAAACTTTAGTAAATCTGAAACGCCAGAAAGCGCCTAACAGCGACTACGGCGAAGACTACTAGGGGAAGTTCCCTGCTCACACGCCAGCTTGTTTTTTTATGTGGAGAAAACAAGTCGACGGCGGCTTCCAAACCCCATGGACCCTTTTAGCCCTCCAGGCCAACCTGGCGGGCTTTTTCTTTAAGGTGCCTGCTTCTTTTCTTCAGTCCCCACCGCATCATGCATTGACGCAATGTATCTCACCTTGCTTTTCGTCCCCAAAATCCGTAATTTAGCGATTCGCAAGTCATCTTGTTGGGGTGTCGACAAGTTGGTAAGTCAACAGATTTTGATTCTGTCATTCGCAGGTTCGAGTCCTGCCACCCCATCCATTTAACCCATCTCGCAAATTTACAAACGGCAGACTCAAATCCGATCCGGCAGCCCTCGGGGGCAACGCTGGAGGCCTGCTCATGTCCAAAATCTGCTCTGTTTTCTTATTTTTACCTCTATTTATCGAAATAACATTGTCCGCCCTTGCCTCCGAAAGATTGAATTCGATTTCAAGTCTGCCGGGCGTGTAGGTCAAATTCCCAATAACTTTTCTTAGAAGTCTTCTCTGCACTGCGGGCGCGGTCTTCGAGAACCCTTTTTTGAACTCCGAAATACGTTCCTTAATTCCATGAACCACCTCTTTCGCATCCAAAAGCCCCTCTTCTTGAGCTTTCACATCCAAAAGTAAAAAGTTTAGGTCATTTCGTTTTTCCGCCAATTCCTCCAAATGCTTTACCGCGAGCTTTAAAGCTTCAGTTCCTTCTTGCAGCTTGGCCTGCATTCGGAAAGTCGCTGAAATTTCACTATCAATGTCGGCAAGAGTCTTTTGAATATTGTCTGATCGTTCTTTTAATATCTGCGGTTCTTCCTTGATTGATTTAACCAAGGCCATCTCGATCTTATCAAGATATCCGGCCTGCCAAATTGTTGTGGACAGATATTTGATGACCACTTCTTCAAGCTTATCCGCACGGACTCTTTTAAAAGAACATTTAATGTCCTTCATTTTTCCGGAATGGGTATAGTGCCTGTAAACGCCATCCCTACCATGAGCAGAATGCCCATGCAGACGCCCACCACATTCTTTACAATAAAGTCTCTGGGAAAGAAGAAATACCCGGAACTCCGCTGCAGACATCCTGCGACGTTCAAGAAGCATATTTTCTTCAAGCACTTTTTGGACCTCATCGAAGATTCTCTTTGGGACAATTCCGGGCCAAGAGGCCTTTACGACTTGATACCTCTGCCAGGGCTTCAAGAAATCTTGTTCCTGATTTTTATTCTTTTTATTCACTTCCTTTAGACCGACATACGCAATATTACCAAGAGTCAATTTTAAAGACGTATGGCTCCATTGTGACTTTTCAATTCCTTTTTGCGCTTCGGACACCGCAATCTTCGGCGACATTCTAAGACTATTAATGACCTTAAGAGTCTTCGCGATACTTCCTTGCTCAAGGAATGTTTCAAAAATCAATCGCACATCTTTAGCTTCCTCCTCGTTGACAACGAGTAAGCTATTTTTTTCCGGGTGGCGATCATAACCAAGAATGGAACGAGCCCCATTGACCAACCCGCGAACCGCGCGCGAATGACAATTGATGGAGACTCTCTCGGAAGTTTGTTCGCGCTCAAATTGAGCCATATTCACGACCATGTTCATCATCAAGCGCCCCGCGGGTGTTGATGTATCAAACTGCTCTTTCATTGAAAGATAGCTCGCGCCATATCTTTCCAGCTCCTTTAAAAGAACCTGAAAGTCATGGGTACTTCTATTCAGGCGAGAAATATCATGCACTAAAACCAAATTGATTTTTCCACTACGAACATCTGCCATCATTCGTTGATACTGGGGACGCTTGTCCGTTCCTGCCGATAGGCCTTCCTCGACATAGAACTCAACGATCTCACCCCATTTACTTAATTCCTTATTGCGGTTCTTAACGAACTCCACCATGCGGTATTTTTGGGTATCAAGCGACCCTTCAAAGACTTGTACCTGCTTATCAGTTGAGACTCGGATATATGCGCCAATTTTATGCTGCTTGTTCATATTCATCCTCCTTTCGCGATGGTCTTCCCTTTTTCCGCGCCAGCAAGAGAACCTTCTTTAGGATTTCTTGTACTTCCTGGGTTCGTTCTTCAAATGAAGCATCCGATTCGACTTTAGGAATCAGAACGACTTCGATATCATCAGCCACCAGCGATAGGGGATCGGGCTTACGCCCCCTACTCATTAGAGTCCTTTGTAATCTTCGCAACGTGAGCCTTCAAAAGTTCAATTAACTCATTGGCTTTACGAGGCGAGGACTCCCCCAGTATTTCCATAACGGCCATTGCCAATTTACTTGGGTTCCGCGTGCCAGCTTCAATACGGGATACAACCTCTTTCCCTGATAACCCCAAGACCTCTGCCAACTCTCCTTGAGTCAATTCCAACTTCTCGCGAATCTTCCTAAATCTTGCAGAACTCACGCTGCTTCCTCATTTCTTTCAAGTTGACCATTGGTTAACTTCTCAGTCAAGCCTCTTTTGCCCTTCCTTGGAGCATTAGAGGTTATATTCATTTGCCCCATTAAAGCAGCTTTAAGCTCTGTTGGGACACTGCCATTTTGCTTTGCCTTTTTTAGAATAGCCTCTAACAAGGCAATTTCATTAAAAAAGGTACCGCGAATCTGCTGAATTTCGACGTCAGAAAAGCTCTCAATAAAACGAGTTAAAATCCAACTTGCCACATCTTGTCGATTTACGCGACCCGCATCAAAACCATCATTCACTTTGCTAACGACTTGGCTAACAGCCTCTTCTGCTTCTTTTGTTACCGTGATCTTTGCGACCAATTCCTCCCTTTGACTCATAAATGAACCTCCTTTGTAAAATGTGTTTTGCCCCCGGCGAGACTTTAAACTTCTAAAAACTTAAGTCTTCCCGAGCCGCCCCTCTAACCTAGGATCGGAGGAGTTTGCGTTGAGCTGTGGGTCGCTAAGTGCCCGTGCTGCTCGAAACGCAAACCTCTCATGCGCAATTTTTCAGGAATCAGAAGAGGTAGGTAGTTTCTTTGTCCGTCATTTTTACGCTGCCTCGCTCGCCCCTACAGACTTTTTCCGCAGCCATCAGTTTTTCTACCTGCCTCTTTTGATTCCTGTTTTTGTGTTTTGTATCTCTTCCTCTCTCTATCACTCTCTTTATTATTTTTATTTCTTATCTTTCTTCCGCCCACTCCCATCCCCCGTTTTTTTGACCACTTCCTCTCGTAGGGAGGGAGTGGTCAAAAAACCGCAGGAGGGGGATGGGGGTGGGCGGTCCCGAATTTTGTTATCTGATTCCGACAACTTAGAATCAAGATGCACTTGAGACTTCTCGCAATTCAGCGCGGACACCGTGTCGCCTAAAATCCGCGCTCGCGGAATTACCAGTGACCACTGCAAGGAAATAGTCACGCAGTGAAATTTCCTTACCTGCAATTCGCAATGTCGCGTGAAGCTCTTTGTCGCGAAACTCGGCCAAATCAAAAAATCCTATGTCCTTGCCGTAAAATTCCAGTCCCGCTTCTTCAATTTCTCGTTGGATCAATTCCTCAATCCGTTCTTCCACAACTCCAAAAAGAAGAACATCCACATTATCTGCCCGTTGATAAGCCCTTCTCATCGTCTGATAACGCCCCTGGGATTTCCTTGTTCGCTCAATCTCCAGCGCATAACGAACTGGCGTCCCCTCCATTTTTAAGTCAAAAAGAAGATCCGGCAACTTTGCAAGGACACCGTCCCCTAAGCTTTTAATGGCAAGGACTCGATCCATCCGAAGCTCGCCTTCCGACCAAGACTGTTCAAGGAAACCCATATCCTGAAGAAGTAGAAAGAATCGCATCACAATTTCATCATGCTCCAGATAAACCGTCGGAACTTCCGTCAAGGCATCCATGCCCACCAAACTTCGACCCTTCTGACTCAATATCAGGTACTCAGGAAAACCACTTCCGAGAATGTACGGACTGAACAACGGAGACTTTTGAAGTTCACGCCAGTGCTTGTATCTGGCTGTTCTTCCCTTCGGACAGATAAAGTCCCATACCACGGCCCTCGGTACAAAACCGAATTTCTTAGTAAGCTGCAGGCACTTTTCACGGACTTCCAAATTATCCACTACTGAGAGCCCCCTTGCCCCGCTGGAATCAAAACGAAGTGTCCCAATTCCAATGCCCCATTCTTGAAAGAGCTTTCCACCCAGCGGTAACTCCACTGGGTGTCTGAGGATTTAAAAGACAATGATTTTGGAAGTTCTAAATCCGACCCCACAATGACCTGACGAATTCTCACCGAACAATCTCTGTCTGGATCAAGGACAGACCGAAATCCATCATTGCTGTTAATACAAAGAGGCTTTGTTGCACATCCTCCTAAAAATAAAATTGATAAGAAAAAAGCAATCCTCATGCAGCCCTCCTTTCTGAGTTTCCTCTACCAAGCTCTAAGTACGACATCGGAAGCTTGGCGACTTTTGGTAATTTTTGAGACTTCAGATCCGGCTGCATCTGAAACTTCAATTGAGTTGAAAGACTTCCATCGGAAAATGGAACAACGATCACGCCATCTCCCGTGCCTAAAAATCTTTTAAATTGGTTCGGGTGATAAATGAATTCTTCAACATCCCTAACAGATCCATCCCCTGTTCGCTCATCTCCCAGAAGCCCCGCTTTCTGCCTCTCCGTCTTCTTAATGCCATCCTTCGTTCCGATCAGACGAGAGAAGTATTCCGCCGTCTCAGGTTCATTAGTCCGCATAAAAACCTTAAGATTTGAGTTGGTCTGAATCGTATTCTTGATGTCTTCGCCCAAGGCGCCCAAGTCTCCTTGGGCTTGGTGCGCAAATGTGACTCCAACATTGGCACTTCTTGATTTATTCAAAAGGCTCACAAAGCTGGGGATCAAATATTCCGTAAAGTCATCAAGATAGACCCCAAAAAATGGCACATTTTTGTCTTCATCAAGGTGTCTTGATGAAACTGAACTTTGAATGCACTGAAGCACTAACTTCGCCGTTGCCTTCCCCAAAGTTGGAGTCTTCAGAACCGGAAGCTGAAAATAGACAATCAGCCCCTCGCGCATAACGTGCTCAATGTCTATCTGTGGCTCGTCCGCATTAAAAAGAACCGCCGTTTCTCCAGAGGTAAAGTGTCCAAGTTGATTAACTAGACCACTTGTTCTCTTTTCCCGATCCTCTTTGGAAAGAGCCACGAATCTTGTCACCCATGCCGACAACATCTTATCGTCAGTTTTATTTTGCAACGATTGCATGACAACCGGGTTCGTAATCGCCTGAATAAGCTTATTGAAGGTCGGCGTGATACCGGCTTTCTCAAACAAATAAAGCGTTTGCTTTAAAACTTCGTATTGAAGATTTTTGTAATACTCGTCATCAAAATTGAAGGCCGCAAAGATCCTCTCGGTCACTTCATCCGCAGAGCCTCCTTTTAAAGGATTGATGTTTGAACTCAGTTCTGGATTAACTAAGGACAGCATACGGAAGTCTTTTGACCTCTTATACTTCACAGCATAAGCGTATATCTTATCAAGCAATCCCCGATCTGACTTGCCGTCAATCAGAATAAATCCACGGCCACTCTTAATGTCGTCTATCGCCCAGGGTAAAATCACAGACTCGGTTTTGCCAGCGTTCGTTGTCCCAACAACCTGTGCGTGCATACGTCTAGCGGCTAAAGGAATATAGACGGGCTCTCCTGCCGCCGATGTTCCAAGAAAAATACTGTCTGATGATGTAGCTCGATGAAGACGACTAGAGACCTCCTTCTCTTTGGAAACTTTTTGCATTTTTCCTTTAAGCTTCCAGTAACAATATAAAACCAACGACGAAATCACTAGGGCTGTGATGTGGCGATGCCGGATCATGCCAGCAACCAAAAGAGGCGTAAAATTATGCAATGCCAACGCTGTGAACAGGACAATCAAGATTAGAACGGCAAACTGATCCTTGTCCTTATTCAACAGAACCACCGTTTTGCAGATCCATGGACTCAAACAACTGAGCATCGCACTCTTCGTTCGGTTGAATCTCAAGCCATTCTCTTTCGGTCTTGAGGTTTTCTCCATAAGCTTGAGCTTTGCCCCTCGCGGTCTCAGCAACAGCATTGAGAAGTCCGTTACCAATCCCCCCTTGGGACCGTCCAAACATATCAGTCTGTACGCTGCCAGCCGCAAGGCCCCCTACAAAGGTAGTCAAAACTTGGCCTGCCGTGTTTTTAGTTCCATCAGAATAAACGCGCCCCGGCACACCACCTTGCCCATCCTTCCCGAGAGCTTTCGCCGATATTTGTTTAATCTTTCCATCGGGAAAAGAAATCTGTTTAAAGACAATGTTTGCTCTATCTGCCCCTTTGGAAAAAGACGCCTCCCCGTAAAACCTCGTCCCAGCAGGTAATCTCAATCCAGATTCAGTCTCTCCATCTAAAATCATTTCAGCAAGAACCGGAACTGGTTCCTGTGATACGACGACCTTATCCAAGATTCGTAAAGGTAAACGAATACCCGCGCGAAGCTGCGTCTTTGCATTCCCTGAAGTGCCAAGAACCATTGCCGTGTTGTAGTTCACCTGTGGGCTGCCGCCTGAAGACCCACGATAAGAATCCCTTCGGGGAGCCGCCCAAAGATTGCTCGAAGACCTCTGTGACGGTGCCGCATCAGCAACGCCATTGGCATCTACTGTGTTCTTCTTAGAATCGATCTTTTCGATAAATTGAACCGGGACTTCGTTCGGCATCAACAGAACAACGCAGACAAAGACCAAAACAAAGGTAAGTCCCAGCCATTTGAACGAAGAGATCCGCAACTCAGTCTTGGAGCTAAAAGACGTCTTTCTAACAAATAGTCTCCTGAGAGAACTCCAGACATTTTTCGCAGCTTGAAATGCCGTCTGCTTTATCTCCATAGCACTTCCTTGGGAATTTCAAGGCGCAAACTCTCATCTCGCCTTCTTAATTCGAGAATCAACGGCTGACCAGCAAGGGCCGACCTTTGAATGGAAATACCAACCAGTGTCTTTTGATTTTTCTTAATTTGGGTCTGTGATAGAAATAGGCTGTGAATGACTTTTGATTCTTTCCCTTGCCATATCCAAAAATCACTTGTCTGAATTTTTAGAGGCATTTTTGCCAGCAATTCCATGTCCAAAAGAACGAAACCATCTCCGGTGTTGCCCGTGCGAACAAGCTTCAACGTCAGATCTTTACCTGCAACCAACCGTCCACTGGAGAACCAATATAGTCCCGTGCCTACATCTTGCTTTTTAATATAGACAATATAAAAGGCTGACGACTGAGGAACCACAGACAATCGCAGATTGTAACGCTTCTCCTTAGTGAAAAGATAAAGATTGGTTTTCGCTCCAAATCTTAACGGCTTGATTGTCACGGCTTTATCAATGTACTCAATGCGATAGGCCGATTGATCCCCAATGATGGCAGATTGAATGGCGTCAGGAATTTGAATAATTGTAGCAATTCCCAAAGCTGTCCGTATCTCAAGAATTTCGTCCCCTTTTGGCGTCATCGTTTTGACGTTTGCAACCGACACGCTGGCCAACAACCAAGCTGCAACGTGAATGAGTAGTGCGACTCTCAATGGGACTCCCCTTCAGCTTCTTTTCTAATGTAAATGCCCCATGGATTTAAAGTCGTTCGATCTCCAACCACAAAGTCCAAAACGACCTTCATTTTTGTTGCCGCATTAAGACTGTCAAACTCAGTAATACGATCAGCCAGAATGACAATCTTCTTTTCCTTCAAGTCCACGTGGACACCACTAGGATAGACCCTTTGAGTCACTTTCTTTTCTTTAACAAATCTCTGCACCTCCATCATCGACTTCTGAAAAGATCCCACAAGGGTCGGATCAATGAAGTACTCAGCTTTTTTTAGCTGAGTACTGATACTTTCAGGGCTCCATTTGTAACGATAGGAAAGGTATTCTTCAGCGGCCCGTTGAATCTGTACATCCGTAGTCTTGATCTCAATCTTCGCAATCTCTCCACTGCCATCCAGGGCAATAACCTCGGGGCCCCTTTTGACCAGATAGACCACTAGGATTAAAAGCACAAATGACAGACCCAACAATGCGGCACTCAGAGCTTTTAAGTTAAAGTTCTCAGTCGCAAAATCCTGTACTAACTTCGGATATTTTCTAACGGTTAAAGTATTATGTTCCATATATAGACCTCCTTATTTTAATTTTGATGAAAAGTATTTGTGGCTATTTGCAAGTATCTCTCTTGAAACCGTGGTCACTTTGACTGCCTTGGTTGGCAAAGCAATCATTGATGCCGCTGCGACAGACCCCACGGTAGAAGCGGCATTTTGTAGGCCTCCACCAATAAGGGACTTCACAAGCATTGGAGTGCACAGCAACCCAATGGCAATTACGAAGTTTAAAACAGTCAGAGTGATATAAGACCCTTCCGTCTTATATATATTTCCAACAGATAAGGCCGCGAGCATGGCCGACTGAATTGCCCAGATAATCTTCCATGACGCCACTTCAATAAGCCCACGATAAAGTCCCTTCGTTATTCCCGCCGTGGCCGGAAACATATAACAGAGGATCATTAACGGAGAGAGCACCGACAACATCACCCAGAAAAAATAATAAAGGGCTATCGTCAGATACCGGGCTACATAAAGGAGCACATAGCTTGCAAAGCTTAAAACCGCGATAAAGAGATCATTAAACTTAAGCAGCAAGACGTTCTGGGCCCCTGAATAGCTTCGAGATTTTTCTTCCGCCATTCTCATAAAAGCTTCAAGGCCAGCCATAGAGTCAATTTTGTTAGCAATGCCATCGCAAAGATCCAAGATCCAACCAGACACCTCTGGAAACGATGCCAACAATAAAGCTGCAACTAAGGCCCTTCTTAGGACATCCACGTAATCTGGCCCACCTCCCTTAAGAACACTTATACAAACCGAAAGCGCTATCAGTACGGGCAGTGCCATATAAAAGAAATTCGAGAGCATCTGATGCAGGTCACGAACTAATGAGCCCAAAACGTCCATATTTGGAATCATAGTCCGTCCCCTTTAAGACGCGGCAACGCAGTCTCTTTTGGCAAAGCCTTAAGGCCATCAGACAAATCCCGGTAGTTTTCTTGAAACCCCCTTGTCTGAATTTTTTCCCTCCGGTTCTCCATGGCCATATTCTGCGCAAGTAACTTCAACATCTGACTCTGTGTCCGAAGCAACTGGGTCGTTACTCCAATTAAAACGCCCAACGCTTGATTTTGAAGTTTTCCCGCTCCTTGAGGACTCACCACTCGCGAATGAAATAGAATTCGGTCTCTTTCGCGATCCACTTCATCAGCATAGTCGTAAAGATTTCTATTCATTGAAATGACTTCGGCGACACTCTGATCTTGAGACCTCATAAGGTCCTGATCCATGCCTTGTGGAACACTGCCGTACACATCTTGGAGAGCCCTGAGTACCGAGTCCGCATTATTCAAGTCTCCGTAAACTCCGGGATTGAATTTAGGGTTGATAATGCGGATCACATCAAGTCCCGAACGCACTCCAGAGTTTATGTCTCTCATCAAATTCAGAGAGTCCTCGCCATTGGAAAGGATGGCTTTAAGCTGAAGGACAGTTTGAATGGTTTGAACCAGAATCTGCGTTAAAACCACAACGTCCCCACCAAAAAGGTCGGCACGAGCAGATACGGGAGCCACGAGCATCATAAATGAAAAAGCTCCGGCAAGAATTTTCATCCTCATGCCACCGCCCGCATTTGCATGACCTCGACGCCGAAGGGCGCGTGCTCTGCCGCCGCAACAATGGCCTCTTGAAGGGTCAAACCGCCATCCCGCAATGACTGAAGATAGTTATTATCGGCAGCATCACTGGTGGAAATCCAATACTCTACAGGGGAAGGGATAATGCGAAGAACTTGACGAGCATCGCCTTTCATCAAGAACACCTCACTAAAAACCCCTTTCTTGCGTTCAAGGCTCTCGATCAAACGAGTCTCTTGAATATTGAGCTTCAGCGTCTCGCGCAGAGCTTTCGTATCACCTTGCTGCTGAAGAATCAGCTTGGTCGCGGTGTTGTTCAAAATTGCCGATCCAATGGAACTTTGAACTATTTCCTCAACACCTTGAGTAATGAAGGTGATTCCTGATCCCGTCTTGCGAAGTGTTCGTGCCGCATATTCCATAAAGCAGCTTGCTGCTTTGCTCTTTAGCAGCTCCCAAGCCTCATCAAGAAGAACCCTTTTCGGCACCCCTTTGTTCTTCTCCACTTGATCCAAAATGAAATTAGTAAGAATCAGCGTCACCACAGATTGCAAATCAGGATATTGGGACAACCCCTTTAGGTCGAAGGCGACGACAGGACTGTCCGCTCTGATCTGCCCTTGACGATCAATCAGTCTCCCGTAAGCACTATTTCCAATCCATGGATAAAGAAGCTTTGCAACTCGCTTGAGAGCCTCTTCTTTCGACTTCTCACAATACTTCGCAAAATCCGAAATTTGGGGGGATCGCAAAGGAGTCTTTTTCCTGACCTCTTCAAAGACAGTCGTCAACGCCTCTTCAATCAATACTCGATCAAAGCGAGTCAGTTTTTCTCCGTCATCGACAATCATTTGCTCGATGATATTCACCAAAGCCTTGATGCGCTCTCCGGAAACGATTTCACTGGGGTTCTGAAGTTGAAATGGATTTAGCGCATAGTCTTCTGAAAGTTTGATTTCAAAATACTGTCCTTCCATCAGCTCTGTAAGCTTTCTGTAGCTCCCCCCAACATCAATAATGAATAACTTCACCCCGCGAGCAATTTGCTGGAGCATAAAGAAGTTATTAGTAAAACTCTTACCTGTTCCGCTGGAGCCGGTCACAAGCGAGTTATAATTGGTAAGCTTCGAGTCGTAGGGATCAAGAGCGTAAAGTGAACCCGAACGAGTGTGAGTGAGAACCATCGAGCGATGATCTCCAAAATCTCCGCCATACAAAGGCAGAAAATCCGCTAGATTGTTCGATTTCATCTTCTTTCCACGAACAAGAGTCATCGGACTGCCGATCAGCTCATTTGAGAATACCTTCCAAGAGCCGACTGTTTCCTGAATTCCCTCCGCCCCGCTCATCTTTCGGAATCGGGATAAAACCTCTTTGCTGTGAAGATTTAATGACTTTTTTCCTTCAACGGTATTTTCTTCCCGCAAGATGACCAGAAGTTCGGCAACAAACACCCGCTGCCCAGTGTCAATAATTTCCCGAATCAACTCCGTTGTTTGATGCAAGCGAGATTCGCCCTCCAGATCACTCACCCTGCCATTGTTATGACTTGTTAATGAGTGGGCCATGCGCCTCTTTTGCTCCAGCCCTTTCATTTCTGAAGCCTGGTCAGGAATATAAAATGAAAAAATCATTTCATATTTGAACTTCAAACTTGCAAAAAGATTCATCATTCCGGCATAGGTCAACTCTGGAAGAGTCTTAAGGGACAAGACTCTTGTAAGAGTGCGATCCAGTACAAAGTCGTCTTGATCCAAGATCAAATCCCCAAATACCAACTGACTGCGAGGCGATTCATTCTCTAAAGAATTCGGTCTCGCTGCCACCGTCGGAGCCGATAGTTCTTTTGCCCGTTGCGGATTAAGGTGCTTATAGATCAAAGAAGTCATTTGTTCGTGAGAAAGCAACTTTGTCGCAAATCCCGCAGCCGCCAGGACTGACCTGGAACTTTCCAGTGCCTGAGAAAGCCCCTGCAACGCCGTCACAAAGTCATTTCCATAGGAAAGAGCAAACTTCTGTGTCTTCTTCATCGACAAGGAAGAGGGCTTCTCCGGCGCTTCCGTTTTTAAAAACAGAAACACTCTTGAACGATAGACCTCTTCTCTCTCAATTTGACCTTTTACTTGCGCAATACGATTTTCATCCAGCTCTTTCAGAAACGGATTCGACGACTGAACAAGGCCCGCGTGTCGCTCTAGCAACTCTCCAAACTCGGTTTCAACTTTTACAAAGACCTGGCCCGTTATCTTCTCCGGCAAAGAGTTGATAAAGGTTCGTAAATTCCAGGCAATGTGATTAATCCCAGAGGCATCGAGACACTCAATATCTTGAGGAAAGACTTCGATTCCACTTGAAAGAGACCCGTCCCACAATACCATGTGAGGCGTTGGACCACCCTCCAACTCCCAGTAAGGCAAAGATTCACACAAAGCCGTCTTATTCACTGGAGTGCTCTTTCTGTAGCGGCCTATATGATTCATCGGAGGCATTCGCTGAACGAACAATCGGCGACAGAAGATGTTCAAAATAGTGCTGAATATAGTTGTCTGGTTTTCCCCTTTTAAAAAAGAACAACATCAATCCCAGAACAAGGCTTGTTCCAAAGACCATTGGAATCTTCATAGCAGTTCCGCCGAAAGCAAGATTTTGAATGGACAGATTCAGTAAAAGCAAAAGAACGTCTGAAAGCTCGAAGCCCATAATTTTACTTTTGGTTTCCAGGGTTCTCGGAACACTCGACGTAAGAAGTTCTTGGCTATCGCTCATAACTACCTCACCGTCTGCGAAATCATATCGGAAATCGACTGGGCGCCAAAGCCAATGATCGTCCCGATAATCGCGTAAATGATATGCTTCTTGGCGTTCTCATGCCCCGTAAGAAAGGAAAGGCCTGCTACGGCAATTCCAATGACAGAGAGAACCGGAAGGATGACTCTTGTAAGCTTACTTTGAATCCCCACCAAGGAAGACTCAACGGAAGCTTGAGCAAGAAATGGCGTTAATGTGCAAGCCAGGATCAGAAGCAAAACGCCCAACATGGCACAACTTCTTTCCGAGTTTTTCAGCCCCTTAACTTGCGGCATAAAACTCCTCTGATTGCTTTTCGTCCGGAAATAGACAAAGGAACACTTCTTCCGACAAGAGATGAAACTTCATTCTGATATGAAGGCCCATGAACTCTCCGGCACCCACCTTCTGCCAACTTGCCTTCTTCTCATTGACTTGCGAGTGATACTCTTCCAATGAAAGCACTGCGTATGTCGTGGAGTTTTCATTTTCTGGCGCCAGAAAATACTGGTTGCCCGGAAACATCCAAAGCTTTACGCGAAAGGTTTTAGATCCGGGCTTAAGATAAGCCACACCAACCTGTTCGTATTCCAGCAGTTCATCGTTAGGCCCCATCGTGCCCCGACACAAAACAAACCGATCTGTTTTCTTTAAGGGAATGACATTGTTATTACTATTCATATTCCGCACCTCCTTTGTGAAAATTATTTTTAGGACGCTGTTTGGTATTGAAAATCCTCTTCCTCCTCTTTAAGCCCATTCGCCGGAAAGTAATTTCCCCAGCCACAACTTGGACAACTTATAAATCCGCTCATAAAATCGGTGAGAGAGTGGCATCGAGGACATTGATCCAAATCTTCATTATGGTTCGGTCCCCCTTGGTAGTGGTGCAGCTCAAACCGTTTCGTCCACAAGGGTTCGCCGCACTTTTTTCGTCTGGCTTTAATCTCTTTGCGATCTTTAAATGTTCGAGACATCAGTGATTCCCCAAGTAAGCACGAATTTGTTCACTAGTTTTGATTTGCTTTTTGCCCTCCAGCCGTTGCCACTCTTCCGGGGGCCGGGCTAAACTAGAAGCTCCCAATAAATGCGCCATCACTCTTTTTATTTTTGCCGTTCCTGCCCCTGTCTTGACATTTTGTTTTTCCATACTTGCACCTCCTTGTTTGTGAAATGGTTTGAACAAAAGAAGCGGAGTTAAAGAAAACATACGTCCCCCTTAAATTGCTCCTTATACGCTTTAAAAATTTGATCCATTTTCCCGACTTGAACGGACCTGAATGTACTTTCCCAGTCACAGGTTCCACACAGGGTTTCAGGTTGTACCCAAATAAGTTCCCTCGAACCGCAGGCTGGGCAGCGGTCGTATGATTTTTCTAAGTTATTTTTTTGCGTTTTTTGAATTCCTATTAAGCTTATTGATAGATTCACAAAGCCCCCTCGTTGAGAGGCTCTTAATCATCATTTATGCCAAGCCATTCCGACTTCCGGACAAGGAATACATCTTATTGATATTACATATGTTTTATGAATAATTTAGACTCCACTAAATCATCACAGATCGTAAAATATAAAGAATACTTAACACATAAAGTTTACTTTACTTAACCATTACAAAAACCGATAAGAATTCTATGGAAGACTCTCGCATCGTTAAAATTTTAGTGATTGACGACCAAGCCGCCAGCCGATTGGTCGTCCGCATGATGGTGGAAAAGCTTTTTAAAAAGCTCGCTAATGAACAGGTTTACTTGCAAGAGGCCGCCACCCTAAAGCAAGGACTTCGACTTCTTCAGGAAGAGAACTATCATATTGTGATTCTAGATAAAGACCTCGGCCCCGGCGACGAAGGTAAAGACATCAAGGGAACCGAACATATCCCAGAGATTCTTTCTCTACGCCCACTGACCCAGGTGGTAGTCATGACGGCCGATCCAAGCCCTTTAGAAATTGCGACTGCGATCCGCGCCGGAGCTGCCGACTATCTTTTTAAAGGGAATGAAAACGGTATGAGCGAACACCGAGAGGCCGTGCTTATAAAGTGCCTCGCTCGGGCTCGCTCAGAAATTCAAGAAGCCACACGCAAGGCAACCCCTATCGACACTTCTCTTTATGGCGAGTTCATCAGCACTTCTTCCGTCATGCAACGATTGCAAAGACAAGCTGAAGCCTATGCGGAAAGCCAACGCCCTGTCCTGATCCTAGGTGCTACCGGACTAGGAAAAGGGGCCGTCGCAAGGCTTTTGAATAGATATCGCACAAAATATTTAGGGCAAAAGGAAAGACTGTTTTTGAATCTGAATATTGCCAGTCTTTCCGATGAAACCGCACAAAGCGAGCTCTTTGGTCACGAGCCCTATGCCTTTACGGGTGCTGGCAACAAAGTAAAATTAGGCTTTTTAGAGGTCAGCGGCAATGGTGACATTTTTTTAGACGAAATTGGCGATGCGTCCCCCGCAATTCAGCTTAAGCTTCTTAAAGTCTTAGAAGAGCGCGAATACACCCGCTTAGGTGGAACCAAGTCTCTTAAAACCAACGCAAGATTTATTTTTGCTACCAACAAAGATCTGGGAGAGTTAGTAAAACAAGGAAAGTTCCGCCAGGACTTGCTAGCTCGAATCAGTCTGACAATTGAAATGCCTAAGCTGGAAGAACGCAAAGAGGATCTTCCCGATATAATTAAACTTATCATTGCAAGAATCAATACCGAACATAAAGATCGAAAGCTGTCTTTTGCTTCATTCCCAAAAGAGCTTCGAGAGTATCTTTGTCGGGACAATATTGAAGGCAATATTCGCGGCATTGAAAACGATCTGCTGCGTCTGTCGTTAGGCGGCACGAAACAAGGCAATGGATTTGTGGATATCGGCTCATGGCAGAATCTACTAGGCACCAAAACCCCCTCAAGAGTCAGGGGCGAAATCATTATAAACCACGAGACTCTTTTAAAAAGTCCCACCGACTTTTTATCCACAGGGTTTCCGGGACTTAAAAAAACAAGAAGTCTGTTGGAGCGTCGAATTTTAGAAGAGGCGACGACAAAGTTTTCGTCTTTAGACCAAGTTGCAAAGGCTCTGAAGATCACGAAGCCCGCCGTCCATCAAAAGTTGAAGGTGGAAAGACTTAAGCTTCGCAAAACCAAGAAATCAACGCGGTGACTTCAAGAATCCCAAAATCTCCTCCAACCTCTTGGCAGAATCCGCAGCCAACTTCCTAACGGGTTCACTCACGTTTTCGGAATCTAACGCCTCTTTAAGGGTGTGAAGCCAGAACGCCAGCTCTTTGAGATCATGATTGAGCTTTCGCTCTTTGGGGTTTTCGCTGTCACCACTCATTTAGGTCTCCAAAAGTTTTTTGATAGCGGGAATCAAGGTTTGGTGCAAATTACCTTTGGATAAGATCAGATCCACGCCCGCCTCCTCGCAAGCGGCACGGATGCTTTGAATGTCTTCCCCACTCATAACGATGGTTCTCAGGCTCGGAACCCTTTCCTTTGCCATCTTTATTAACTGTGGCCCCGTTTGCGACTCTAGATTGTAATCGCAAACTATCACGGCGATTTCATTTTCCTTTACGAACTCCAAGGCATCCTTTTCGAACTGCTTAAAGATTACCTGGAAGTCATTTTGACTCTTAAGGATTATCTCCAGAGCCAATTTCATGGTGATCTCATTATCTACAAATAATACTTTCCGCATACAAAATTCCTTTCGGACCCCCAGGGGAACTTACGTCCCCCTGGAATGCAGCCCGGGATCAAAGTTCAGGACTGCCTGGAAACCGCCTAAAGCTAAACTCTTTAAGCAGTAAATATGGCAAGCCGACAGCCCGTAAGCTGTCAGTCCTATCTTGCGCTCATTCGTTTCAAGTCTCATCCCACGGGACGAACACGCAGCGGAACCCGATGTTCGTGTTCGTGTTCGACGGCGCATTGTTCAGATTGACTGCAAACACGCCCGCGTTCGCGCCGTTGTTCCAGTTACCACCACGAAGGACGGCCCCGGCGGACGAACGACCTCCCTTGAGAACTTCAACCCCCTTCTTCTTCCAAATCTATCCATGCCTCATAAGAATTTCTAACCTGCGCAATCAAGCTGGGTCTTTGATTTTCCCGCTCCATGCGAGCGATCTTTTGTTTAATCTTACGCGCATTTCGCGCCAGCGGCCTGACACTGTCGTGATCCATCACGTAGCCCAGAAACGGAATCGGATCGCTGGCAATGTGCATCCTTTTTCTCATAGGAATACTTAATCCCAATTCCGGCGTTATCTCACGCACGATACGATCCGCCACCTCACAAACCTTTTCTTTTTTGTCGGCAAGCAAAATCATATCGTCCATATACCTGATATAAAATGCGTCCGCTTTTAGCTCGGCCTCTGAAAGCCAGTGATAGGGAACACTCAAACCTTCGCAGGCAAATTGATCGACTTGCCGTAAATAGAAATTCGCAAAAAGCTGTGACGTTAAATTTCCAATCGGTATTCCATAACCGCGCTGGGCATAGCCAGGATGGGAGGCCAATAAACTTACCAAAAGGTGATGAAGACTATCGTCAGGCAAGTGGGCTTCAAGCTGCTTTAAGAGCTGTGCATGATTTATCGAAGGAAAATACTGACTGATATCCAGCTTCAACGTATACCTTTGTGGACCCAAGATTTTCAAGCGACGAAAAAGAAGTTGAGAAGCAAAACGATTCCCCCGCCCTTCACGACAAGCAAACACCGAATCCGATAAGTAGACATCCAGGTAGGGTAAGATCACCCGATGTATAGCATGATGAACCACACGACACATATAGGGAGCGGCCATAATCAGGCGCCGCTTCGGATCACACACATAAAATTCACGATAGGGTCCCCATTGATAGGAATTACTTCGTAACTGCTCACTGAGTTCTACAAGACCTTCCCCGATATTAAACCGACTTTTTTGAAATCCCATGGAGGAACGTTTTCTTTTTGCGCACTCGTGATAAGCCTCATAAAGATTCTGAAAGCTTGATACTTCCTCCAATAATGTCATGCCTCACCATCCGCATGTTTAATAAGCCCTCCGATTTCACGGCCAATTTGCCGACTGAGTTTGGTCAGCTCTTCAAATGCCGCCACCGGCAGAACTTGCAGATCGCGGCTAAGATCCATCAAAACCCGTAAGTCATCCAAATGGTCTGATGCCGTCTTTAGCAATCGAAGTCGCAATGACGGCCCCGATCCTTTGGACGCCTTCACTGGCGTCATCAAGGCGCGACGCAGGTTCTGAGTCATCTCCAGTGACAGTTCTTCCATTTTTCTTCCCAAGGTCGGGCGAAGACTGCGTGGAAAGCTTTTCGTCCGGCCAAAAAGACAGATTGTAAATTGATACGAATCAGAAAAGACTTTGGGTTCCCTCATGCCAGCTCCCCATTTTGATTTCGATAGCTTTTTTGTTCTAATTTTTTGATAAGAGCACCGAAGGCAGGTAAGAGTCGCTCTTCAATCTGTTCGATTTCTTCCTGCCACCGCTTCCGCAGGTTTTCATCAGAGTGTAATAACGCGATAATGGCCCCCAAACGAGCCCGGGCATTGATATAATGCAATCGTTTCATGTGAGCGCCAAAGGCGTAAAAGCCTGCGCCGATTTCTTCCAAAACTCCGGCACCAAGATTGGTGATTCTTAATTCACACGGGTGAGAGGATTCGGCTTTAAAGCGCCCTTTTTCAAAGATGTCCTTAAACATTTGATACACTCGCAATGTCTCGATATTGCCATGTCGCTTTTTGGCGACCGGATACTTTTCAAGATCTTTTTCGGGGTTTCTTTCGATAGATGAATTTGGAGGTCTCAAGTCATCGGCAGACGTTTCTTCTTCGTCTAACAAGGCATAGTCATATCTTTTCGCAAATGAAACGAAACTTGCATAGTCAATAAACCAGTCCCGCCCCACTTTCAGAGCTTCAAAACGCTTCATCTTAATAAAATTAATAATTGTTCGCTCCGTACAGTTGATTTGCCGTGCTGCCTCCCTGACGCTGATTTCTGTTTTTTTAGCCACAACCCCTCCACTTTTGTTTCGGAAATATATTTCCGAAAATTTTCCGCAACCTCCATTTTTTCCGAAACTTTCCGAAATTTTCCGAGTCTTTCGGAAAAACCCTCACCCTTTCCGAAAATAAACAAACTTTTGTCACCTTTTTGAGCAAAAAAAAGGCCCTTGCGGGATTCTTCGGAAAAAACTTTCGGAAATTTCCTTTCCGAATCTTTTCCTAACACCTCATTTTTGTTCACCTCAAAGCCGGGTCGGCTGCCGCCGCCCCTGCCAAAATCCAAGAGTCCAAGTCACAAGCCGTGCCGTCTTGCTGGCTGCCAGGCTCAGATCCACTGCAGGGCTTCGCCCCGCAGGATCACGGGACGAACACGCAGCGGAACCCGACGTTCGTGTTCGCGTACGACGGCGCACTGCTCAGAGCGACTGCAAACACGCCCGCGGCCGCGCCGTGGCTCCAGGTACCACCACGAAGGACGGCCCCGGCGGACGAACCATAGGCTCGTCCCAAACCTTGTGTTGAATTCCATGTTCCATTTGCTGAAGAGAAGAGCACTTTATTTGTCGCCGAAAGAGTATCTAATTCATTCCAAGCTGCGCTGATTGCCGGGTTCACTCCTAGATCTGCGTAGTTGTCACGAGTCCACTCCCAGACGTTCCCGCCGAAGTCCCAGATGACTTTGCCATTCGTAAGTGTGTGCGTTCTACGATAAAGATGTGTTCCCGTAGCAGCACAAGTATTAGCTCCCGTATTATATAAACAGTTATTATCTGTTGACGGCGCGACAGCGGAGTTTGTCCAGCCATCCCCGTAGCCTGTGTTTGCGGCCCACCCACGCGCCAGGGTCCCCGTACCCACGGTACCGCTAGACCAGTTGGATGCCACCGTTTCGATGTTTCTTGCGATCGTTTGCCATTGAGCATTGGAGATCAAGTCATACTGACCACCGATAGCTGTACATGCTGTTCTTGAATCGTCCCTGTTGATGCTGACCCAAGGATTTCCTGTGGCTTGAGATTTTGCACCGGAACTACTTTTCATTTCATACTGCGCGACACAGAAGTCTTGCGTCGTATATCCAGCCAAAGCCGGAACTAAAATGTAATTTGTTGGACATGGGTCGTTGATGGTTGTCCAAGCCGCAGATGCCACCACACCAATATTACCCACGGCATCCTGCGCCCGAACTTCCACCGTGTAGTTCGTATTAAATGTCAAACTAAGCCCACTGATATCTGCCCCGCTGACATGATCAGCCCAAGCCTTGACGATGCTGCTATCTGAAGTTTTCTTGATTTGCACTTGGTGTTTAGCGATAGCGCTTCCCCCCACATCTGTCGCTGCGGTGTAGGTTATCGTGGGAGAGTTCGTGAAGTTATTCGGCACTGAACCTAGCACCAACGATGTCGGTGCATTGGGGCCTGTGTTATCAACCAAGTAACTTGCAGACGGGCCTGCTGCGGGTGCCGCGTCCCCAGTTGTGGAGTTCGCAGTTCCTTGGGCAATCGTGATATAAACAGAACCTGTTCCCGTACAACCATTTACAGTCACTGTTCGGGTTATCCCGCCACCAGCAACCCCCGTCACCGAGCATCCTGCGGTGGCTGTTCCTGCAATGGTAACATGGGCTGGAGTTAAATTAATTGTGCCGGTATCGACTCCTGAACCGTAATTCACATCAAAAGTCACAGGGCCGGATTTAACAATAGCACTGCTTGGTGCGCCAAGAATCAAGGACGCTATCACACCTTGAGATATTTGAGTCCAGTCCGTGCCGTTACAATATTCCATTTTCTTTTTGGTGGTGTTGTAGCGTAAAGAACCTTCTGTTGTTCCATCGCAAGTGGCGCTGGAATTTGCTACTTTGATTCGGTCGGCACTGACGACGCCTGAAGCCGTCATATTTGTTGAGGCTAAATCTGCGCTGGTCGTGATATTTCCTGATGCCGTGATTGTATTGAAAATGGCATTGTCAATAAAGGTCTTCACGCCTTTTATTGACTGCGCGATCTGATTAATAATTCCATCCGTCGTGCCACTGGCCACCGGTAACTTGCCGCTGCTGATCGTTCCTGAAATCTTCGCGTCTGTCACCGCGCCATTTTCAATATGACCTGTTTTGATAATATCCGTCGCTAAATCTGTTGAGGCTAGTGGTGCGCAGGAATACGTCGCAAGGGTTGATTTCACCACACCCACACACGGAGAAAGCACCAAGGGTTCTGCCACATTGGTCGCACCCGTCATCACTAAACCGTTTGCAATAAAGCTCGGCGTGTGACTGGCGATTTGTTCACTGGAAAGGACCCCGGTCATTTGATTCCAACCCAAGCTAGGGATATCGCTTGCGGTTAAAGTCCTAAAACCCGGCGCTGCGGCCCCGCCACTGGATGGTCCCGCAAAGATGACGTTCGCATTTTGATTTTTAAGCGTTGCTGAAATCGTTCCATCCGCAGCTAAGGGACTGTTCGCCACATCAAACACAGTTGAAGGCAGACTTAGACCCACACTGGTGAGTGTGCCTCCACTTGAAGTGACCGCCTCCCATTTAAGATTAAGATCTGCGCCTGATACAGAATCAATCTTAAGAACCTGACCTGCGGTTCCAGCGGCAGTGGGAAGCGCGATATTATAACTTGTCAGTCCCGAAGTTGGAGCTGCGATCTGGATTTCGTTGCTGCTCGGACCTGTTAATTTGAGTGTTCCCGTTTTGACTGAAGAACTGAAAACCGCATCATTCGGTAAAAGGGCCAATGGAATTTTAGTGCTCGCATCAAGTCCCGCAATGCCATTCGCTGTATCTTTAGCTGCGGTAATTCTTGCATCAGCTCGCGTATCGACGTCTGTATCAAACGATCCCACGTCGGCTGTTGATAAAGTTCTAAAGCTCGGCACGCCACTGCCACTGGTCGGCCCCGCAAAAAAAGTTTTTGCATTTTGATTGGTAAAAGTGGCACTGACTTGACCGTTAGCCGTGATGTCAGCACCATTTGTAAATACACTTGTGGGCAGATTGATTCCTACTTGAGTCAGCCCCCCACTGCTGGCTGCTGTTTCCCAACTGACATTCGTGCCGTCAGTTTTAAGATATTTCCCACCATTTCCAGTTTGAGCTGGCAATAAAGAATTTACGCCACCGACAAGACTATTTGCCGTGGTCGCTGTGGCGGCATTCCCGGTAATATTCACACCCAGGTTATTGCCGGCACCGTTGGTGTTCCCTAACAACGAATTCAGTTTGGTATAGTTGTTCAATATCGCATCTAAGTTCGTATATCGCTGAAAGATACTTTCGACATTATCTTGAGTTACACCTTTGGTATTGTTGACATTCACAAAGTCCGTATCGGTTTTACTGTTCAACATTTCAGAATTCACGGCAAAGGCCACCGCACGCATATTGAAGTCCGCGACAACATCATCACCTTGAATATTCAAACGAACCCGTAATACCCGGCGATCGACGTTGGAAGGAATATATGTCTGGTTACTAGCGACGACATTGTTATGAATATCAACGCATTTTAGCCCTGTTCTTTGTTTCCCATTATCCATCACTTCAGGAATCGACAAAACTGGTGAGGGATTTTTCCCCAGTGGAGTGGTGGCACTCGCGTCCCCGATGATCAAATTCAAATATCCGTTAGAAACATTTTTGCTGGAATGCTCTTCTTCCCTGAGAACACAGTTCGTCACAGGGTCTAAAATCTGCAAAGTCACCGTCAAACCGCTGGCGCTGGGGTAAGTCCCATCAGGCTTTTTAATCACCGCTTGAAAGTTAATACCTTTATGTTGAGCCCTTACAAAGCCCGGCAATGAAAACATGAGTAGCGCAAGTATGCACAGAAATACCTTACTCATAAAAGACTCCTTCAAGCTGCCATTGATTGCCATTTAAACTTTTAGTTTTTTCTGAGATTTCGCCGAAGACGGCTTTGACTTCATAGCCGGGTTTGCCACCATAGGTGGTTACGACCTCACCGTAAATGAAATCAGGCTCTTTGCGTTCTTGAATTTCAAATTCTGGATTGAGCGAACGCCCATTGATAATTTGCGCATCCAGAGAACACGCAGAAAGACCCAACGTAACCAAGATGTAAAGAAAAATTTTTTGTTTTTTGGTATTTAAAGCGCAGTTATGGCTTGAGTTGCTGAGTTGCTGAGTTGCTGAGTTGCTGAGTTGCTGAGTTGCTGAGTTG
>NZ_JBLJBT010000010.1:0-52265 GCF_047637665.1 Bdellovibrio sp. | reverse complement strand
TTGAAAAAGCTCAGACTCTTCGTCATCGTCACATTTTAGTGACGGGAGCTCACGGATTTATCGGGTCCCACCTCTTAAATATTCTCACTTTGGCGGACGTCCCTTGTCGTGGCCTCAGCTCTGGCAAAAACACTTCGAATGTTCGTCTGACTGAAAAAGCAAAAGAACATCTGGTACTCTGTGACCTGGATCTCCATGACAGCGTTCGCCCGCATTTTGAAGGCATCACCTCGGTCATTCATACGGCGACCTTCGGCGCTTATTCTTGGCAAAACGAATCGGCAGAGATCTTTAAGCAAGTGACCCAATTAGAGAATCTTTTAAGCCTTGCTAAAGAAGCTCAGGTTCAGTGCTTTATTCACCTTGGTTCTTCCAGTGAATATGGAAGTCACTGTGATCAAGCCAAAGAAGATCAACAGCCACAATGTAACAGTCTCTATTCGTTGGCTAAAAGCCAATGTCACGGCCTGATTTCATATTATGGAAAACAACTTCACTTTCCCGCTTTCACGTTACGTCTGTTTTCAATCTATGGCCCCGGGGAACACCCGCAAAGGCTGATCCCTCAACTTTGCCATAGTTTGATTCAAGAATCGCCCGTGAAGCTCTCCGATGCAAAAACGGCCCGAGACTTCGTGCATATCTATGATCTTCTCGAGATCATTTTAACCAGTCTTTCCGACGTCGATACCCAGGACTATGGAGAAGCCTACAATGTTTGTTCAGGATCACAGACCACTCTGGGTGAAATTGAAAATCTGCTAAAAAATGAATTCCACTTTTCCCAAGTACAATGGGACACGGCCTTGGGAAAATCCTGGGATCTTAAACGCTGGTCAGGATCTACGGAAAAAACTTTCAAACGGTTTGCATGGAAACCGCAACTGACTTTGCAAGAGGGACTGCGTCGGACCGTCGAATTTTACAGATCGAATCCACACCTTTTGGAACGGAAACTCTTTCTTCCCAAAAAGAAGATCTCTATCGTGGCCCCCTGCTACATGGACAAAGAAAGCATCCCTGTCTTGTTTGAAAGACTGCACCGGGTTTTTCTGAACCTCGATTACGATTTTGAATTCATCGTTATTGATGACCTCAGCCCTGATGGCGCCTACGAAGCCTTCAAGGAATACGCCTTGAAGGACGCTCGCTGGGTGCTGGCTAAGCACACTCGCAACTTCGGCTCTCAAGCTATTTTTTTACATGGTTTGGAACTAGCCACGGGGGACGCGGTCATTCTTATGGACGGAGACCTGCAAGATCCTCCCGAGCTGATTCCTGAGTTCATTCAGCACTGGGAACAAGGGGCGCAGTTGTGTCTAGGACAACGCATTTCTCGTGAGGAAGGTTTTTTCTTCTCTTTAAAGTGCAAAACTTTTTATCGCCTGTGGAATCTGTTTTCTCGTATTGAAATTCCTCTGGATTGCGGTGACTTCGGTTTGGTTTCTAAAGAAGTGGTCCTGCAAATCATCCATCATCGGGCTCGCGTTAAAATATGGCGTGCCCTCAGAGCCTACCCTTCCTATAAAACAGCCTTAGTTCCCTATCAAAGACCCTGTCGGGCTTTTGGACATAGCACCAACAGCAATCGCAAACTTCTTTTGTGGTTTATAAAGTTTATCTTCTCGACACCCAATTATATTGCTCTCACTTATGCGATCTTAGGCCTCGTAGGGATGGTGTTATTTCAAGGTCACTTTTATTTTGTCGTTTTGTGGGGACTCGGGGGTTTGAGTTTATTAATAGCTCTTCTTAATTTGATTTACACCTCTTACTTTAACTATCCCGCATTCACGACAGAAGAGCTGATAAAAAAACAACTGCTTGTCCGTTTCCCTCGAGAAGACGATGTTCGTCATTAAAGATGAGCAAGGACACAGCCAAGTCTGGGCCCCTCATTCCGGAAACACACTCCGGGCTCAAGGGCGTATTTCCAAAATTCTCAACACTTTGCCTCCCCATTCGCATGTCTTGGAGTTGGGCTGCGGACACGGTGATTTAACATTAGCTCTTCTTGACGGTGGTCACCACGTCACCGCCGTAGACCGCTCACAAAAGATGCTCGAAGCGACCGCTAAAAAGTGTCAAAACCATCAAAGACTCAGCTTGCATCAATCGGATCTTGCCCTCTATTTAGAAAAGGAAGCGAATCACTATGATGCCATCGTGGGCATGGGGATCTTGCATCATGTGACTCAAGATCTTCCGTCGATTTTGCCTCGGATGGCCCATTGCTTAAAGCAGGACGGGCGTGGTCTTTTCTGGGAGCCCAATCGCGCAAATCCCCTGGTCAAATTTATCTTTGGCACTTCCTTAGGAAGAAGATGGTTTTCTTTAGAGGAAAAGGAAGAGGCTTTTACTAAAGAAGAGATCGAATCTCTTTTACGACCTTTGTTTCCCCAGGTTCGCGTTGTCCCCCAAGATTGGGCCTACCCTTTTACGCCACCGGGATTATTAAAAAGACTTCGTACTCTGGAAATGATGGCACCTGACTTTTTACGTCGGCGGATTTCTCAATCTTTATGGATTGAGTTCTCGCGATCTGCTTCTTTGGAAGCTAAAACTGAAAGTCCCAAATAGAACGAAGCCGAACTTCTTCGCAAAGTAAAATGAGCAATCAACAAAAGAATCACGGCGATCGGCGCCAGCAAAACTGCCAAGACAAAATAGCGCGAAGTTAGCATACGAAACAGCGCGAAGTTCAGATAGCTGCTGACGACAGACACTCCGTTCCCTCTTTTGACAATCTTCTCAACTCGGTAGCCGGCGCTGGTTAAAAGCTCTTTCATCCCCTCGGCGGTCCATCTTTGAAAATCCTCCGGTGCTCCGTGTTCGCGCGCCAGAAAAGGTGTTGTGATATAAATTTTTTTACCAAGATCTTGATGTCTGGTAAGTGTCTGCAAAATATTTGCAGGATCCCGGAGATGTTCAAAGACCTCCAGGGCCGCAATCAAGTCGAACTGCCGTCCTTGAGGAATCTCTTCCAAAGACTTCCAGGTCGCTTCAAAGTTGGGATCAACACTGTGATACTCCCGACACGTCATTCGCTGTTTTAAAATCTGAGAACCCGCACCAAAATCTAAAACACACCCTTGAGGGGTGTCCAATCCCAGGTCTTTCTCGGCTTGAAGAATGCTGCGAAATTGCAGATCCAAAAAAGATCTCCACATCCCATTTTTAAATTCATGCAGATCCGGAAATGATTTGCTTCTTTTAATCACCCAATTCATACAAAACTCCCAGGGTGATTCCATCATAAGATATTTCTTTTTTGCTTTTGATGAAGTGGTTGTTCTCAAACAAAATCAGTCTTTTTTCGTAATCTTTCTGTGCCTCAAGTAACAAATTTTTGATTTCTGGTCTGGGTCTTTCCAACATGGTGATAGCCTGAATAAAAACCCATTTCGCCTTATTCTCCCGCTCCATCATTTGCATTCGATTTAACCAATCCACATGATTGATTCCAAAAAAAGTAATAGGAATTCCTGCGCGATCTGCCGCCAAGCGAGCCTTGGTGTAATCAATGCCCGAAGTCCAGATAAACGGAGCCTTTGTCTGAGCCAAAACCAACTGGCTCACCTTCTCGCTATCTCCCGAGAAAATACGCCACCGATCGCGGCTTTTCAGGCCCCCCAGCATATAGGCCAAGGTTCCCAACGACAAAAGCAGAGACAAATAGACCGCCATCACTGCGCGCTGATTTTTCTTGAGAATCTGCGAAGCCCCCACGGCGGCGACAAATGCAACCACGGGAAGAATAAAGGGGAAATGAACATAGCTGGGACTAAATCCCACTAAAACCAAGGCCAAAAGAAATAGCCCACAAATATCTCGGTCTGTTCTATTTTTGAAGCAGATATAAAGTCCCCAAGCAAAAAACAGACTGGTTCCATAAGAAAGCGGACTCTGCGGCCCCAACATGTTTGCAAAACCGTATCCCACATCGTCCATCGAGATTTCAGAAATCTTTCCCCAATGAGTTTGCAGAGGTGGAAGCCACCATAGCAGGACCGCATTTAAGTAATGATGGAGAGCTTCTTGCCAACCTCTTTCCACCAAATAAGATCCTTTTGAAATGAATCCTTTTATATGATCTTCTCCAAGAAGAAACAGGGCCCCAAAAAAAGTAACGGCTCCCGCAATGTCAGCCCCCAATTTCCACCAACGTCGGCGCATCAGGTTGACCAACCCTCCCCAAAGAAGAACCACTCGAAACGAGGCATAGTAAGCCAGACCTCCAAAAGAGACGAACATTCGCCCAAAAGGGTTCTTCAAATCCAGAAGATAGAGACTGGTCCATAAACCCGCGACACAGGGACCCAATACATAGGAAAAGAAAAAATGCCAAGGCATCAAAGCCAAGAACGTCGCCGCAAGCAATGCTGTCTCACGGGAGCTCCGGCGCAAAACCCAAAGATAACAAAGCCCCACTTCTAAAAACGAAATAAAGACGGCGCCCACTCGCGGGGAAATTCCCCACAGATCCAAGGCTCCAAAGAAATAGGCTGACGGAGTTTCCCAGGCGGGAATCTCACCATAACTAATAAGGAGCCACCGCCCCTCTTCAATCCACTTTCTTCCCCAATAGACGACAACGGCCTCGTCCCCTTCCATTCCTGCTGGAAACAAGAAAAGCCCCACACAACGCAAAAGCAATCCCAGAATCAAAAAAATAGCAAGATAACGAGTGTTAAGACGTTCTTCAGAATGAGAGGACATGGGCTTTCAAACGACTGAGGTAATAAACTTTTTCTGAGTTGGTAGATTTATCCAAGAACTTAATTCGCATCAGCAATCGAGACATCGGAACGTAGTTGAAAGACGTCCCCGCAACCGCGGGATTTCCGTCATAATTTCGATCCATTTCCTGAACTCGGTAATAGCTGAGACGAATCTCACAAACCGGCTCGTTCGTTAAAGGAATAGGTTGTCCTTCTTTATCAAAACAAGCTTGCGTGGATTGATCGTCGTCAAAGCTGGCCTGGTAGGCGGCCTGATCAAAAACCGCTCCTTGTATAAATTTAGCGTTCTTTCTAAAAGGCAAACTTTCCAGGTCTTTCAAAAGATCTTCTTGAACAGAGTAGACAACTCGTATCAAGGAGGATCGCTGCAGAATACTGCGACTCTGTTTATAGACATTCGCCTGAAATGAAATAATAGCCGCCACGGTGATTCCAAAAATCGCCAGAGCTATCACAACTTCCAAGATCGAAATACCCTTTTGAGTCTTAAATATTCCAACGTTCATAGGTCCTATTTTCCCAAATATGGCTTTTTAATCAAAGGCAGATTCAACAAGGGAACCCCAACCCCCGCCTGCACTCTTGTTCCCTCACCACTGATGGCGGCCAATTCCTTATCGCCAGCAATTCCTGGGAATCCTTTTCTTAACGCACTTAAGCTGTAAAACTTTGTTCCCGCGAGGGCCTGAATATGACCACCAAAAATAGTTCCGTAAATATTGGCGGCTGATTTTACCGTCAATGATTTCACAGGACTGACGATATAAGCATGACTTCCCACCACTTCCACGGCGTCCGCCCCCCCTGAAAGAAAGAGCTTTTCTGGCTCAGAGCCTTTGCAGTACTCTTGAATCATCGAGTTCGTATTCCCGGCGGTATCATAGGTGTAGGCCCCACTATCAACCTTGACCTTCAAGCTTGAACAAACATTCCCCAGATTTGAAATATAATCAGAAATTCCAAAATCTTGAGTCGGCGCCAAGGGTTTCTTACAGTACATCGAAGACTGATTGGCCATGGGCATTCCCGAAACACACTCGCCATCATTGATAAGCTTTTCAACCGGGAACCGTACAATCAGACCCTTACGGAATTTTTCTTTCATGAGGGCACGATAGGTCTCGGGGGCCACTGTGGAATCCACCAGTAAGTCACCCGAAATAATGACGATCTCATTGAACACCGGCAGGTCTGTTAATGCGACGTCGATATCGCCGTTAAAAAACACTCGCCCATTGACCTTGCTATCGCTCCCGCCCAGATTCATAGACTGTGAAAACTTTCGTGTCTTAGCCCCGGCCGAAGTTTCCGGATACATCATGAAGATCGAAAAGTCTTTGACCGTTGAACTGTACAGGATCATGGACTCAGAGGCATTGGCACTTCTTCTAAATAAGGACGAGCCATAATTCACTTCAGACCGAATCGTCACATAACGTTCATTCGAAACAGTCTCAAAACCTGCTGAAGAACTGTAGAACGTAAAAATCAACTTCGCGTCAAACACACCACTTTGTAACATCTTAAGAATGTTCTGATCGGTATTCAGGCGAATAGATTGGTTATCTGGATTCTTCAAAACTTCATCCAAATTGAGGGTCAAACTATAACCTCCGGAACCGTCCTTCGTCATAATGGCTTGGCGCGTGCCCGAGGTCGTCTGCAAAACTCCATCGGTCATACCCAAGACCCCAACACTGCCTGAGCGAGCCCACATCTTCAACATCATATCTTCAAACATCGCACCATCCATCAAAGGATTTCTTACGAAGAAAGGACAGAATGTGGATTGCCCTGCCGCTTTGAGATCTCCGACCTCCACGGCATTGGCGTCATAGCCCCCACAACTGTTCAAAAGAAATGCGTTGGTGGCCACCAAGGAACCATAAGACTGCTGGGAAAAATCTTTAAGCAGCGCCAAACGTCCCGAATTCATCGACAAAGGATTGTCTAAAAAGATGACCCGCTCGTAAGCAAGAAAGTACTTTCCCAATTCAACAATATCACCAGCAATCATTTTCGCTTGAAGAAAACGAATTTCGTCCTCGGAACCACCACGACGGGACTGCACAAAATTCAAAATGACATAGCTAGCAACAGCGAAGACCGCCGTAACTATGATGACAATTGTCAGAGCACTTCCTTTTTTTCCAACTCTCATGACATTCCCGTTTAATTACAGTTTATATAGGCACCGCTACTTGGAAAGACAGAGTTCGCTCCATCTTTCGGCATGACATCCATTTTGTAGGGTCTTAAATAAACCCGTTTCAACGCTCTAAAGGGATGCTCCCAAGCGTAACAACTTCCAGACACCCCTGTCGCAAAGGCGTCAGGCTCACCGGACCACTGGCAACTGGTCTCCATATTCACGCCAAACTTTCCGTAGTAGACATTGCTGTCGTCCCCAGAAAAAGAACTGCCTAAGTTCACAAAACCAAACCCACTGCAGGAAGGCGTCGAAGGGCCCCCAAAACGATATTTCGTCGGAGCTTCGATGGATTCCGCAGAGCAATTAATAGTCTTCACTTGATTTAGATTTGTATCAAAATAACTCATACTTGCTGTCAGAGCCACGAGCCCCCGAACCGCGCAAGTGTAGACATCAAATCCCGTCGCCCCTTGATTCAAGGTGATAGAGCCACTAATTCCAGCTCCATCAACCTGCCCCCCGATACTTGGTGGCGGATAAGAGCCCGTCGCAGGATCATGCTTAAAACATTGAACCGTGGCTCCCGTTGAAGGACTGAAGGCAATATTAATAGAGGCCGCCGGAATGGATTCAGAAACGGATCCCGTCAATTTCAACGAGATCGTATTTCTATATAATTCCGAAGATGGATTGAGCTTTAATATACCGGCCTTATATTCTTGGTTCACGGAACACGTCGGGAAGTTCATGGCCACGGAAGGTGCTCCCACAGGAGAATAGATATTAGAAATCTGAAACGCATTGAGATTGTACTGCGCTTCAATGGCTTTGCCTTGATAGTATTTAGCTGCGTTACTTGCCATTGTGCTTTGTTCGATATTGAAATCCACTTTATAATTCATTCGCCCGTAGATTTTCTTTCCTTCACTGTCGTCAGAGTTTGGCGTCCACTTGGCAGAAATATTCACTTGGCTGACCCCATCTAAAACGGGTTCTGCCACGCCCCCTCCTGGCCAGGTCTGACGGGAAAAGACTCCTTTTTCCAAAGTGTATTTCACAGGGCTGACACGACTTAACAAAGTGTTGGATTTGATATTCGGTCCAAAGAAAGTACTCAGATTTTTTGCCGACAATGAATCATGGCACGAACTTCCCTCTTCACTTAAAGAGGTCGACTTAATTTTCACTTGCTTGGTTGCCGCGTCGACACTTTCCACCTTAAAAAGTCCCGCTTCAGACATGGCCGAGGCCAGATTCAACAAGACATAGTCGCCAGCACGAAGTTTTGCAGCCTCTGCCACAACAATCGTATTCACGGTCGGAGCCAATCCCACAGTGCTGGCCAAATCCACTCTCACAAATTCAATACTGGAGCCATCCCCACTCAGGGTCATTTTGGACTCATCCTCGGTCGTCATCAAAGTTTCAGAGGAACTGCAGTTAAAGATGCCCAGGCGAGACCAATAAGTTCCCTCCAGATCGGCAATCACGCGTTTGTGAGAATTCACGATCAAAAAGTCATCCATCAGACGTTTAGAAACGTCTTTTTCAAAAGTCGACAACTGATTCATGACGGCGACGATCGCAAGGACAAAGAAGCCTGTGATCGCCACAGCAATCATTAACTCAGTGACGGTAAATCCTTTTTCGCGTCTCTCAAAAATTCTGAGCATCTGCCTCTTTACTTCTTCTTCTTAACGCCAGAGTAATCGTTGAAGTAGTAATCCCCCACGTTCAAATACTCACGGTATTTGCTATTGTAATAAACTGAAGAAAGCGTTCGGCCTTCAGTTCCTCGGTTGGTGATTCGACGGTGTTCTAGATAGATGGTCTCAACGCCGTGATCATCCAAGGAAACAATTTCGTCCGCTTCAGCCACTGCGTTGCGATTTCTATCAAACCACAAGCGCAACTTTCCAAAGATCTGATCATCCTTATTGATTTTCTTATCTTTGTTTTTGTCGTACTTAGCCAAAGCCACAAAGCCGTCCGCCGCTTTATAATCTCCAAAAAGTTCTTTAATAGATTCCACCTTACCTTGAGCGTTAGGCAGAACCAAGAACGCCACCTCTTTGGTATTAATCGGCCAATCGATCAATCTTTTCACTCCATCACCGCGAATATCGAATTGCACGCCGTATTGAGCATCACGAGAAATCTCGATTCCATTTCCTGAAGCATCAATCAACAAAGGCGACCAAGAGACAGAGACATTGTCATACTCAAATCCTGAGTTCGGGCACACGGGAACGGTAAATTTACCTGCCACATTGCCCGATCCTTTGCCATCTGCCGCCGAGCAACTTTGTCCACCCAGATTTTCGGAAGAACAGAAATGCCCTGGAGGATTCGAAACGCCGTTACATTCTTTGGAGCCGAAATAACGAACCTCAAAAGTCACGTCTCGCACGCACTCCGCCGGAGCCTTCAATTTATTAAAGCTAAAGACCGGCTTTCTTGCCGAAGTGGCGTCTTGATCCACAGGGAGTTTTGCCGTGTCATTGACCAAGTCTTTTCCCACTGCAATGGCATCGTTGGCAAAACGACAAGGAATACACGCAAAGCCCTTCTTATCACTATATCCCGTCGGATACTGTTCATAACTTTTTGGTGCGGATCCACCCAAAGCTGTCGTATAAGGCAGAATTCCATTATTGATTAAGCTGGCTGAAACCAACTCGCCCTCGCGGTTGTATTTTGCAGCACATCCCAAGCCCGCAATCATCATTTGATTATATCCACTGAAACGAATCGCCAGATTCTTGCTACACTCGCCCGCAGATTCCAACACCGGGCAACTTGCTTTGTAGTTAACAACAGTCACCGGAACTTTGGTTGTGACTGTGTAACTATAAGGACTGCAACTGTAGGAGTTCCCAACGGACACACAACTTTGCCCACTCACAGTTGAAGATTGATCAACCCAAACTGTCGAAACAGTTCTGCAGGAATCGTGGGCTGAGAAGGGATCTGCATTGGCAGCCACTCCGAAGCTCGAAGCTTTGATATCCCAACACTCTTTTTGATTTGACGGATTCTTAGCAACACAGGCCGGCTGAGCACTTGCTTTAAACAACTCCGCTGGGAACTGATGATGAGCATGCTCAGGAACCAGATGTAAAAGAGTCAAATCAACACGACCATTTTTGATGTCCGACACTTTAAAAGGTCGAGAATACATACATTGAGTCGCGCTGGTTAACTCCGTCGGCATGGCTTTGTCGCCCCGTTTGGGCGCACTCACTTGGAACAAAGGCACACAAGATTCATTCATAAACGGAATCACACGGTCATAAGGCTTTCCGCTGCTTGTCGCCGGTGCGAATTGATAGTAAGGAAGTCCCCCTGCGGTTCCACGCAGATCTCGAGTTCCACTGGGCTGAACCGCAGCAAGATATGCTTGGAAGATAACTGTCTCTTCCGGATCCGGTTCAGAGGCAGGATCTACCTTATAGAGCTGGGTTAAAGAATAGTCGTTTAAATCCAAAATACCATAATATAAAGGATCTGCCGCTTTGCCTCCCGCAGTGGAAGCTTGGAATCTTTTCGCAACGACAATCGCTTTTGAATAGGCACGATTTTCAAGAGGAGGCGTGATCACCTTCCCTGAAGAGTTCACCGCCAATTCACCCGACAAAGCTGCGGACGCATTCATTACTCCGCGGAATGGTACTTCTGCGGCACTGGTTCCATACTTTGCGGGAATTCCAGGAAGACTCAATGGAGTTGAGTAAGCGGCGCTTTGATATCCCTTGCCGGAGGAATCCATAAAATAATATGAGCGCAGGCTATTAAAGTAAGAGCAATCACCAAAACGGCGCAGACGAACCATCGCTGACTTCCCTTGCGGAACCACCGTTAATTTACAACTGAATTTATTTTTACTGATTGCCGTCTCCACATTCGCCGTCACTGTCGACGCCACACCGACAGGAGGACTTGACCAAACGCCCGTCACCGCATTAGGTCCACCAGAATATTCAATCGTAGGAGGAGCGGCTCCCCCCGAACCTCCCGTGAGGCGAACAGAGAAAACCAAGACATCATTTCCGACAGTGACCTGCGGAGGATTGCTGGTTGAATAAGAGGACACGGTTCCTGACACTTTCAACTCACATCCCGTCGCCTCTTCCGGCATTCCAGGAACGACCAAAGAAGACAGATCTGTGGCCACTTTGGATTGCCATACATTACCAATGCGATGACGATGGATGAAACTCACATTGCCAGCGGCCAAAGTATTGGACTGAGTTGTTCCTTTATTCCAAATATAAATGACGGAAGCTCTGCGGAACTTGCCTTCATTGTTTACCAAGGGACCGACATCACCTTTTGTGACGAAAGCAATTGAATTGCTGCCCTCAGGATCTGCGCCCTTGACTCCCCCGTAGGGATCCAAATAACAGACTCCCGTCGACGAAGTGCTACAAGCCGGAATTTTTACGTTGTAGCCCCCTTCATTAGAGAGTTCTGCGCCACTTTTATCAGAAAGAAATTTAGAACCACAAGATGCCGAAATTTTGGCGATATTATCCTGAGCCATGTCACCCTCAGGAATATCTTTAAGAAGAGAATCGCCCAACAAGGACTTCCCAGCATTTTGATATGCATCCTTAAGTTCCGCCTTCGAAACACCTAAAGACGGAGCCAACGAACAAGTCGCTTCGACGTCATCGATGACACAATCTTGAGAGGGGGTTTTAAAATCGCCGTCGTCGCACTTAACCTTGATATTTCCCGATGAGTAGCGAAGAGCATCGTCCTCAGAAACATCTGAACAAGCTTTGGTATAAGTCTTATCGTGATCCGTCTTCGGCGCCCTTAAAACATAACTACGTCCCGAGGCGTTCATTCCCGGAAGAGTCATATTAATATCATCGGAGTGACAGTCTTTTGGAGCTGGCGCTGCAAACGAAGTTGAATAGAGGCCTAAACTCAACACCAAGGTTGAAACAAAACGACCCATAGATTTCTCCCCCAAATTGAATCACACAATATGCACCCTCTATTGTTCTGTCAGACATCACACTTTTACAAGTGTCTCTCATCTAGAAGCATAAACATTAGAGGCGTTAGTCCAGCCGAAGACTCTCAGGAGTCGATCGACGGCCAACCACCATCATGATAACCTAAACGAAGGTAGGTAAACTATTAAATTACCAATAGTTTAACGGAATCTTTGAGATATCAACCCAGAGACTGTTCTATCTTGATACAAAAATCAGAGCGAGATCTCAGTGCGAAACGTTGCTCTGATATTTCTTTTAATGAAGGGATGCCTTATAAAGGCGTTCTTTGATGTCTTGAATTTCCGCTACAGAAACGGTGTAAGGACGTCCGCAGATCTGACAAGTCACATCGGCGTTTTCTTTCTTCTCAATCATATCTTGAAGTTCTTCCTCACCCAAGGTTTCCAAAGCTCGCACCACACGATCTTTAGTGCAAGGACAGAAGTATTCGATCGGATGATCATGAGAAAGCTCTTCAAACTCAATGCCGTCCATGAAGGGCTTTACCAGATCCGCAGGCAAGGCGCCATCCATCAACATTTTTGAAATATTCGGCTGTTTAGATTCATAGTTTTGCTGAATCTTTTCTACGACGGCTTCTTCAACTCCAGGCATAACCTCAATCAAAACACCTCCGGCCGCTTGAACTTTTCCGAAGGAGTCCAGATACACTCCTAAAGACACCAACGAGCGGATTTGATGAGACTGATGAAGATAGTGCGCAATATCCTGTCCAATTTCACCACTGACTAATTCAACGGTTCCATGAAAAGGCTGTTTTTGAAACGGCTGGTGTCGAGCGACACTGAGTATACCAATTCCAAGGGCCTCCTTCAAACTCAGTCCGTTATCATAATTCGGTGGTTGATACTGAGGATTGGGTGTGTAGCCGCGCACATGTCCATCAAAGGACGCTTCGGCATAAACACTTTGCAAAGGTCCATTGCCCCGAAAGAACAGTCCGACCATTTGACCGTCCTTCAATTGCGACGCCATTAAGAGGGCCCCCACCATGCTGCGCCCCACAGCCACTGTTGCCAAAGGATAGGTGTTTTGCAGACCTTGCATGTGTTTAACAACTTCGGTGGCATTTACAGCGGCAATTCGCACGGTCAAATCTTTAGACACAAAACGATGGACACGTTCTTTACTCATGACAAACTCCCGCATTCTATGGAAAACTCGAAAACAGCAAACTAACAAAGCCACCGTTTAATTTCAAGTAGAAGCCGCTATGAAGATATATCTCTTTAGACACGCACAAAAAGCCATGGATTTTTCAGGAGATCCTGATTTGACTCCCGAAGGTCATGCCCAGGCCTCCAAAATTCTCGACAAGGTGCTCAAAAGCGAAATCCCTCGTCCTACAGAGTTATGGGTTTCCCCCAAAAAACGAACCCATAGCACTTTCCGCCCTCTGTCACAGCATTTCAATTTACCACTGCAAATCCAAGACTCCCTGCTGGAACAAAAAAGCGAAGAAAACATTTCGGAATTCCGTTCACGTATCGAGCGCCTCTTTGAAGGAGCTGTCGAAAAAGAAGATGCCGTGGTTTTTTTGTGTACTCACTATGACTGGGTCGTTGAGGCCATGTCGATTGTTCCCAGTGACAAAGATCTTTCTGGCTCAGAGTTTTCACACTGGAGCCCCGCTCAGTATGTCGCCTTTGAAGTCAATCAAGATGGAATTTATGAGTTCATTGAGCTTAAAAGGATTCAACTATGATTCAAAATGTCTGGGCCGTAGGCCGCAACTATGCCGAACACGCCAAAGAATTGGGAAATGAAGTTCCCACCGAACCCATGATTTTTCTGAAAGCCGGAAGTACGACCACTCTGGCCGCCAAAGAGATTCACCTTCCCGCGTGGATTCAAGAGGTCCATCACGAAGTTGAGCTGGCTCTGCGATTTGACGACAACTTGCAAATTGAGGAAGCCTGCATCGCCCTGGATCTGACGGAACGAGCGAAACAAAACCAACTCAAAGCCAAAGGACACCCTTGGACGCTGGCTAAGAGCTTTACAGAGTCTTGCCCCCTTTCCCCCTTCTTTCCGGTCTCTGATCTGGAAGAGCTTAAAAAACTGGATCTAATTCTAAAAATCAACGGCGAGGTCCGCCAAAAAGGCAACACCTCCCAGATGATCTTCTCATTGGAAAAGCTGATCGATTACGTGCGCCACCACTTCCCCGTGGTCCCCGGAGATCTCCTCTTAACCGGCACCCCCTCCGGAGTCGGCCCTATTCAACGCGGAGACCATCTGGAAGCGGAAATCCAAGGAAAAATGAAACATTCTTGGAAGGTCTCCTAACGCACCTGGCCGCGAGTAAAATCCCCCTCCCGGCTCGCCCGCAAAGTGCTTGAGTTTTTACTCTCAGAGAGGGAATATGCGGCCCTCCATTTGAGGTAAAAATATGAATGATATCCAATCGCAAATCGTCGCCCGAGGCGAAGAGATTTTAAAGCGTATGGAAAGCCAATCCAAGGCTTCCATTTTTTCTAAAGACTTCTGGTATGGCTCCGTCATGGAATGGAGCATGAAAAACGAAAAATTCAAAACGAACATGTTCCGTTTTGTCGACGTTCTTCCTTCCATCAACTCCGGCGACGAGGTGGCTCGCCACTTAAAAGAGTATTTCTCTGAAGATGGCGGATCTCTTCCTCCGGTTTTTAACGTCGGTTTAGGATTGGGTTCTTTGGCGCCAGGATTGATGGCCGGAGCCATTAAGAAAAACGTCATGGGCATGGCAAAAATGTTCATCACGGGCGAAAGCCCCGATGAAGCGTTGCCGGTTTTAAAGAAGGCACGCAAAAACAAAATGACTTTCACCGTCGACATCTTGGGTGAAGCGACGTTGTCTGAAAAAGAAGCGCAAGAGTACAACAGCAAATACTTCGAATTGATCACTTGGCTAGCGAAAGATGCCCAAGGCTGGGACGAGATTCCACAGATTGATCGCGACCATGAAGGTGCCTTGCCGAAGGTCAACGTCTCTGTCAAGATGACGGCTCTTTACTCTCAAATCAAAGATCTGGCTTGGGATGAATCTAAGAAAATCTTGAAAGACCGCATGCGTCCCGTGTTCCGTTTGGGCATGGAAAATGGCGTCTTCATCAATCTGGATATGGAGCAATACTCCGTCAAACATCTGACTTTGGAAGTCTTCACGGAACTGATCAACGAACCTGAATTTAAAAATTATAAATTTTTTGGCGTTGTGATCCAAGCTTACCTGCGTGACTCCTTCGAAGATGTCAAAGCCTTGACAGATTTTGCGCAAAAACGCGGAACTCCATTTTGGATTCGCCTCGTAAAAGGGGCTTATTGGGATTACGAAACCATCGAAGCCGAACAACGTGGCTGGCCGGTTCCGGTTTATACAAACAAAGCGGAATCCGACGCCAACTACGAAGTGTGCGCGAAGTATCTTCTTGAAAACATCAAACACATCCGTCCTGCGTTTGCCTCTCACAACGTCAGAACATTGGCGGCGTGTATGTTGTATGCGGAAAAGCTCAACATCCCCAAAGAAGCTTTGGAGTTCCAAATGCTTTACGGCATGGCAGAGCCTATTAAAAAAACTTTGGTGGACATGGGCTACCGCCTGCGTGAGTACGCGCCTGTTGGTGAGTTGATTCCGGGAATGGCTTATCTGGTTCGCCGTCTTCTTGAAAACACCTCTAACGAATCTTGGTTGCGTGGAAAATTCGCTGATGGCAAAACCACGGCGGAACTTTTGAAAGATCCGGCGCAGGGTCTGACTCCGACTTCTCCGATCCTTCCCAAAAAGGCCGGCAAATTCTATAACGAACCTCTTTTGGATTTTGCAGTCAAAGCGGATCGCGAAAAAATGCATAAAGCTTTGGCTGAATTCAAAGCCTCTATGCCGGTGTCAGTTCCTCTGCATATCAACGGCAAAGAGATCCGCACCGAGAAAATCTTTGACCGCGTGAATCCATCTCAGGCAGATCAGATTGTTGGTAAGATCTCAATGGCCTCCGTCGAACAGGCCGAACAAGCCATGCAAGCCGCGCAAACGGCTTACAAAACTTGGAAGACCGTTCCCGCAGATCAACGAGCGGCTTTGGTGGACAAGCTTGCAGACATCATGGTTCGCGATCGCTTCAAACTGATCGCCACACAAGTTTTTGAAGTCGGTAAACCTTGGGCGGAAGCCGACGGTGACATCGCCGAAGCGATCGACTTCTGTCGTTATTACGCTCGTCATATGAGAGAGTTGCAAAAACCTCTTCGCGTGGGTGGACTTCCTGGGGAAGTGTCTCAATATATCTATAAATCCCGCGGTGTCACTGCGGTCATCGCGCCTTGGAACTTCCCTCTAGCGATCCTTTGTGGAATGGTGACAGCGGCCGCCGTCGCCGGCAACACGGTGGTGATGAAACCGGCAGAACAATCTTCCGTAGTGGCCTGGGGTCTTATGAAGATGATCCAAGAAGCTGGCTTCCCAACAGGGGTGATCAACTTCCTTCCAGGTTATGGTGAAGAAGTTGGTGAATACATTGTGAACCACAAATTCACGACAACCATCGCCTTCACGGGTTCCAAAGCTGTGGGTTTACATATCCTAAACCGCGCTTCACACGTGCAGCCCGGTCAAACTCATGTGAAGAGATGTATTATCGAAATGGGTGGTAAAAACGCCGTTATTATCGATAACGATGCGGATCTTGATGAAGCCGTGGACGGAGTTCTTTACTCTGCCTTCGGATTCAGTGGCCAAAAGTGTTCTGCAGCCAGCCGTGTGATTGTTCTGGATGAAGTCTATGACCGCTTTGTCGATCGTTTGGTTGAAGCCGCGAAATCCATCGAGATCTACGCCGCTGAAAATCCAAAAGCTTATATGGGGCCGGTCGTCGACAAGGAAGCCTATGATCGTATTTTAGGCACGATTGCTGAGACCGAGAAGACTCACAAACTTCTCTTTAAAGGTTCTGTTCCCGGTGGCGGTTACTATGTTCCTCCCACAATCTTCGGGGATGTTCCGGGTGATGCCAAATTAGCTCAACAGGAGATCTTTGGCCCGGTAGTAGCCGTGGTTCGCGCGAAAAACTTGGATCAAGCGTTGGAAATTGCCAATAGCACCGAATACGCTTTGACTGGTGGTCTTTTCTCAAGAAGCCCAGCGAACATCGCTCGCGTGAAGGAAGAGTTTGAGGTCGGAAACTTGTATATCAACCGTGGCATCACTGGCGCCATGGTCGATCGCCATCCGTTTGGTGGCTTTAAAATGTCTGGAATCGGTTCTAAAACTGGCGGACCTGACTATTTGAAGCAGTACATGGAACCCGCAGCCGTGACAGAGAATACTCTTCGTCGTGGTTTTGCTCCGGTGGAAGAGTAGTTCTTCCCACCCCGGTGCAAAAAAGAAAAGGCCCACTTTGCAGTGGGCCTTTTTTATTTAAATCAAAAATAGAGGTGAGAACATCATGCTCCCCGAGACCTTCCGTGGTATCACCCCTCCCGTAGAAATGATTCCAGCATATCAAAAATGATCTGGCAAGAGCCTTATTACAGATTTTTTAAGATTTTTAAATTTAATTAAGTAAAACAGTTTTTGAGAGGCTCTTGGAAAATAAAAAAGCCCGCCAGAGGCGAGCTTTCTTTATAAAACTCTAATTATGTTAAGATCACTTCTAGAAATCGGCGATTTTTTCAGCAAGTTCTGGAAAGTCCACGAACGGGTTTCGGTTTCCCTGAACTTTAAAGATCTCATTATTTCTGCGAACTTCGTCAGCATCTACAGGATCTTCCCGGTTCCATTTACGAAGGACACTCTCTTCACGAGGGTCAATCGCCACATCATAGCGAATTGAGAAATAGAACAAAGCGCGAGCCACATTCCCTTTGTGATCCTGAGGCGGTTCAAAAACATCATCCGAACCCGCACTGCCAATTCCAAAACGAGAAGCCGAACACTTCAGCTCAACAAGGTCTTTAGTCACTTCACCAAATAGGTTGTTTCCACGAATGGCATTAACTTCAGAATCAGTCGGGAAAAGATGATGCAAATCAGACTTCTGAGCTTCCTTTGAAAACTTTCTGGTAAAGCGGCTTTGCGGCCAGGTGTGCTCGATATTGATCACGCGGTTGTCGGGAACTTTTCCAGGAGATGGCCCTTGCCCACGGAAATCACGGCTGGTCAGGTCCTTGTCGCAATAAACATCGCGAATCGCATACCCCGTCCCGCTGGGCACAAGATAGTACTTACCCATCAAGAACACTCGAGCTGCATCATAACCAATCGCGCGATGTCCATAACAAGGTCCCTGCCCCTGGCAGTTAGACACCAGAGCATCGTTCTTTCCGTTCTGAAGCACATGAAAGCTTCGCAAAACGGTTTTCAAATCCGCTTGAAGATCTTCATTGGCAGCGCCAGCTTTCAGAGCATTATAAAAATCATCCCCGTAGTAGGGAATCACTTGGGATGTTTGTGCTGCCTCGGCCGCGCAAACAAAAGATACAGATGTTAAAACAATCACTGACTTAATGAGCTTCATTAGCTTCATTCGGGTCCACCATTTCTAGTTTTGGGGGTGATGTACAGCCTCTGCCGCACAATGTGACGTATGGGTAACAATTCTGTCAATGGGGCTAAAGAAATTACAGGGTTATGAGGGTGTGGGTACGGGCGTGGCTTTCCAACGATAAACCATGCCTAATAAAGCGCCTATAAGCGATCCACCGAGATGAGCCGCATAAGCGACCCCTCCCCCCAAGCCCTCCGGGGTCGACCACAGGCTGGCCAAATCCACCACCAGAAATAAAGGGATAATCAACAACGTCGGCAAATAAATAGCCCCGTATTGCCCGGGCATCGGCGACACAAAATAAAGAAAGCGAACTCTTCTTCGCATTTCCGCCATACAATAAAATGCCAAGAGGGCGCTGATCGATGCGCTAGCCCCCACCATGGGAACTGTCCCGTGGGCATCGGAAAACAGAAATCCCGCGCCGCCGGCAAGCCCGCCCAGGACATAGAGCACAAGCAAGATCCCACTCCCCGCTAAGGCCTCAACGCCCATTCCAATCAAAGCCAAAAACACCAGATTCGAAAGAAGATGAATCCAGTTTGAATGAGAAAACTGATAGGTAACCCAAGCCAAGGGACCCTTCTCGGCGGAGCTCAGTCCAAAGCGATAAAGCAGTTGTTGTTGGTATTTTCTGCGAAACTGAACAAGCTGTTCTTTCCACTGCGAGATTTGAATTTCGTCGCCCCGATAAATAAAAGTTTCGGCCTGGGCCATAAAGCGGGCATCACGAAGCGCATAGGCTCCTAAAACTCCGAGCTGTTCCGTATTATGCGACTTGACCTGGAGAATCCACTCCGGCTTTTCAAACAACTCATCAGGAGACAAGCCTTGAAGATATTGATAGTAAAGACGACCGGTCAAGGTCATCCCGTCGGCTTGCAGTAAAGAAGACGATGAAATACTGGAGTTCATCCCGCTGAATATCAAAATGAAGATAAAGACATTCAGAAGAACCAACGTCAGGGTCAATGGATAACGAGAGTAACTGCGAAAATCCTCTGGACAAGGTAAAATCATGGAACCTCGTACTTCTCTTTGAAGCTGTCTATCCATGAGTCCCCGTTCACGCTCGCGGGGATGCGGCTTTTTTTCGAGTAAGTCTGCATCGTTTCATTCAAAGCCCACACCGAACGAACGTAACGTTTTTCCAATGCGGACCTTAAAACGGAAACTTTTTGCAGATCTTCAATCAGCTTAAGGCTACCGACATAATCTTGGCTGGTGTATTTTTCATCGGCCAATAAAAGTTGAGTCGTCCAAAGTGTTTTGTCTGCCAATTCAAGGTCTTCAAGTTCTCCGTCCTCGCGCATATAGCGAGCCATGGCGCACACAGAAGAAGTTCTTTCTTCACACACTTTATCGAAATACTTTTCCTGTTCAGAGCTTTCGGCCGTCATAAACTTCGCCAAATAAGCCAATCCCTGTGAATTGACCGGATCTCCCCATAACGACACTTCCGCTTCTTTATCCAAACATTCAGCGGAAATCTCATTCACCAAAAATAAAGATAACGCCGCATCCAAGCGGGAAGTACCCAAAAGATCTGACTCTTGGATCTCTTTACATGCAAAAGGAGCTCGAGAATCTTTTTCGCGGTAAGCGCCCACTTTCAAAGAGTGGTACGTCTTAAAAAAGCCAATCACACCAAAGAGCAGAAGAAACAGGAAACTCATCCGCATCCATGAAGAAATAAAACGACTTTCCAAAGGAAGAGGGCCTTCGTCATAGTTTCTTTTTAATGTCGTCACCAACGTGTCGGAAGCTCTTTCATGAAAAGCCCGGCGCAAAGGATGGCTGGCGACCTCTAAGTAAGGTATTGCCAACAACGTAAACCCACTGCACCACAAAAAGGAGCGCAAAAAACACTGATTCAAGGTTAAGCGAGTTTGTCTTTGAGGATAAGAAATCACCCGCATCTGCAAAAAAAGCTGACCGGGAGTGGCTTGCCAAAAATAAAGAAAAAATGCCTGCAATACCGTGGTCAAAAAAATGACCGACGCGATCACGAGGAAAATGGCGACAACACCTTCTTGCGACATCGCATTCAGTAAAAAATAAGTCTTCGTCTGACGAACAAGGCCGGCGATAAAAAGACTGATGACGGGAGATAAAATTAGAAAATCAAGAACCAGGGCGACAAAACGATCCGCCACCGAGGCGATCGGAATGTTGGGTGTCGAATCGTTATTGTGAGGCTTCCCTGCAGGAGCCGATAAATCTGGAAATACCATACAGATCGTATCGGCTTGGGACAAAAAAGACTAAAGCGATTATTGTGTGAACTTGATCTCGGAAACTCGCCCCTGGTCGTCAGTCATGAAGTAGGCTTTACCGATGATCTGTTTGGAAGAGTCAATCAAACTATAGACTTGTTCCGAATCTGTCTTCTGCACAAGGCTGACTTCGGCATAGTTCAAACCAAAAGCTTCAGAGTATTTAGCCAAAAACTCCGCCTTATCGTTGATTGCCATGGGGTGTTCCCCGGCCTGGGCATCAATGAACTCAAGGCTTTCAATACGACCTTGAGCTAGTTTCATGCCGTACTTGCCTTCAAGATAACCAAAGATCAATTCGTCACGCAAAGTCGGAGCTTCCGCCAAACTGGCCGAAAGAGTGGACTTATCTGACGCTAATTTTTTGGCAAGATCATGTTCCCACTTTACATCTTTGGCAAAAGTCGCAGGCTGAAAGCTTGCCACATTACGAGAACCGCCAGATGTCAAAGATGAATCCGGGCCCTGCATAAGCCACTGATTAAGAAACACTGTCATAATCAAAACTGATGCGATGGAGAGGATAAGAACAGCTTTTTGCTCTTGCGCTTTGTCTTGCAGTCTTTTTCTTACTGACTGAGCCTTTGGAAATTCGATCACTTTCGCATTCCTCATTTTTATACCCCTCGCTAGTGTCCTATAGCATTCGATTGCGAAGAGTGTGCCGTTTATAAGTGTATCCTATTCTCTCTTACTGAAAAAGAGATGATCACACGAACAAAAGATGTTTGACGTATTAAAATGATCATCTCATTTTGACTCACAAAAATCTAAATTTTGAGAGTCTAGTCGAGGGCCTTTTTCACCCAAGAATCAATCCCCGCCTGCATTTCCGAGAGGTTGTAATAAAGCACTTTATCCAACTCCACACCCAGTCCTTCGATGCGATGCTGACGACGACTCAGGTAAAGCGCTTCGGGAATGGAGATCTCCACCCCTGGGCCGACCTCGTTCAAAGGATACCAGACCCCCACAAGCAGTTGTCCACGACTGGGGCTTCCCATCAGTGGTGCGCGGCGAAACTCTTTGAGCGCCTGCGCGACCATTTCCGCCACAGATGCCGTTTTCCCATCCACCAGAACACGGATGTCTCCCTGATAGCAAGATCCGCTCTTAAAGGTTTTCAAAATCACTTCGCGATGCTGATCCAGAATCTGAAGCTGCTCTTCATCACGCAGATCGTTCGGCAACTCGGCGCTGATCTTTTTCTCAAAACGCGGACGAACCAAACGTCCCACTTCCTCTGGCGAACACATGAGTAAAGACAAAAATCTTAATCCTGCGACAAAGTTTCCACCAATATTGCCACGCAAATCCACGACCAAACGTCGCACCCCTTGAAGTTTATTTCCCAGCTCCTGCATTTCTTGGTCTTGGAAAAAAGTCGCCCGAAAAGAAGGGACTTGCACTAAGGCCGACGCCTCCTTGATTTTCTCAAAACGCACGGACTCGGAACGAACAATAGCGGCCGCTTTGACCTTATAAGTCTTTTCCTCACGGCCCCGCTCGATCAGATAGGTGCCGGACAGAGTCTGTGCTTCCCAGGGATTGGGTTGTTCGCCATTGATGCTTTTAATCACATCCCCTTTTTTTAGTCCCAACTGTTCTGCGGGCGATTGAGGATGAACCCGGAAAATAACCAGTTCACTATCGACGAACTCACTTTCAATGCCGGTTTCCAAGCTTTCGCCTCTCCAGATACTCTTCACATCGGAAGAGTCATAAACCTCGAGATGAGAAACATTGAGAAGTCCCAAAACATTATTGATATCTTTAATGACAAGTTTTTTCGGCGAATACGGTGTCACCAGACGACTGCGACGATGACAGGTGCGCTTCCATTTACGAATTTGTTCGTCATCTAAAAAGATTTTCTTCGCCACCAAATCACAAACCACCGGATAGGGATTTACGAAGCCCTTTTGCAAAGTAAAATGATAGGCGGCCATGGCGCAGATGGCGGCCAGAAGAAGAGATAAGAGTCGATTCATGTCGATCCCACAAAAAAACAAAAATGCCATGACGGCATTTCTGTGCACTCATTCGAAACCAAGACCGAGCCGAGCCCGGTCTTCGATTTCCAATATTGAGGAGTCGTATTAAGCTGCCACTTTCTTCTTGCGAGCCGCAGAAGGATCAATGTGGTATTGCTTCACTTTGCGGTAAAGAGTCGCACGACCGATACCCAAAGCTTTTGCCGCTTCAGTCAAGTTACCCTTGTACTGAACAATCGCGTTTTCGATAGCCTGAGCTTCGAGCTCTTCCATCTTTTGTACGCTAGATGCTGTTGCTGTCGGAGTTGGGAACTGAATTACGTTTCCACCGACATCGGAATTCACAGGACTTGAACCAGAAATCAAAGCTGGAACACCTGCTACTAGTTGCTGTCTGAAAAATGCATTATCAAGACCTTCGCGCCATTGAGCTGACGAATAAGCTTGAACTGTCACATCATGGTTCTCCCAGTACTTCTTCGTATTTTCGATTGTTTCCTGGTTATCGCTCACCACGATCATTACTGTGCGTGACATTTAGTCCTCCCCTTTTGAAACATTAACAAAGCCAAATTGACTCACTTTGTACCTATCGGCGTTTCATGGTGAGAATTTAGGGCTAGTTGAAACTTTTTTTTGAGACACTTTAAAAGGGCTAAAACACTGGACTTTTGAATTAAGAAAAATGCAGCTTGACGGGTTTTTCGGGGATTGTGTCTAAAAAGTGGGCGGTTTTTTAGAGGGGCTGGGTTGAGGTTTATTACAGCTGCTCTCGGGGTTGAAGCGAGTGGGGCCGTCCGTGAGCGGCCTTCCTGACGAGCCTCGTGCTCGTCAGGTCAAGACCATGGGGGATTCCTTTCTACCTCGGACTTCTGAGAGTACCCTCTCAGAAGTGACCAACGAGCCGTTTCACTTGTGAAAGGCAAATACTTCTCGAGGCGGTAGACTCAGGAACTCCCCTACTCCAACAAACTTCTCAACATCCACGCATTCTTCTCATGAAGCTGCATTCTTTGGGTCAGAAGATCGGCACTCACTTCATCCCCGGCTTTTTCAACGACAGGGAACAAAGAACGCGCTGTCTTGACAACCGCCTCTTGTCCTTCCACCAATTGTTGAATCATATCTGTCGCTGAGGGAACTCCATGTGGTTCTTTGATCGTCGTCAACTTCGCAAATTCGCGATAGGTGCCTGGCGCAGGAACACCCAATGAACGAATTCTTTCCGCGATCAAATCCACCGCCAAGGCAAGCTCTGTGTACTGAGCTTCAAACATCAAATGAAGTGTCTGAAACATCGGCCCGGTCACATTCCAATGGAAGTTGTGCGTTTTAAGATAAAGAGTGTAAGAGTCCGCAAGCAGACAAGAAAGTCCGTCAGCGATCTTCTGACGTTCTTTTTCAGAAATTCCAATATCAATTGTTTGCTTAGATTGTTTATTCTTTTTCATAGCCGCTGCCTTTCTGAAAGTAAGATCTTTCTAAAAAGACTAAACGAAATCCCATGAGGGTGATAGGCCCACTGCGCTGCCTTACAAAGAATTGATAGTAAGGACTACGAAAAACAAAACCCCGGTTCGATGAGGAAACGGGGTTTTAGGTGGTTTTTGATTTTCAACTGGCGATAGAGATTATCTGCGGCCAGATTTAATTTTCACTTGAAGCTTAGAGATCAAGTGAACAGCCATTTTCTCTTGAACCTTACACATCTTAAGTTCGTCACGACGGTAAGATCTTTGTGACGGCGTCAATGTGCCCGTTTCAAGTTCCATTTCATAGTCCAATTTAGAAGAACGAATGCCTTCTAATTCTTTGGTTTGCTGTTTAAAGAGCTTCGTAACCCCTGACAAAGGAGCCACTTCAATCCACTCTTCTTTACCACGGTACCAGCTCACCATTCTTAAAAAGCGAGCTTTATTCTTAGCAAGAGTAAACTTCGGAAATCCTGCATCTGGTAACTCTAAGATGTTCTCGATCTCATCCAAGTTCAGATCGTCTTCTTCGCCTTCCATCAAGAGGTTGCCCGGCATCGCAGCCAAAGCCGCTTCTACCTCAAGGTCGTCCATATCTGCTTCAAAAGCAGAGGTTTTCTTCATCTCTTTTTCGTTCTCAAGGTCCGAGTCCAAGTCAGAGTCGATCATTTCATCAGCGTGCATGTTATTGCCTGGATTGATCAAAGCGAGCCTCCCCAAAAGTGCATCTTCATTTTTATCTGTGATTCAAAGTGGGCCCAGTTATATCGCACATTTTAAAATGACACAATATGTTAATTGCATGAAAAAAGGTGAAAATAGCGAAAATGTCCCCCGGGGACTGTGAGCTTTTTGAAGTTTCATGTCTAATTTTCACGCCTCCAATTTAGGCATTTGTCACCTTACAGCGGTGACGTCCACTCGGTAACCTCCGGGCTTTTTAAAGATATTTGAGGAGGAGGCGTTGATATCTATACGATAAATCGCCCGCCCGTCTAAATAGGTCTCACGAAAAGAGCCCGCATGCAGATCTCCTGGCAACATGAGTTCCGACCGTTCACTGCCGTTATCCAAATAAACAAGCTTTACTTCGTTGATTACAATTTTATTTTTCAATCCGACCACACGGATCTTTATCAGGCGATTAAGATCCGTTCGCGGAAAAAACTGATAAGTCTTTGCCGCAAATCTCCCCACATCTCCACTCCCTACGGAGTAGGGATACTCCACGCCTCTGGGGGGCTCTCCCGGATAAGGCTCGCGTGGATAAGGGTCATCCGGCAGAGGACGCGGCAGCTCTTGCGCCGCTCCCACCTGCGAGAGCGAAAACACTGTAAGTAGAAGTACAAACCATTTTGTCATTCAGGCCTCCATTACTTACAAAGTAATGACAACACACTAGTCGACCTGAATATCTTTGGGAACTCCGGGCCAGGGAAAGTTGTCTGAAATCAGTCCCAGCGCATGTGCTTCACGGATTCACCAGAATCGCGCAACTCGCGAAGAGCATCGATTCCGATCGCCAAGTGCTTCTCAACATAGTTTGCTGTGACTTTCTTATCACTCTCTTCGGTCTTAACGCCCTCTGGAATCATCGGGTTGTCCGAAACTAGCAACAAAGCGCCACGCGGGATCTCATTCACAAAACCGGTTACAAAGATCGTGGCTGTTTCCATATCCACGGCCATCGCCCGAGTTTTAGTTAAATAGTCTTTGAATGTCTCATCATGCTCCCACACTCGACGATTGGTGGTGTAAACCGTCCCCGTCCAATAATCGCACTGATGTTTGGCGATCATCGTCGATACAGCTTTTTGAAGACGGAAAGAGGGCAGCGCGGGAATCTCTGCCGGCATGTATTCATTACTGGTGCCTTCGCCGCGAATGGCCGCGATCGGAAGAACAAAATCACCTAATTGATTTTTCTTTTTAATCCCACCACATTTTCCAAGAAATAAAGCCGCCTTCGGGTTGATGGCCGACAACAAATCCATACAAGTGGCTGCCAAAGCACTTCCCATTCCGAAATTCATGATCGTGATATTTTCCGCCGTGGCAGTTTGCATTGGTTTATCTTGGCCACGAACTGGAACATTGAATTGTTCAGCGAACATCTTTACGTAATTGCTGAAATTGGTCAGCAAGATGTATTGTCCAAAGTCTTCAAGAGGTACGCCTGTGTAGCGAGGCAACCAGTTCTCTACGATCTCTTTTTTTGTTTTCATGCTACTCCCTCAATTCTTCTTCATCTAATAAAGTGATTTAGGCTAACATGGGTTTTGACAGAATAAAAGGGGGCAGAATATGAGTTCCACACAAAATGTCATTCTGATGGAAATTGCTCCGCGCCTGATCTCGTTAGGTGGTTCGACAGTCCATCGTCTGATCCCGTACGCCAAAAAACGCATGGTCGGCCCCTTCATCTTCTTTGATTATTTTCCCGCTACGGATTTTGCCGCAGGGGAAGGAATGGATGTTCGTCCTCACCCTCATATTGGGCTCTCCACACTAAGCTACCTTCTTGAGGGAGAGGTCCTGCATCACGACAGCCTCGGAAACAAACAGCTCCTGACTCCGGGCGACGTCAACTGGATGACTGCAGGGATTGGCATTTCCCATTCCGAAAGAACACCCCCCGCACTGCGCCCTCTTCCTCACCGCCTTCACCTTCTGCAATTTTGGGTGGCCTTGCCCCTTGATCAAGAAGACAGCCCGCCTCACTTCACCCATCATGCGCAAGAAAGCATTCCTCACTTCAAGGTGGATGATATCGACGTCGCCTTGATTGCAGGCTCCGCCTTTGGAAGAAAATCACCCGTTGAAGTTTTCTCGCCTTTGTTTTTTCTCGATGTGCGAATGAAGAAAGGGCAGATCTTCAATTTTGATCCCGAAGGGCAAGAGTCCGCCTTCTTTATTATTCAAGGGCGTTTATCCGTGGGAGACAAAGAGATCACCACAGATGACTTCGTCGTGCTTGCGACAAATTCCTCTTTACAAGTCATCGCAAAAGAAGACACGCATCTGGTCCTTCTCGGAGGAGAACCTCTTCCCGAACCTCGTCATATCTATTGGAACTATGTTTCGTCTTCAAAAGAGAAAATTGAAAGAGCCAAACAAGCCTGGCGCGACGGAAGCTTCCCCCAAGTCCCCGGTGAACCTGACATCATTCCTCTGCCGGAAGACTTGAGGGGGTAGCAACTTCTTTCCACTGAATTCGTTTCCCTGGAGCCACCGTATCCCCGGGGAAGACAATCACTAAATCCCCTTCTGAAAGTCCGCTGCCAACGACCACTTCGTAGTCGTTTTTCTTTAAGATAGAAATCTCTTTTATCGCGGCCTTTTTATCTTCAACTGCGTAGACTTTCCACTTTGATTGATCCTTAAACACTGCCGACAAGGGAATCTTGAGGACATTTTCATCTTGCGAGATAAGAATCGAAAGCTCCACATGAAAGGTATCGCCAATTCTAGAAAGAAGCTCCTTCGGCAGCTTATCAAAAGACATGCGCAACTCCGTTCTTTCTTCCTCAACCCCCAACGCCGAGATCTTTATGAAGCCCGCGCGACTCACGCCGACGACTTTGGCTAGCAACACCTGGGGAATTCCCAGTCCTGAAACAAAAACGCGGGCGCCTTCAGGAATACGTACGGCATCCGTGGTTAAAACCTCGGCAACGATTTCCAGATCATTGGGATCTAGAATGTCCACCAAGGGATCTCCGCGCAGAACCGGCCCTGCGGATTCGCGATAGACCTTGGCAATGACTCCATCCATCGGACTTCGGACGTCCTTTCGAAAGTCCCAAATCAGCGTTGTGATCCGTTGCCCTTTTTTTATGAGATCTCCGACCTTCAAATCAATCCGTTCAAGGTCTCCTGTGGTAAAGGCCCCCACGGTCAGGCGGTTGCGCGACCGAATTTTCCCATCAATCAATAGAGTCTCCTCAAAATGCCCTCGCGTGACTTTCGCAACTTCCACCTTGAGAGGGGCCGTTCTAAAAAACACCCACAGCGAGACCCCAAGGACAATAACAAAGCCAGCGTACATAATTTGGGAAATCCATCGTCGAGGTTTGTTTGCCATATTACTCCCTCGCCTTCAGGGCTTCTGAAAAGTTTAACTGTCGGACCTTGCGATAGAGAAACCAACCACTTACCAAAAAAGTCAAAGTGATCACACCTGTCGCCAACGCATAGGTTTTGGCCTCAACGATCAAAGGAAAACTAAAAGTGTCCGTATGAATCCATTTAACGCTTAAATAAGAAAGACCGTAACCCAAGATCAGACCCGGGATCAGCGCGAGGAGGACTTGAATTCCCAACTCCAAAAAAAGAAGTCGAAAAACTTCCCCCACACGAAAACCCATGATCTCCATACTTGCCATTTCCCAAGACTTTTCAGAGAGGTTAATACGGGCTAAATTCACCAACACGGCCGCCGAAATCATAATCGCAAAGGCAATAAGAATTAAAGTAAAGGTTAGAATCATCCCCGCCAAGGTCACCGTAAAGCTCTCGATCAAAAGTTTTTTTACTGAAACCGCCGCGACCTCCGGCATTTCCTTGAGTTTAATATAAACTCGCTGTGCCTCCTGAGGATACACCGTCAAAAAAACGGAATCGATACTCGCGGCCTCTGAAAGCCATCTATGCAAATCCTCTTTGTCGACGTAGGCCGTAGACCCCAAGACATCATCGACAAAACCTCCGATCGCGGCCTTGAAAGTGGGAAGACGCCCATCGATGACTTCAAAGGACACCTCGTCCCCCACCTTCATATTGTATTTTTTTTGAAAATACTGACTCAACAAAACCCGCCCACTCAAAGCCTGCAAGGTTTGCCCTCTGCGATCCAAGATTCGCCGCAAGGAGGACTCCGGACTCACTGAAATCAGTGCTGTTTCTTTTGATATATTGCGAAAATGCAAACGGACAGGAACGCTGCGCGTTCCTTCAATCATCGCAATGCCCGGAATCCTTTTTAGCTCTGATATCACATCAAGTCTTCGTGGATGAACAAATCGCACTTCGATATCGTCACGGCTCATTTCATGAAATTGCCGTTGAATCATATAATTGACGATGTCCATCCAAAAGCTCCCGTTGATTAAAACTCCCGTCGCCGCTGCGACACCCATAATTCCAAAGAAAGTTCGCAAAGGACGAAAAAGCAGACTGCGCATAATCATCTTGGTTTGCACAGACTGAAGTTTGACCAGTCTCCACTTCTCAAAAAAACTTTTGTGAAACTTCGGCGGGGACAGGGGGCGCATCGCCTCGGCCGGAGCCAAACGAAATACCGTTAGTAAGGCCGTCAGTGAAGCCATCCACCCCGGAACAAATCCTGCGATCAGCCCTAACAAAACGGCCTGTAAAGAAAGTGAAAAATCGATCTGTGGAAAGCGAAAATACTCCGCATAAAGCCCGGAGTACCACTGACCGATGCCATAGGCCAAAACAAAAGAGGGCAACAATCCAATCGCAAGGATCACAGAGACCAGCTTCCAATAGTAGATCGCCAAATGAAAAGAAGAATAACCCACAGACTTTAACGTCGCGATCTGTCCTCGATGCAGACTCACCAGACGGACCATCACGATATGCATAATAAAAGTGGCGATACTTATAAAAATTCCCGGCACCACCGCCGACATGGATCTTTGTTGACGAATCTCATCCTCCACAAACATGTTACTGATTTGCCGAGAACGATCATAGGACCCCATCGAACCAAAAGGTTTAAGCAGCCTATCCAGCGAGGCTTTCAGGGGACCTAACGACGCTCCCGATTCTCGACGAATAACAAAACTATTAAAGGCCCCCTCCATCTGGTTCAGTCGCGACAGAACGGCATGATTCAACCAGATCACACCAAAGTGGCGATCATCAGGTAAGGGCGCAATCGGGCTGAGGGCATAGACGTACTCTGGAGATATTCCAACCCCCACCACCACGAAACGAGTGACTTTGCCTTTGAACAGAGCCTTAAAATGATCTCCCGGATTTAGGTTATGAGCTTTGGCAAAACTTTCGTGCACCAGAACTTCGTTAGCACTTCCTCCCTCTGGAAATCGCCCTTTCTTGAGATGAATCAAGTTGAGCAAACTTTGAGGGTCATAAGAAATGAACCGCCCCAAGGCCGGTTCCACCTGTTGGGGAACATCAAGAAGAACATCTTCCACCACCCGGCCCTCGGCCAGTTCCACACCGGGGACTTTACGAATTCTCTCTAAAATATCAGACGGGGCTCGCACCACCTCTGCAAAAACATCGGCAAATCTATTTTGTGCATAATAGATCACCTGCGCCTTCTGCAAAGAAATATATGCGCTCCAGGAAGCCACCAAGACCGCGACACCACAGATCACCAACGTCGCCAAAGTCAGGACTTGGGCGCGAAAGGCCCATAAATCACGAAGAAGTTTTCTATCCAAAACTTTCACCAAAACACCTCATCTAAAGACGTTTTCTGAAGATTTCGATTTTCCTTAAAAACCTGTCCATCGCGAAAATAAAGAACCCGATCCGCAAGTCCCGCGATGGCCGTGTTATGTGTGATCACAACAACCAGAGTTCCCAATTCACGATGGACCTTTTCAATCGCTTGTAAAACCAACTTCCCCGTGGTCAGGTCCAAAGCGCCCGTCGGCTCATCACATAACAAAATTTGAGGCCGCTTGGCGATGGCCCGGGCAATGGCCACACGCTGCTGCTCCCCTCCTGAAAGTTGCGAGGGAAAGTGATCTTTACGTTCTTTCAGGCCGACAAGATCCAGAGCCTCCAGCGAGGTCATGGGATGCTCGCTAATATCCGTGACCAATTCGACATTTTCGGCGGCAGAGAGATTCGAAATTAAGTTATAAAACTGAAAGACAAAGCCCACATGATAACGCCGATATTGAGTCAACTGTGTTTGAGTGGCCTTTGTCAGATTCTGATCGGCATAAAAAACTTCTCCCGAACTGGGAGAGTCCAAACCGCCAAGAATATTAAGCAAGGTGGATTTGCCACTTCCTGAAGGACCCAACAAGACAACAAACTCATGAGGAAAAAGTTGTAAGTTCACACCGCGAAGGGCCTGCACCTGAACTTCGCCCATCGCGTAGTTTTTATGGAGATCTTTGGCTGAAAGAATCGCCGCCTGCTCCGCCATAATAGGTCATTGAATGACCCAACCTCCATCTGCCACCAAGGCATGTCCCGTGACAAAGGAGGCCTCTTGAGAGTTAAGCCAAAGAACAGCGTGGGCAATTTCGGGCGGCGTTCCCAAGCGTCCCATGGGAGTTCCCTCTGCCATTTTTTCTTTGGTGACGTGAAAGTACTTGGCATATCTTGCCAACATCGGAGTATCGATAAATCCGGGACAAATCGCATTGACGCGAACACCGTACTTGGCGTATTCCAACGCCGCCGCTTTGGTCAGACCTAGAACGGCGTGCTTGCTGGCGACATAAGGGGCCATATTGGCAAAACCGGTCAAGCCCGCAATCGAGGAGCAATTCACCACCGCTCCTCCACCATTCTTCGCCATCTGGTCCAACTGATATTTCATGCACAGCCAAATTCCGCGAATATTGATATTAAAAACTCCATCCCAGTTTTCATCAGTACAAGAGCACAACGAACCCGGTTCCCCTTCCGTACCCGCATTGTTAAAAGCCTCCGTGATAGGCCCCAGAACATCACTGGTCTTAAGAATCGCACTTCGAACTTCTTCTTCTATGGTCACGTCACAAATGAAAGCCTCGGCGGGGACGTCACTTTTTTCGCGGATCTGACGAAGAGTCTCCCACGCCGCTTCTTCAGAGTAATCAACAACCGCGACGCGTGTATTTCGTTGCGCATAAGCCAACGCCGTCGCTCTGCCGATTCCCGAGCCCGCCCCGGTCACAAAGGCCACTTTGTTTTTCATAAACACCTCGCGTGTTCACCCCTCATCTTACGATTGTTGACTGGCGGCGTTCACCCCAATCACAGATCTTCTATGAAATACATAAGGCCAGATATATTTTTGCTGTAAGACAGATTTGCAGGAATTTATTCTTGAGGATTGAAATCAGACAAAACTTTGGCATCCACGTTGACCCTGATTTTAAAATCGGGATGCACTTTAGCAATAAATCCCCCGAGCACCCGTGGAGGCTCTAAGCCGAAATCGGTCAGCTTCGTCTCTAAGGTCGCCAGAATTCGTTTGTTCTCAGAATCAAGTTGAACTTCAAATCGAACATCGCGTGAGACGTCTTTTAAGGTCAAGACTCCGGGAAGTTCGGCACTGCCTGATTTTAGTTGTTCCAAGAAAGTGGCATCTAACTCTTTAGAATCAAAACGCAAAAGGCCTTTTGAGGACGAGCTCGTGAACAGTCGCTCAATGTCGACGTCTCTTTTGCGAATGCCGCTGTCAAAACTTCCCACCGGAATCACCGCAGAAACTACGAACTTTCCGCCTGAACTTTTTTTGATCCAAAATGTTCCCGAACAGCTTTTTCCAACGACTTCCGAATCAGAAATAAATCCCATTGTCTTCTGTGCAACATACTCAGAACAAAAGCCAATCCCCTCTGTGGCCTCTTGGGCGAAGGTCCCCACCGGCCCCAGAAGGAGGATAAAAAGCAAAGACATTACGTAAAAGCAGTTCACAAGGTCCTCCGAGGTTAGGTCGATGCCTTTCTCTTAGGTCGCCGCAATTGAAGGATCACAAAAAAGACGCCGAGGATTCCCACCACATTTATCCAGTCTTCCCCATGAAGGCCAGAAAGATGCAATAGTTTACTGAACCAAGGAATTTGAATAATCAAAACGGCGGATAAGACAGTTCCGGTAAAAATCAATCTGGAAGCGATCTCACGAAGGCCTGTCAAAGCCGCCACGATCATCGCACTCCACAAGGTTAAAAGCGCCAAAGCTTTGGCGCGGGCATGAGTCGCATCTCCGCTCTCAGAAAAGCTGGAAACATAGCTTAAAGTCAGAACCCCTGTAAAAACCAATCCGAGAATGCTCAACCACCACCCCTCACGCCTTGAAAAGAAGAAGAGGTTCTTACTGCGCTCGTGAATCTGCAAGCGATCTTTCTGTTTATCTGACGACTTCTGCTGAAACGCAAAGAGAGCGGAGGGATGGATCAGCAGCTCCAGCCAAACAACATGCACAGGCAAATAAAGAAGTGGGTACCCCATCAACGGAATTAACGCGGCCGTCAACACCAGAGGAATATGGATAAGAAGAAGATATTCGAAACTTTTTTTCAGACTTAAGAAAAGTTGACGACCTTCGCGAATGGCATTCACGATCGTACTGAAGTTGTCGTCCATAAGGATGATGGAGGCCACTTCTTTGGCACTGCGGGTTCCCCGCTCTCCCATCGCAATACCAATGTCAGCCGCCTTCAAGGCTGGCACGTCATTAACCCCATCTCCCGTAACCGCAACCAGCTCACCCGAATGACGAAGGGCGCTGACAATGCGAAGCTTTTGTAAGGGATTGCAACGAGCCACGATATCCAACCCTTTTAAAAAGTCAGGATGATCGGCCAACCAAGACTCTGCAAATTTTTCTGCCTCATCTTCCGCCGACACCACAACCGGCGAGCCCTGCCCAAGGCCGATGTCTTTTCCGATGGCCAAGGCCGTCTCGCGATGATCGCCGGTGATCATCAAGACGCGAATGCCATTTTTTTGACAGTAACTTATGGCCGCCGCCACTTCTTTTCGCGGAGGATCTTCAAATGCCAAGAGTCCACAAAAAATAAAATCCTCTTGCGGCTCTTGCGTCAGATCCTGAGAAGTCAGTGTTCTTTGAGCACAAGCTAAAACTTTGTGCCCGTCTTGCGCCCATCGGGATGTCTTCTCAAGCCACTGTGCTCGCTCTTCTATCGACAACTTCGACATGGAAAGAACCATCTCGGGAGCCCCTTTAAGACAACAGATATCCTGTCCTTGAGAGTTCTTAACGAAAGCCGCTTCTCTTTTTCGATCTTCGGTAAAAGGGAAAACCCGAAGGCGTTGCAAATGGGGAATCGCTTTTTCTTGCGCTCTCTCATTGATCGCCTGATCGACGGGGTCCATGCCAACGCGGTCAGAGGCCTGGGAGGCGACCCACAACAAATTTTCTTCACTTTCTGAGGGGGCCACATCGAGATGAACAAGCTTAAGCTGACCTATTGTGATCGTCCCTGTTTTGTCCGTACAAATCTGTGTCACACGCCCGATATTTTCAACGGAGACCGCGCGACGAACCAGAGCATGTTTGGTCGCCAAACGATAAACTCCGACTCCTAAAAAAAATGTGAACACCACCGGAAACTCTTCAGGAATCGCAGCGACAGCCAACGTGGCCGCACTTAGAAGAGCATCCAACCAGCCATATCCCTGATAAATTCGCACTGCCGCCAAAAGAAGACAAAAAACAGCCGCCGAATACACCAACACCTGAACCAACTTCGTTATCGCCTTTTGCAAAGGAGTTCTTTCATGGGGAAGTCTTCCCACGGAGTCAACAATCTCGCCATAGGCCGTTTGACGACCCGTAAAAAGAATGCGCAAAAACCCATGTCCAGTTAATACACGCGTTCCCGCATGTCCCAACTGTTGCGCTTCAACCAATACTTCATCCTTGCTATTCAACCATGAATCTTGAAACGCCAACGGGCCTTTCGTTATCGGAAAGGCCTCTCCGGTCAAAAGAGACTCGTCCACTTGAAGACCGTCCGTCTGTTCGAAGAAACCATCGGCAGGTAAATATTCGCCGGAAGAAATCCGCACAAGATCTCCGGGAACAAGTTCCTGCGAAGGCAGAGTTTGTTCGACCCCTTGGCGAATCACAAGAACTTGCGATGCCAACTGACTTTTTAAAGATCGAATCGAGGCCTGGGTCCGGCGATGAAGGATGGCATCCATAAAAAGCAAAGGCAGAATGGCAACAAACAGCACCAATCCTTCACTGGGCTCTCCCACAAGAAAAAAAATACTGCCAATGCCGACCAAAAACCAAATCATAGGATCTTTAAGAGTTTCCTGGGCCAGCTCTATCCAAGGATTCCCGGCAACTTCGACAATTTCATTCAGACCGAAGTGTCTGCGTTGTCTTTCCACTTCGTCGCCACTGAGTCCCTTCTGGGACCGTTGAATATCTTTTAAGTTTTCGAATGAAATCTTTTTTCTCATAATCAGCTCGTGAGATCGTTATACTCCCATTAGGAAGGGTCGTCGCTGAAAATATTGTTATAGAGAAACATTTAAAAGAAACTGGAATTCTGACAATTCTCCTATTACACTCTGAGGATATGGAAACAACACGCACTCGCTCCAAAGCAGGTCACATTGATATTGCGGGATTTCAGCTTGGCTTCGTCTCGGAAGGGCAGGGTGACCCGGCCCTGGTGATCGGAAGTTCTGTCTATTATCCCAGAACCTTCTCACCACAACTGCGTCAACATTTTCATTTTCACTTTGTTGACCATAAAGGATTTGTCCATCCGCCCTCAGGAAATTTCGCAAACAGCACTTTTTCCCTGGATGCGATTATCGCGGACATTGAAGCGCAAAGAAAATTTTTGAATCTCGACCGCTTCACGATCATTGGACACTCTGGCCATGCCTTTATGGCACTCGAATACGCCAAAAGATATCCACAGCATATTCAAGCCGTCGTCCTTCTCGGAGTCAGCCCTAACTACAGCCCTTCCAGTCATGAGGCTGGGCAGAAGTATTTTGACGACTTTGCCTCCTTAGAAAGAAAAGAAGCCTTGACGGAGAATCTAAAACATCTTGGACCGGAAATCGCAGCGAATCCCGAGAAACGATTTGTCACCTACTGCCTTCGCATGGGACCTAAGAGCTGGTATGAAATCAACTTTGATGCCACCGAACTTGTTGGCGGGGCGTCTATACGAACATGCAAGTCTTTGACTATGTTTGGGGTGAGGTTTTCCGAGATATTGATATCACTCAAGGTTTGGATAAGCTGAATGCTCCCGTCTTCTTAGGTTTGGGACGGTATGATTTTCTGACGGGCCCCCCGTCTTTATGGGATAAAGTCCTGCCTTATTTTAAAAATATCGAGTGTAAAATCTATGAGAAAAGTTCTCACACGCCTCAACTGGAAGAAAGTCATCTTTTTGATCAGGATTTATTAACCTGGTTCCAGAGAGTAAAAACGACCTCAACGCCCTAAAAGAATCAGCTCCTCTTGCGGGCCCTTACCGACACAGGGATTGCAAAACATTCCACCCCGGCGTCACGGCGGGCTCTGAGGGGGATTCGTCCGCCATAGGTTCATACTGCGTCAACAGATCATTTTCGTATTTAGAACAATCTCTTTTTCGAAACTGACTTTCCCTTGGCAAAGACTCCAACACCGTCACCAGAAGATCCATATGGGATTCATCTAAAGCCCCCTGGGGAGCGCTGTTATCACGCAAGGCTTGGATCTGTCCAAGAACTCGATTCACGGCGCGAAACTTATCTCGAGGGTTCTTAGCTTTTATCACTTCCTTTTGCAGAAGTTCCGCGTAACTGTCGACCTGAGTTCTCAAACTTCGTGAGCTGCGAATTGGAATCTCGTGATGGCGACGGGATCGTACCGCCCCGAGGGCATCCAAGACCAAGAGCCATAATAAGAGTGTTAAAATGGATGTCTTCATGCTCACCTCCCGTCCTTTTATCTTATGTTCCTACAGTTTTTTCAATCTCGACTGGGGCTTGTGCCTGATTACTGATACCTTTTTAATGTAGATCGTTGAGGAATCACAATGAAAACACTATTACTAATTTGTACTTTTCTTTTTCCCTTGGCCTCGTTTGCCTCTGACAAAATGGATATGGCGTGTGTGACTGAGTTTCCCACCACCAGCTTCGTCGTGCGAGAATTCGGGGGCACAGTGGTTGTTGAAGTCTTTCATCACAATGGCACGGGATATATGCCGATCTTTGATGGGCTGGCGACTCCGAATGATATAGCGACCTTGGCCGCTCGCGCGCAGACGCTGTCTTCTTTACCGACCGTTCAACGTTACGAATGGCCTCGGGAAAAATGTGAAATTCAAGACGATATGATCGAATCCTGCTTCGGTTTGACAGACGCTCAGGAAATGAATGGTCACAAGGTCAAAGCCTGGGCCTTTTCTTCTGCCCTAGTCATGGAAAAAAGTTTTGCGGGAAAATTTAACTCCCGCAAAGTTGTCTTGGATATTGATGTTGACGGAAAAAGCTTCTCGGTCCCTATGAAGTACGCCGAGAATGAGTGCTCACCTTATTTGCAGATGAGATCCACGACTTTAAAAGCTCTTTCGACAAAAGGCTCTTTTTGATCTTTTGAATAGGACTGCATCATCGTAGTGACTTCTTTTTTGTAGTCCCCGCATTTCTTGGCCTGAAATTCTTTTTTTTCAGGCAAGAACGCCAAAGAATCCATGAAAAGGCTCATATTCAGCTCTTTTTCTTCCGCTTGGCGAGGATTCTTCGCTCGCAGATCACTCAATTCGCGATAGGACTTCAAAAAAGAATCATACTTCTTTGTAATGTCCTTTTCTTTCTTAAGATCCGTTTCTAATTTTGCAATTTTCTTCTGAAACTCGGAATACACGTCCACCTTCGCCGCCCGCGCCGCACCCGCCACCGAGCCGCCAAGAAGGAAGATCAAAATTAAAGCTCTAAAAATTTGGATTCTGTGCATGTTCCCGCTCCTAGTCCTTTATCTAAAACTCTGGCTTGCGCTTTTACCGCCGCTATATAGACAGAATCTTTATAGGCAAAAAGATACTCCGCCAATGTCAAAGGTTTGCCCTTTTTACCCAAGGCCTGCACGCGAGCCTCCCCCGCCTTGGCTTTAAACTGAGGACCTGTCGGCCAATAGTTCATATCAAAGTCTGCCTTCGTGATAGGATATTTTTTTATCGTTTCAAGACGGTACTTCAACCATTCACGGAAGAAAACCGCAGGGCGACCCGGCCCCGAGTTGTAAGCCATCACAAAAATCATCTCTTTGATTTTTTCAATGTCGTACCCTTCAAGACCCGCCTCTTTCATCAAAGCTTCTGCACCTCGGAAGTTCGGATCTTTAGAGTCTGTGGATCTACTGAAAGCCCCATTCGAATTTCGTTTCGTCGAATGATAGAAGATTCCATAGTACACCAGACTGCGCAGTGGATTGGGCGGTGTTGAAATCGCGTGGCAACGATTTGAGTCAGAGCTCAGAATCTCTTTGCTATTTTTAGGCATAACACCCGGAATTGAACGCAAACGCTGGCAAGATTCTTTGCTGCTGCCGGTGATGCGTCCTTTGAAGTTGTCATAATTTTGTGCCACGTCCGCCAAAGCTTGGTCCGTGAACTGCCCAATACCGCCATCATTCACCAAACCGAAAGCATTTACATGCAATCCACTTTCATTGGAAAGTTTAGGCGCAATAAATTTCGCAGGCACATCCAAACAATCTGAAACGTCAATAAGTGAGTTATAGACCAAGTTGACATAATCTTCGGTCACACAGGCTTTGTGCCCATAACGCTCAGGCACACCGTCAGGATCACTATCACACTTTGAAAAGAGGCGAGGATCTTGCCTGTAGTCCTTCACCTCTTTGACTTCACGCTGATCCGATGGCGGCGCGGAGCGATTCCATTCAATATCCGCCTCCCTTTTTTCCTCAGGAGACAGCGCACGATCTTTCCAGAATCTTTTCATGATATAAAGTGCGCACTTACGCGGTAAAACATCCGCCGTTTTGGAATAATCTCGACCTCCGACAAAATAACCTTTGGGGTCGATCTTTTTGAAGGCTTGAAACTTGTCTTGCAGATAGTTCCGATCAGGACCGCAGTCGGAGGGTTTTTCGAAGCTAAGAACGTTGGTCTGATCTCCGAATTGGCATGAACAACTCATGTCCTCTTTCGGCGTCATTCCACTCAATGATTGATTGACGGTTTGAAGCTTTTTAAGGACTTGCTCCTCAGCCGTCGAAGCATAATCGCTGTACCCTGTTTGGTAATAAAGACTATAACCCCCAAACACAGCAAACGAAGCAAAACAACAAAATGTATAAATCCAAAAGGATGCTTTAGATTGCTTCACCACTATCTCCCTTTCCTACAGGTCGGCGAAAACGCCTGCGCGAATCTCATCATCTCCTTATCTGTTTATTTGGGTAAAAACTGAATGTCCTAAGGTCTAGAACCCGCCTTCAGGCAGGTCCAGGTCTATGCCTAGAAACTATAGCTGATAGCTAAGAGCGTGTTTGCTCCGCCTAAGAAATAGAAGACGGAGCGAACCTCCGCGTTTTGTTCTTGAGAGGCACTGTAAAGATTGGCAACCGCAATCAAAGCGTGCGTGGCGACACGAATCCAACGACGACGTTCGTTTTCCTTTCGCTCTTTGAAAAGATAGCGCTGCAGAACTTCATTTTTCTCGGTCACCGAGAGGGACGAACCCTCGATCGCATAAAAGAAGGTGTCCAACTCATTACTGGTCCAGTATTGTGTCGCGCCCCACCCGATGGCGATCAATCCCACATTGGAGGTGATCGCAAAAATCGTGCGACTGAAGACCTCCTCGGATTGATAATAACCAAAGCCCCCACCGACGGCCGCGACCGCCCCTGAGATCATATAACCCAAACCGACTCGTTCATTTTCTTTCTGTTGATGAAGAATGTATTCGCGAAACTCTGTCCACTGAGCGGGTCCCGCATACGAGGAGTCTCCCTCAGAAGCCCACAGCGACGTCGACGCCAACATAAGAACAAGAAGATAGATTCCAATTCTCATAACGTCGCCCCTAATTGCATGAAGACGCCACGATTATCTTTTTCAGTCCAATAAGAAAGACCGCCGGTAAAGCTCTTATAAGATATCAAGAACCCCGCGGCATGATCCCCCTCTGAGGCACTGGCGACGGCATGAAGAATTCCCAAACGATAGGCCGCCGCCGCTCGCACCGCTTCGCGCGCATTTTCCGTTTGCGCATTGACTTGAAGCTGCACACCCAACTCTAAAAGTCCTAAAGGAATCTCGGGCTTAACGGAAACTCCCAGAAGGGCTTCCGGTTGAATAGGATACTGCTCGCTCTTCTGACTGGAGACTCCCCAGTGCGCTAACATTCCTGAAATCTGGGGCTGCCAAGTGACTTCTTCCCAGGCATAGAGAAATCCAGGTTCCAAATAAAACAACTCTTGCGTCTGTGCGGAAAAAAGATGTTCCGAGTCCCCGGCAAAAGCCTCACTCAAAGCGAAGTACTGACCAATAAAACGCACATGCGTATAGCGCGCCTGCACGCCGGCGTAAAAATTATCCTGCATGTAGCTTGCAATTTGCCCCTTCACACTTTGTTCTTCAGCAATAACAAGATCCACCATCGGCAAAGCGGGATTTTCAAAACGACTGACCGCCACCAGGCGATACGGCCCAAAGGACACACCCCACGTCGCGGCTTGAAAAGACGCCTCGATGGAAAAATCAGCTTCCATCGATTCTCGATGGGAAAAAAAACGAGCCACGGCCCCTTCATGGCTTTCGCCTCTTAAGATTTCTTCGGCGTCTTTGAGATACTCCATGCGGCTTCCCATAAAGAGATCGGCGTCAAAACGAGGTCTTCGAGCTTTCGCGACCGCTGCTGGATTACAGGGAAGTCCCCTCTCGACACTGTCCAACGTATAGCAGGCGCTCCCCAAAGAGCGCGACAAGAAGCGTGTGCTTCCATCGCGCAAGGTCGCCGGCAAAGTTTCTCCATTGGCCAGAACACAGAAGAAAAAAATCAGAAATAAAATTCTTAGATGCACAGGTCCTCCTCGGGCCACGGCACCGCATTCATCTGCTCTTTAAGACGTAAAATTTGCTCTTGAAGATTTTGAGACTCTTGAGCCTGAGCGGGAAAGGCGATCGCTAAATCTTGCAAAAGAAGTGAGACGCCGTCCAATGCCCTTAGCCCCCAAACAAAGTAGGCACGCAGTGGTTCGGTACAGATTTTTTGGGTCTTTTGTGATTTCCAATTTTTAATGCCCTCTTCAAGCGCCGACTTCAATAACACCACTCGCAAGGTGGCGCCGTAAAGACGTGCTCCGGGAGTCGTCTCATCTTTTAAGATCTCGAGGGCCTTTGCTAAATCTTTCCGTTCCTGAGAACCGACCGAAGGAATGCGCGCCCACTGTTGAGAGTAACCCTCGAGGAAGAGGAGAACCCCAGCGACTTGCTGAGAAATATCTTTGCTTACCACAAAAGGCTCGGGAGATTTCACCGATCTTGCGACGACAAAAGAATAAATTTGCTCAATCCGCACTCCCGCCCGGGCAGCATAAGCTGACGCCCACGCCATCTTCACATGAGGATGAGGATCTTTTTTCGCAAGATCAGAAAAATACTGAATCGCCTCATCATAACTCTGGCTGTCCATCATAGAAAAACCTCGAGAAAGAGACTGCTCCCGCGTCCGAGGTTCCTCTTTGGACTGGCAAGACGAGACACAAAAAATAAGCGCATACAAAACGATTTTGAGGGCTGTTTTCATATATAACGGAGATACTAATGCCACGCGTTGTGAAATTCGATATGACACATGCCGCAGTATAATTAATTCATTGATCCTTACTTCCCCGCAATATACCCCTGCGCAAGTGTAACCCTTCACAGGAGAATGACGTGCTTCGTAACTTGCTTTTTTCTATCTCCCTCATCTTGAGTGCTTCTGCTCAAGCGGCCGTTTGGACTGAGGTCAACGACTGGTCTGCAACTTATGAAAATCGTTTTGCAGAGTGGGTCCGATCTGAGTGGCGAGTTGATTTCTTTTCTCGCAAGTATCTTCCGAATGGCCAAAACAATCCTTATTATGGCTTGCGCGTGGATTGTGCTGACACCGTTTATTCTATGCGTATCATTTTCGCCTATGAAAACCGCCTGCCTTTCGTTGCGCAAGATCCGACGGCTTCAGGAAAAACTATCTCCAACAAAATGAGTCGCTGGGACAAGGAAAGTGAAATCACACGCGTTCGCAACTTCTTGTGGTTCATCTATGAAACGATGAGTACGCGCTCACTTCCTAATGACACTTACCCTATCGCCATCAGTCGCGACACCATTCGCTCAGGTGCTTTAATGGCGACGACCAAAAAGAATCATCACTCGTGGACTGTGAAAGAAATTCTGCCTATCGGTGTTCCCCACTTGGTCTTCAACTCCGTTGTCGGCTCGAACTCAGGATACGGCCTGCAAGAACGACAATCTTGGCCCAATCCTGATTGGGTTTTTGAAACTGATTTCACTCCTGCGGGCAATGCCGGGTTCCGTTATTGGAGACCCACCTCCCACATTAACAAACCCGTGTGGGAAGTCCCTGGCTACAGTGAAGAACAGTATCGCATTCCTTTGAATAAATGGGTTCGCTACGTGCAAAACCGCCTGGCGCTTCGCCAAGAAACGGACAATCAATTAATCACCCGCCTTATGAAAACCACTTGTGAAGGACTCACAGGACGAGTGATTGCTGTGAATGATGGTTTGGGTTATCTGAAAAAGAACTCTCGCTGCATGGACTATGCAACCTATGACACTTACTCAACACCCAATAGAGACCGCCGCGTTTTTGACGATTTTATGTCTTTGCGTCGCTCCTATCGCGAGATATTACAGATCAACGGAGGCAATCAGTTAAGTGCCGATCTGGTCAATCAACTGAATAAGATCTTCCCCGCGATTCAAAAATCTGTCGCGACGGAAGCGGCTCAGATGGCAGTCCAAGGACAAACAGCTTCCTCAGTCTGTGTCACAGAGTACCTTCCGGGCCAAAGCATGGACCTGGCAGAGTTCAAACGCCGTCTTTTCCTAGGACTTATTTCCAACAACCCTCATGACGATGGTTCCTATCGCTGGGGCGAATTGCGTGGACCTTCACAGCGCGCGCGCAGTTGCCAATCTTGGGACCCTTGGAGTCCCGATCTTAACCAAGAGTAAGCAAAGGACGTATGGAACCGATCAAATTAAAAACATGGATTCTTTGGGCTCTGGTGCTTTTCGGCCTGGGCCTTTTGACGGATTACTATTTTCTGCACCTGCTGTTCCATGAAAAACAAAACGCTCTGAATGGCGCAAAGATTGTGTCTGCAGAGTCTTCGCAAAATTCTTCCAACCCCGCTCTTTCTGATGAGTCTTTTCTGGGGGCGCCCGAGAGTTCAGAGTCATCCCCGGAAGACTCCAATAAAGACAACTTTCTTTCTGCCTTGCAAAACTGTGCCCCGGAAATCGCGGCTCAAACTGTGGGGACCCCGGAGGCCCTTGTTGAGTATTTACAAAAAAGCGTCGGCGTAAAAAAAGAAGACGTGTCGCTGGAAAACTATCATCTCACTTTGCCAAATGGGTCTTTGCGACGCATTCATGTTATCGTTGCAGACAACACCAATAGCTCCAGTAAAAAAGAATTGCGCTTCTTTAAGTTGGATGCGGAAGGGTATCCCGAGCGTCTTTCTTTAAAAGGAAATGAAACCCTCCAGTCTTTGTTGGCCCTGGGCACTGTAACCAAGCACGAGGCTCGTTCTCAATTTCTTTTGAAAGACGACTCTTCCCTGGCTTTGGAGATGCACGACCAGAAGGTCTTCGAACTTCAGTACAACAATCACGGCAAAGTTCTTTCCTGTCGCTTCAAAGATTGCCTCTGCCAGTAGGCCCTTAGTCCAGGACCACATTAAGTTCCTGTCACAATATTTCAAATTGCAAACCCTCTGCTAAAATCAAAAAAGGCAGAGGGTCTTTTTTATGAGAAAACAGAGTTCGTTTTTACATAGCAGAAATTTGTGGATCTACTATGCCCTCTTTTTTTCCGGTTCTTTGGTTTTAGTTTATCAGGCTTTCGGATGGGATGTGATTGGTGACTCTGTTAACTTCCTGTGTCTGCTATTTCTGATCAATGGCATTTTTGCCAAACGCCCCCTGCACATTCTTGAAAACTCTTTGCTGATGACCTTAGGGTATATTCTTCCCTTGTTAATTCGCAATTCTTTAAAGCTTTCATACACCGAAGCCCCCTCCATGAAGGACTTCCTCTATCTCGCTCTGGTTTCAAGCTCCACGACGTTGGCTTTTGGGGTTGCCTTCTCAAGTATCGGATTTACGCTGGGCTATATCTCAACAAGAGTTATGCAAATGAGTCGCAGTAAAGTAACGACTCGCTCTCTCAGTGAAGACTGAATTTAAGGACTCAGTTCAAGATCGTAAGTTGAACAAAGAGCCAACGGATAGGTTTTCTTTTTAATCGCTAAAATCAAATGTCGCGCTTCACGTCCTACCGTAGAAGCATATCGAGCGCCGTGACAGCTCACAGAACTGATCGGCTGCACAACCGGAGCCGCCGGAGTTTCATCATTTACAAATTTCTCTAAGATCGCGATCTCAGGGGCTCCCCAAAAGGAGATATCTCCCCCCTTCACCATCACGGCCCCACAACAGTTATCTCGTAAAGCCAACAAAAAAGATTCAGGGCCCCACTGCTGCAAGTCCGCCGCTAAAATCAAACGTGAACTGTCCGGTTTCCTTTGGGATTGTTTGATTGGATCGTGACTGCAGGAAACAGCAAATAAAACGGCCAAAGCTAACAACATCTTCATTTTTGAACTCCTGCTACACCCTTACTTGCGGACTTGATTTGCTTGGCAAAACCTTCCAAGGCCAAGCCCGACACCAAGGACGTACCGTCCTGAGTCCCACCAAACATAGCGAGTTGCTCTGAAATAGCTTCTAGACGCATCTGCAAACTGCCAATGACAAAGTCCCGCTCCTCTTTATCCAACTTAGCAACTTCAGGAGAATCCTTCGCCTGCTTCAGATAATTCAACAAGGCTTTGCTGGTATCCAGAATGTTTTTAGTGGCTTCTTTCGAGATCGCGTTACCTCGCAGGGCTCGGTCTTCCACGCAGACCTCAAACATACCGACCTTCTGAAAAGTCTCTTTGATTTTCTCGGGAATGTTCGAGTTGTTTTCTAAATACTCGTCCATGGATTGACAACGAAAGAACGCGACCGCTTTATCGCACGTCGCCCCTTCCGTGATCTCGTTCTTACGGCATTCCTCCTGCCGTGGCACTTGATAAACCTCATAAACATTATCCAAAGACTGAAGGTCATAAGGAGCCATCCGGCTGAAGCCATTCTTTGAATAGGCTACTTTCTCGGAAATATAAATGAAGCCGTGATACTCGGGAGTTTTATCTTTTTTGACCTGACGAATGGCCCCGACATCTCCCGCAATTTTTTCTTCGCCATCTTTTAGTTGGCGACACAGCGGCGGCCGCATGTAGAAGTTCATCTCTTCAGGGCTTGAATAGCGAAGGGCTGGAAGAATTTTGCTCATGACCAAAGAAAGATTCCAGCAATTTGGACCATCCGTTTGAGGGGTGGCTCCTTGATATTTGACCACGTGATCTGGCACACAGTCTGTAATATCAAACTGACAATAGTTCTTTTTAATTTCTCCGGGGGCGGAGGTGTCACATTGTTTTCCCGTTTTCGCCAGAAGATTCCACTGCGCTAAAGAGCTCACAATTTCTTGTCCCTCTTCACAGTTGGTTTCCCTCAACAGCAAACGATCTTTGCTCTTTCGAACATTGAAGGCCTGAGCCAGTGATGTCATAAAAATAAGTACAAAGAATGCGTGTTTCATTCTTTGTCTTTATCGACATAATTTTGCTTCTATAAAATCCAACCTAAGTCCAGAACATCAATCGCCAGTACTTCCTAAAAGCTGTGCCTGCTCAAAACGACTTTGTTCTGCCATCACCATCTCTGAAAGTTCTCTCTTCAGTTTATTGAAGTCTCCATCCGACGGGTTGCGAGGTCTGGGAATTTCCACACAAAGGTCCTTTTTGACAGTCCCAGGTCGATAGCTCATAACAATGATTCGATCCGCCAGGTAGATCGATTCTTCAATACTATGAGTGACAAAGACGATGGTTTTCTTTAATTCGCTCCATATTTTCAGAAGTTCATCTTGCAGACTTCGACGGGTCAGGGCGTCCAATGCCCCAAAAGGCTCATCCATCAACATGATCGGAGGATCCAAGGCCAATACTCGGGCAATGGCCACTCTTTGTCTCATGCCCCCAGAAAGATCTTTAGGGAAGCGCTTTCTAAAGTCACTGAGCTTAAGCATCCGCAAAAGATCCGCCAGCTTCTGTTCGACCTTGGCAGGGTTCTCTTTTTTGATTTTAAGACCGAAGACGATATTCTCTTCCACGGTCATCCAGGGGAAAAGGGCGTATTCCTGAAAAACCATTCCTCGATCAGGGCCGGGCTCTAAGATTAGCTTTCCATCGACATTGATCTCTCCCTGACTGGGTAAAGAAAAGCCCGCAATGGCATTAAGCAAAGTGCTTTTGCCACAGCCCGAGGGCCCCAGAAGACAAACGAACTGCCCCGAGGGAATGGAAAAATGAATATCTTTAAGAGCCACCACTTCCTGCTCAGAGCCCTTAAAGACCTTCGAAACATGATTGATTTCAATTTGTGTTTCACTCATGAATCTAGGCCCCGATGCCAACGCAATAGATAGTTATTTAAGTAGCTCACAACCGTATCAATCGCTAAACCTAAAAGGCCAATCGAGAACATTCCGGCAATAATTTTGTCGGACCAAAAGTACTCACGCGCCTCTAGAATGCGATAGCCCAAGCCATTATTCACGGCGATCATCTCGGCCACGATCATACAAATAAACCCCGTACCAATTCCAATGCGCACACCACTCAAAATATAGGGCATGGCCGCCGGGACAATGACTTTACGAAACATCAACACCGGACCGGCCCCCAGATTTTTTGCCGCTCGGATATAGATGCTATCCACCGCACGCACCCCCACAATCGTATTCATCAGGACGGGAAAAAAAGCCCCTAAGGCAATCAAGAAAACGGCAGGAGGATTTCCCAACCCGAACCACAAAATGGCCAGTGGAATGTATGCAATAGGCGGAATGGGACGCAGGACTTGAATCAAAGGATTTAAATAATCATAAATGGTTCGACTGGCCCCCATCAAAAGCCCCAACGGCAAGGCCAAACCGCCTCCGATAAGAAAACCCAACATCACTCGATAAAAACTTTCAAAGAGATCACGCACCAGTTCTCCTGAAAAAATCCACGCCCATCGTGAACTTGTCTGTGGATCATAGGATTCTAAAGGAAGAAGATACTGATACCATCGAATCAAGACCGCCGAAGGAGCCGGCAGAACTTGGGGATTCACCCATCCTAATCTGACAATAACTTCCCAGGCGATCACAACCAGCGTGGGAACCCAGACTCCTTTTATTTTTGAAAGAAATCCCGTTCCCGTCATGAGTCACCTATTTTACGTCCAAAGTTTTTTTTGCCTCAGCCAATAAATCCAACTTCACCCAGTCCACCGCTTTGGGAGGTTTTTGCATGCGACCGACACCAAACTTTTGCATAAAATCCGTCGTGATCTGAATGTGTTCCACGGTCAAATCGTACGTGTAGGGAGAGTTTCCAATCGCATCTTTAAAATCTTGTTCGGTGATTTGATTTTTGAACATCTTTTGAATCACAAACTTCTGGGCGACCTCCGGCTTTTCAATGAAAGTTTTTGTCGCCTCGACAAAACATCTCATAAAACGTTCAGCGACATTTTTTTGGGTGTTATACATTTTTTCAGTCATCACCAAGGTTCGAATGGGTTCCCCCATCGGAGTGTCGTAGGGTTTCAACAACTCCACACCGAATCCTTTATTAATGGCTTGCGAAGACTGCGGTTCACTTTGTGCCATGGCATCGATATTTTTTGCCTGAAGGGCCTGATTGAGATCTGCGAAAGCCATATACACAATCTGCACATCTTTTCCCGGTTGATCGGACCAAGTCAGATTGTTTTTGCTGAGCTCCGCCAATAAAAGAAGCTCCTGGGCTCCCCCGCGAGCCACTCCCACTTTTTTCCCTTTGAAGTCTTTCACTGATTTGATATTCGCGTCCGGTCGTATAACGATCCGAGCGCCCCCTTCCGCAAACCCTGCCACGGCGTAAATCGGAACACCCCCGGCTCTTCCGGCGATCGCGGCATCTGCGGCACTGGCTGCCACATCGATCTCGCCAGCAATGATGGCGGGCATGATATCAATACCTTTAGCAAAAACTCTCTCTTGCACCTTCAAGTTGTAACGGCCACAGATCTCCGTCATATAGCTAATGGCTCCGTAGTGCGCGAACTTCAGATTTCCCACTCGCACGACATCTTTTTTCTGAGCTTTGGCATCAAAATTGAGAATAGACAGAATGAGGAGAAAGAAGAAACTGAGAAGCAGTTTTGAGTTGCGCCGATATCCTGGTTGCATAAACGACCTCCCCTGATTTTGCCTTCATGAAACTCCTGAAACACCAGACTCGCAATAAGTCTTATGACAGAGGCCCGGAGTCGGATCATGTAGAACAACAGAAACTGCATGGGGAAAGATCACAGAGGGCATTTTCAATTCTATAATAAGAAGGCAACCAAGGAGTCCATTATGAAAAGAAAAACCGTAAAACAGACAAGAGCGAAAAAAGCGCGTAGCGAACCACAAGAAAGTATCGAAGAGGAAGCCTCTCTGACCCTGCAACCGAAGATGCGACTTTCGCGCAAGAACTCCGGCGACTTCCGGGAAAGACAGAAAATTCTTTCCCAACCCCAAAACTCTGTGATTCCTTCGGGACGGCGCTAAATAAAAAAAGGGGCTTTTTAAAAAAGCCCCTTTTCAATCTCATTATCTTTTTCTCTTTAGAGCCAGCAGCTCTTAACTCCGCGCTCTTTGGCGACGTCCTTTGCAAGTTCATAGCCCGCATCCAAATGTCTAAAGACACCCATAGCTGGGTCTGCTGTCAAAACGCGCTCTAAGCGACGAGCCGCTTTTTCAGTACCGTCAGCGACGATCACTTGCCCCGCATGTTGGCTGTAACCCATTCCCACGCCACCCCCGTGGTGCAAACTCACCCAGGTGGCTCCGCAGGCCGTGTTGACAAGAGCATTGAGAAGAGGCCAATCACTGACAGCGTCGGACCCGTCTTTCATCGCTTCGGTTTCCCGATTGGGCGACGCCACAGAACCACAATCCAAGTGATCGCGACCAATCACGATCGGCGCTTTCACTTTGCCTTCAGCGACAAGTTTATTGAACATCAAACCGGCTTTCACACGCTCTCCATATTCCAACCAGCAAATACGCGCGGGAAGTCCTTGGAAGGCAATACGTTCTTCGGCCATATCCAGCCAACGCAGAAGATCTTTCTTGTGAGGGAAAAGTTCTCTCATCGCATCGTCAGTCACTTTGATATCGTTAGGATCTCCCGACAAAGCCACCCAGCGGAAAGGACCACTGCCCTTACAGAAAAGAGGACGAATGAACGCGGGCACAAATCCAGGATAATCAAACGCATTGGTGACTCCGGCTTCCAACGCACGCTCACGCAAGTTATTGCCGTAGTCAAAAGTCACAGCGCCGCGATCTTTCATCTCAAGCATTCCGCGAACGTGTTTGGCCATAGAGGCGTAAGCCGCCGCCAAATAAGCCTTCTGATCTCGCGTGCGGAATTCCTTGGCCGTCTCAACAGTGTAACCTTCAGGAATATATCCCACCAACGGATCGTGAGCCGATGTTTGATCGGTCAAAAGATCGGGAGTAAAATTTTTCTCAATCAACTGATGAATAACCGTCGCCATATTGCCCAAAAGAGCAATCGACTTGGCCTCTCCCGCCGCCGTGTATTTACGAACACGCGCAATCGCATCGTCGATATCAGTCGCCACTTCATCCACGTACTTGGTCTCAAGACGTTTTTGAATACGCGTAGGGTCCACCTCAACAGCAAGAACACAGGCACCGGCAAAAACACCAGCCAAAGGCTGAGCTCCGCCCATTCCCCCAAGGCCCGCTGTCAAAATCACGCGGCCCTTCAAACTTCCGCCAAAATACTGACGACCGGCTTCAACAAAAGACTCATACGTTCCCTGGATGATTCCTTGAGTTCCGATATAGATCCACGATCCCGCCGTCATTTGGCCGTACATCATCAGACCTTTTTTATCGAGCTCATTGAAGTGCTCCCACGTCGACCACTTCGGCACAAGGTTCGAGTTTGCAAGTAAAACACGAGGCGCGTCTTCATGAGTCTTCAAAACACCAATGGGCTTTCCCGACTGCACCAAAAGAGTCTCATCATTTTCAAGATTCTTTAGGGCTTCCAAAATTTTATCAAAAGATTCCCAGTTCCGAGCCGCTTTCCCGATTCCACCATAAACCACCAAATCCTCAGGACGCTCAGCCACCATCGGATCCAAATTATTCTGAATCATGCGATAAGCCGCTTCTTGCAGCCACCCCTTACAAACCAACTTATTCCCAGTGGGAGCCCTAACAACACGAGACATTTTTCCTCCGGAGGTACGCCGTACCTTTTTGAAGTGCGCGGCGTTATAGTTTTATCAATCCATGTACTTTTTCAACACGATCGGAAGCAGGTACCTACCACTCCAGATCGCCGACTGTTTTTTGAGTTACTTTTAATAGTTCGTTTGAGTTCATCAAAGCCTTGATGACTTCCACGTCCTTTGAGAACACGCGATCTTCCTTCGCGAATGGAACATCTTTGCGGATCAAATCGTAAGCGGCCCTCACCGCTGCAGTTGGCTTCAGTGGAGCCACCAAATCCAAAGCTTGGCACGCCGACAACATCTCCATCGCGACGACATTTTCTGCGTTTCGCAAGATCTGATTGAATTTTCTCGCGGCAATCGTTCCCATGGAAACGTGATCTTCTTTTTCTGCCGAAGTGGGAATCGAATCCACGCTCGCCGGATGAGCCAATACTTTATTCTCACTGACCAATGATGCCGCTGCTACCTGGACAATCATATGGCCTGAGTTCAAACCGCCATTGGGAGTTAAGAACGCCGGCAACTCACTCATTTGAGTTGAAATCATTTTTGAAATACGACACTCACTGATGCTCGCCTGAGAAGAAATTGCAATCCCCGCAAAATCCATCGCGTGCGCGACCGGCATTCCGTGGAAGTTTCCACAAGAAAGAACCTTATTGGCATCAGCAAATACCAACGGATTGTCCGTTGAAGAATTGGCCTCTGTCTCAAGAACCTTTGTCACATATCTCAAAGCATCTTTCGCGGCCCCATGAACCGCCGGCATACAACGAAGAGAGTACGCATCTTGCACACGGTGATCGTCAGTAAAGTGACTTTGCCCGATCTCGCTTATTTCGCCCATCAGCTTCATCAAGTTACGCGCGGTCTTCGCCTCTCCCGGATGAGGACGGCTGGCCGAGATTAAAGGATCAAACGCCTTGCGAGATCCACGCAAGCCCTCTAAGGACATGGCCCCCGCTAAATCCGCCATCCACAATAAGCGACGCGCCTCCCACACAGACAAGAGACCAATTGAAGTCATCACCTGACAACCATTGATCATGGAAAGACCTTCTTTGGCTTTCAACTCAAGAGGTTTGATCCCCTTTTCTTGAAGCAGCTTTTGTACCGGCACGATTTTACCGTCAGCTCCCCACGCATCGCCCTCACCGATGATCGTCAATGCCAAATGTGAAAGCGGCGCCAAGTCGCCACTGGCCCCCACAGAGCCTTGAGACGGCACAACAGGAATGATGTCGTTATTGAGGAATTCCAAAATCTTTTCGACCACCACCGGACGAATTCCACTGTGCCCTTTGGCTAAAGCATTCGCACGAAGAACCATCATCGCGCGTGTCTCGGTCTTCGTAAATGGAGTGCCCACACCCATGCTATGAGAGCGGATCAGATTTTTTTGCAGTTGTTCGATTTCAGAATCAGAAATACGCACGGATGAGAACGCTCCAAAACCGGTGTTCACACCATACATGACTTCGCCACTGGCAATACGTCCTTCGATATAGTCCCGGGACTTTTGCATCTGCGCTTTTCCAGATGCGGCAAGCTCCGCCTTGATCTGCGGATTGTGAGCAATTTCGTAAAGACTTTCGAGCGTGATATTTTCGCCGGTGATCTGCATGGTTTTTCGTTCTCCTGAAAAGCCCGCATCCTAGCGCATTGACTCTATTTTAGGAACTTTCC
>NZ_JBLJBT010000009.1:0-99730 GCF_047637665.1 Bdellovibrio sp. | reverse complement strand
AAGAAACAAGAAACAAGAAACAAGAAACAAGAAACAAGAAACAAGAAACAAGAAACAAGAAAGCCAGGAGTTCGCCGATGGATCTAAAAAATATCTCCAACTTAGAACTAACTCAGCGTCTTGAAAAACTCGCTCGGACGGAGAGAAAAATCACCCATCTGGTTCTCCTACATATCAACGAAATGGAGTCCCGAAGGCTTTACGCCGATCTGGGTTATGACGGAATGTATTCCTATTTGACCAAAGGATTGGGCTACTCGGAATCCAGCGCGTACCGCCGCCTGCAATCGGCACGGCTCTTAATTCAAATTCCGGCTATTGCTGATAAGTTGGAATCTGGATCCTTAAATCTATCGCAACTTACTCAGGTGCAAAAGTGCCTCAAGGAAGAAATACGAACTTCGGGAGGGAAGCCTTCAAATGTGAATACCCAAAGAATACTCAAAGAAATCGAAAACAAGAATACTTTTGAAACACAAAAGATCCTGACTCTTCAGTTTAATCAACCCCCACAGAAGAGTCAGATGATAAAGCCCCAAGCCGATGACAGTGTCCGTTTGGAAATTACTTTCAGTGGTGAGGACTATACGGAGTTGCAAAAGGCCAAGGAGCTCCTTTCGCATATTTGTCCTAATGGATCTTGGAGTGAAATTATTGTCACTTTGGCCAAAAAGTTCAATAAAGCCAAGGTGGGTTCGACAAAAGAAAATTCAACGCAGAGCTTCGCCGCTAAGAAGACAAACCGTTTCGAGGAAATAAATAGGCAATGCAAAATAGATAAAGGAAGAAAAATAGAAATAATTGAGAAGATAGAAAAGATAAATGCGGACGAAAGAATATGTGACGAAGCTAAGATCGCTAACGAACCTAAAGTAAACAACGAAACTAAATCATTGGCTAAAGTCGTCCCAACAATGAAACGACAGTATATTTCGTTAAATATCCGACGTGAACTCTTCATCCGCGCGGATCATCGCTGTCAGTTTAAAAGTAGAAACGGCAAGACTTGTGGCTCCACTTATCAACTCCAGATAGACCATATTTTCCCCAAAGCTTTGGGGGGAGTTGATCATCCACAAAATCTAAGAGTCCTCTGTCGGTCTCATAACCTTTTAATGGCTGAAAGATTTGATTTAATAAAGCCTAGTTAAAGAGTGTTATGGAAGGACTTTAGAAAGGAAAGATCCAAAAAACTCCACTGTAGGGATTTATTCTGAGCCTACAAAAATTGAAACGGGCGTTGTCGAGTCCTGACGTCACTACAAGCAATGACGTCTTCGACCTTGAGACACTCATAACGAAGAACGTGGTCGGGGTTAAATGTAGACTTTATTGATTAACTTTAAGACTTAAATGTAGCTTCTAATTTAAATGCCTACAGCTAATCTCCGAAAAACATAGGGGACCTTATTTCTTCGGAGGATTCACATGTGCTTTAGGAACGGTTTAATAATGATATTGTTGATTCTTTCATCAACAGTCGCACAAGCCGAACAACATAAGGGCATGAGCTTTCAAGCGATTTTAAAAGATCCCGAGGGGCAGTATCCCACTGCCTTGGGAGTGACCGCTACATTGCAGATTTTAGATCCAGTGAACAGCTGTGTTTTGCGCGAAGAAGAGCATTCCGGCGTAAATATTTCGGAAGGTTATCTAAATTTGGTGATTGGCAGTTCTTCTGCGACCACGCCCCTGAGTTCGAATCCAAATCCTCCTCTTTCAATAAAAGAAGTTATGGACAATTCAAAGGCCATCAATGGTTTTAACTGTGTCTATAATCCAAGCACCTATCATGGAAGAAAGATTCGTTTAATAGTGAAGATACCCCGGGTTTCTGGTGGGCAAATGGATGAAGTTATTGCGGACTTTAATATGCGAGCCGTCGCCTACGCAGTGAACTCGGAAACTCTGAATGGAAAAAGTGATTCCCAGTTTGTGAGCGTCAATGAAGCTCAAAATCTCACACAGACAAATATTGAAAGTATTTTTAATCGATTTACGAAGTTAGACGCTATTTTAAGTGGCGCGAATTCTTCAGGGACGACATTGAGTGCAAATATCACGGGAAATGCCGCAACCGCCACAGTGGCGGCGAACGTGAGCGGGACTGTGGCGATTGCCAACGGAGGAACGGGCGCGACTTCTGCGAGTGGGGCGAGAACAAGCTTGGGGCTGGGGCCGTTGGCAACACTCAGTCCGACAGGAACAGCGAGTGCGACGACATACCTTCGCGGTGACGGAACCTGGGCGACGCTGAGTGGTGGTGGAGCTGTGTCGAGCGTTGCGGGAAGAACGGGAGACGTCACTCTGACATCTAGTGACCTGAGCGACTTCAATACGGCAGCCGATTCTAGAATCACGACACAAAAAGGCGTGAACAATGGTCTGGCTACTTTGAATGGCTCTGGGAAAATTCCAAGTTCGCAGCTAAGTTTAAGTGCCAGCGAAATTCCCAGTCTTGATTACTCGAAGATCACCACCGGTAAACCTACAACTCTTCTTGGTTATGGTATCACCGATTCGATTCAAAATGCGGGGAGTGATGCTAACACCAATGTCCCGGCAATGTCCGCTGGTTTAGACGCCGCGAAGCCATCTTCCCCTCTGACGGGGCAGGTGTTTATGGCGACCGACAGTCAAAAAATTTATAGATACGATGGAAGTAGTTGGATCCTGATTGCCAGTAGTGGTGCCAGTGGCACGATCACTCAAATCACAGCAGGGACAGGTTTGTCTGGCGGAGGCTCCTCAGGATCAGTGACAGTGGGTCTTGCGAATATCAACGACAAGATGATTTTAGCCAATACTTCCGGGGGGAGTGCCGCGCCTGTTGCTACTTCCTTGTCTACTTTGATCGACTCGATGACCGGAGGCACAACTCAAGGGAGTCTTCTTTATCGAGATGTTGCTGGCTGGAGTGTTCTGCCTCCGGGGGTGAGTGGTCAGTTTTTGAAAACGCAAGGTCCTGCGGCAAACCCTCAATGGGCATCCGCAACTTCCAGTGGATTTAGCGGCAGTTTGAGTGGGGATGTCACTGGGGCGCAAAACGCCACGAGTGTTGAAAAAATTAAAGGTCAAACGGTAAGCACAACGGCGACAGCCGCAGGACAGGTGTTACGATTCGATGGTACGAACTGGGTGCCTAATAATATTTCAATGTTTGACTTAAGATCAACGGTGACTGGAGCTTCAACATTTGGTGGCGGTACGGTAGGCTGTACTTCAAATCAGACGTTAACGTGGACGGCAGCGACCGACAACCTTTCTTGCACCAATATCAGTTTGCCCTCGGGACAGGTGACAGGGCTTGCGGCTTCAGCCACGACAGATGCGACCAATGCTTCGAATATCGTCAGTGGTACTCTCGCGGCAGCGAGAATGCCTGCGGCCAGCAGTTCTGCAGACGGAATCGTTAATCAAATTGCACAAAGTTTTAAAGGCGTGAAAACATTTATAGATAATGTGGTCATGCAGGGAACTTTAACGGTGAGTGGAGCGGTCAGCGCAGAGCGAATCAAGGTTGCCAACTCAAGTGCTTCGTGCGATGCGAGTACTGAGGGCTCTTTGCGTTATAATAGCACGTCGAAAAAGATGGAATACTGCAACGGAACAAGTTGGACAAACATTTCATCGGGGGTTCTTGCAAGCTTGTCGATTGGTGCCCCCAGTAGCTCTTTAGTAAAATCGGGTCCGGTGACGTTTGATGTGACTTATGGCTCTGGCGTTGATACGTCTTCAATCAGTCTTGCTAGTGGAAATATCACAATCGGCGGGACATCACCAACGGACTGCTCTGTGGCCAGCGTTACGGGTTCAGGGGCTACTCGCACGGTGACTATAAATGGTTGCTCTGGAACGGGAACAGTTAATGTTTCGATTGCTGCTAATACGGCTCTATCTACAACGGGTGATAATGCTCCTGCGGTGGGACCCTCCACAAGTTATAATGTCGACAACGCGGGACCGACGGCGCCAACTGGGGTGACACTGGGCTCTGTGCCTTCGAACGTAACAAATTCTCCGACCATTACTTATGTCGCGGCCAGCGATGTTGGTGGAAGTACGGTTGCTAACCACCAAGTTCAAATTATTAAAACTTCTGATTCAAGTGTGATTAAGGCTTGGGCGAATCATACCAGTGGCAGCGATGTGGGATCATTAAGCTTGGCCATGAATACTCAATATAGTGTTTTGGTTAGGGCGATTGATGCCTTTGGAAACATAGGTGCTTCAAGCGCTGAAGTAAGCTGGACAAGTATTAATGATGCCTGTTCCAGTTCGCCGTCGCCGGGAACAACATGCGTCGGAGGAGCGATTTTCTTGGGAAGTTTAAGTCCCGGTGCCACAAGTGGATCGGGCACGGATAGATACATGACAACACCGGGTGGTTGTGGAGAAATCCCCGCAGGACAGATTGTTGGCTCTGGTTCATCTGCGTATCCTAGTGCCGATTTCACTCCGACATGCTCTGGAACAGATGCTTTGGCGAAGTTCTGGAATAATGGAACTGGCAGCTGGTACGATATTCCTGCTTTGACAAACAAGACAACTTCCAACGGAACAGGCTACGGTTCTTCGAATACCGATGCTGATTACGGAAGTACGAATACGACAAATATTGTAGGCATCACGAATGGCGCTTCAGGAGGCTATCATGCGGCGGCAAGATATTGCGATAAACTGGTGTATGGTGGTTACAGTGACTGGTACTTGCCAAATCGTTACGAGCTGAATTTGTTTTATACAAATAAAGCATCTATTCCGGGTTTGAATACGAGCGGATCTTTTTACTGGTCGTCCACAGAATATAGCGGTAGCTATGCGTGGTACCAGCGATTTTCGGATGGTCACCAGGGCTACTACGACGACTTCTACAACAAGACCACCAGTTCATTAGTGCGATGTGTGCGAAGATTCTAATTTTTGGAAGACGACTGTAGGCAGTCTTCATGTTCCCACGAAATAATTAATAAGAACCAAACGGGTGCGTATCTCCGGCACCCGTAAAGTTTTTGCGCAAGTTTTGGGGCTTCAATTCGAAAATACAAAGAATTTGAAGTGGCATAAATGCGGCAAGAGATTCGGATGCAACTTCGTTGTGGGAGGAAGCATTCTTCATCATGACGTTACATTTTGTGATAAAGGAGATATTTCATGAAAATAATTTTACTCTTGTTGCTATCTGCTGGATCTATCGCTCATGCGGCGTATTCTCAAGACTTTAAGTGTATTCCCACGGGGGGCTCATCATCTTCTAAACAGTGGTCTTTGACTATTTTTGATCCGAGCCTCCCATCGTTCAATTTGACAAGCCCTGAGGGGCAAACCTCTCAAGGATCCATGGGGACGGAGGGGTTGATGGATTACGATAGTCAATGTAAGAGCAAGGGATATGCGTACCTGTTCAAAACCTACGCATATCCGTTCAAAGGCTCTTTGTGTTGCATCGAAAAATAGGTCTTAATTCAATTCAGCATTAAATCCAGCCTTGCATGGCCTGAATCTTAAAGATCATGCGGGGCTTGGACCCTTCCAATTTGAGACACTCCGTTTTTCTGAGGGATTCTGTAGGGACTGTCTTAAAAGCCTACGTCGGCAAGCCGATGGTATAGCACAGGCCTTGGGGGGGGAATATGGTTTTCTATCCGAAATCGTTAAGAACGACGGTGTTTATACTTGCGGCAACGGGTATTTCTTTATCGTTTAATAACTGCGGAAGATCCGGATTTGAAGCCATGAATCAAGAGGATCTTAGCTCGATTGTAAGTACTCCGACGCTCAGTGCTCCCCAATCAGAGTTTGCAAAACAAAAAGTGCAGATCTCTATTCCCATTGAAATGCCGGGCCGTCAGAAGGCCTCAGCCTCTCAAGTTTATGTAAAAGCTTCGGGACAGGATAAGGTCGAATCAACAGTCACTTTGGCGATCCTTATTGACAACCAGTGTGTCGCCGCAAAAAACAAAACGGTTTCTGATATTTTAAAAAGTCATTTTGTTGTGAAAGACGCGACGATGGCTCTTCGTCGCCAAGCCTATCGGGCTGTGACCCACTCTGGTGTTACAGCTCAGATGATCGATCAGTTTGCGCAAAATGAAAGCTGTATTGTGGGGATCACCAACAATACCACCTTCAAAGTGGCCTTTACGAATGATCCTGATATTTCCTCGCAGGAACACTTTAAAACTATTGGTGGAGAGGCTGCATATAAAACCGTCTTGGGACGGGAAGTGGCAGCACAACATAAGGTGAAGGTTGCGGTGATCGACACTGGAGTGAGTGTTGAGCATCCAGATCTCAGTCGTGTGATTGCTAAAAAAGACGGCCAAAATATGGGCTGGGACTTTATTTTACAAACTAATCAGATGCGCGATGAGCATGGCCATGGAAGTCATGTGGCTGGGCTGATTGCAGCTTCGACAAATAACGGTGTCGGAGTTTCTGGAACTTGCTTTAATAACTGTGAAATCATTCCCTATCGTATCCTAGATAAAGACGGGAAGGGAGATATCACACTTATCTTTAACGCCATTCAGATGGCCGTTAAAGAAGGAGCTGATGTTGCCAACCTCAGCTTAGGGTACAGCTTCGACGTATTGGTTGATAAAAAGCCTCTAGAAACAGAAATGTTGAGGGATGCCTTAAATAACAATCTTGTGGTCCTCATCGCTGCAGGTAACGACAGCATGGAGCTTGGTTTTGCTCAAGGGCAACAAAAAATGTGGCCCGCTCTCTATGGCCAGCTTCAAGGTGTTATGACTGTCGCTTCGATGAACACCAGGGATGAACAAATCAGTGAGTTCTCTAACTACAGCCCTAGTTATGTGGATATCGCGGCGCCTGGAAGTGTTTACTTTAGCAGAGCAGAAAAAGTCGACACGGGACTTTTGTCGACCCATCTTGGAAATGGTTATAAACGACTCTCCGGAACCTCCATGGCAACACCTGTGATGGCCGGTGTTGTGGGGAATGTGATCGCGCACCTCAAGGAGTCAAGTACAAGCTATACTCCGGCCTCTGTTGAATCTTTTATTTTGGAAAACTCTCCATCGAAGAACGAATTCCTTTCTAAAACTCGGGGAGGAAAACGTCTTGATATGCAAAAAATTGGCGAGGCTTTGGGGGCGGGACGTGTAATTCCGGCTGTTAAAAATATTGATCCCTTGGTGGACTTTGTCGACAGTGTTTATGCGGTTGCCTTTAAGAGAAGTGGAGACCAGGGCGGTCTTGATTATTGGGCCCGAGCTATCCGCGGACAACAAACGACCGTGGAAGATTTTTTCACGTCCATGTTTGAGTCTCAAGAATACATTAATATGATCGGAATGGACACCCGCGTGAAACCGGCTTTCGTGAATACGACGGTCTCCTACAACGTGGATCATTTCTATGTTCCCACGATGTACTACCTGATGTTTGGTAAGATCATGGATACCAATTATTTTGAAGGACAAACCTATGGTGAAACCATCTCCTGGGCCGATAAGCTAATATATCGCGACCAGTTGACGGCTCGAGAGTGTGTCCGTTTCTTCTTGGCGATTCCCGAGGTGAAAGCACGATTTGCCAACACGCCTTTAGCTGGTTTGCCGCTTTTCAATGGCGAAGCTCCTAAGCCCCCACAAAATGACAATGACTTGAGAATTCAAGTGACAACAATCTATCGAGAGGTCTTAGAACGCGAACCAGACGAAGGTGGATTGAATTACTTCGTCGGTCTTTTAAAGTCAGGCTCCATGACGTTGAATCAAGTGCGTGACGCCTTGAAGGCGTCTGATGAAAGATATGTACAAGATCTTTATGTCTCTATCTTAAAGCGAAAGGCCGATGCTTCGGGGCTTCAGTACTACTTGAAGAGGATTCAAGATATTGCCGCCCAGTCGTCCATCTCTGAAGCTCGAGATTGGGCAAAAAGAGATCTAACTAGTATATGTGAAAATCATGTCAACGGTGAGTGCGGGGGAGCGCCAGCTCCAACACCGACCCCAAGTCCTAGTCCATCCCCAACACCAAGCCCGACTCCAACACCGACGCCGACTTATGATTATGGCCCGGTAGTGGAAGCTCTTTACCGAGAGGTCCTAGGTCGATCTTCCGATGCAGGAGGTAAGGCGTACTTCATAAATCGAATGACATCTGGAGCCAGCCAAGAGGCCGTTCGCCAAGAGATGGCCAACTCCGATGAAGGTATTGTCGTGGCGGCTTACCGATCCTATCTGCGCCGAGAGCCTGATAGTGGTGGTGTCGCCTACTACATTTCGCTCTTCGCAAGATGGAAGACAGAAATGGGCTTAAACGGTGCCAAAGATCACCTCCGAGCCACATTCCAAGACATCTGCTCAAAACACCTCAATGGTGAATGCCCGTAGGCGCAGGTACCTGCGTCCTATCGTGTAAGATGGGAACTATGTAGGAGTGTTTTAATGTTAAGACGACCTGAAGGGGCTTTCTTAGGCCCCTACGGTCATATCGAGAAGATTTTTTACATATCCATGTTCGGCTATCTTTCTGACCCAGAATAAAATGTTACTTAAGCTTCTTCTTCTTTCTCCATCCAATGTTGATCGTCGTTTGTCCAGTCTGCGAGACATTCTGTAGGTGCAATCTTGAAGTCCTACAGTGAGATGTCGAGAAGATTTATGAGTATTTTTAAGAGTTTTCTCTGTGATATCGAGAGTATGAACTGAGTAACGCGCAGCTTAGGGGGGGCTTTAATGAGTAAGATGTTCACGTACATGTTTGCACTACTCATGTTTTCATTGCCGAGCTTTGCAATGGCTCAGCATAAGGGCATCAACTTTCAAGCGATGATCAAAAGGCCGGATGGGACTTTCCCTACAGCCAGCGGATTGACCGTGACTTTGCAGATTCTAGATCCCGTGTCGAATTGTGTTCTCAGAGAAGAAGAACACTCCGGTAAAAATGTTTCTAACGGATATTTGAATTTGGTTATCGGGGACGCAAGTGCCAGCACTCCTCTGGGAAAAAACCCAACACCTGTTTTGTCGATCTCTGAAGTGATGGATAATAAGGAACAAAGAACAGGTTTAAAGTGTGTTGATATTAATAATAATGTCATCTCCAGCAATCAGACCTATGTTCCCTCCAATGTGGATCGTCGTGTCTTGCGAGTGCGGTTAAATATCCAAGGTGATGATGTTGTCGCGGACTTCAATATGCGCGCAGTCGCCTTTGCGGTGAACTCCGAAATGTTGAATAGTAAAACCGATACGGATTTTGTGAATATCAACGATGCTAAAGGCGTAACCAAAGAAAACATCGAAAGCATTTTTGAAAGATTCACAAAGCTTGATTCGCTACTTAATAATACAAATGGAACGGGAACAAACTTAGGTATCAATATCACCGGGAATGCCGCCACCGCCACGAATGTCACGGGGACAGTGGGTATTGCCAACGGAGGAACGGGAGCTAGTTCTGTTGAGGACGCTCGCACCAATCTTGGCCTTGGCCCTTTGGCGACAATGGCTCCGACAGGAACAGCTAGCACTGCAACTTATCTTCGTGGCGACGGCGCGTGGGTTTCCGTTGGTGGTGGGGTCTCCAGTGTCGCGGGCAAAGGCGGAGATGTAACCCTAGAGGCAGCAGACATTTCGGATTTAAATGGAGCCGTTGACACTCGTATCACAAACCAAAAAGGACAAAATAACGGTCTGGCGACTCTAAATGCCTCAGGCAAGGTTCCAAGTGCTCAGCTATCTTTAACAAGTGCAGATGTCCCTGCTTTGGATGCTTCTAAAATCACAAGTGGAACCTTCTCGGATTCGATGATTTCAAGTTTATCTATCGATAAACTAACGAATGCAGCGATGAAGTACTTTAACTATAAACCTAACAACACCGCCTGTGCCGATAACGAAGTATTAAAATACGACTCGCTTCTAAATCTTGGAGCCGGTGGCTGGAAGTGTGCATCAGTCGTTGCGGGTGTATCTAGTGTCGCAGGAAAAACCGGTGCCGTGAGTTTGGATTCTACCAACATCACAGACTTCACAACCGCCGTTGACACTCGTATCACAAACCAAAAAGGACAAAATAACGGTCTGGCCACGTTAAATGCTTCCGGCAAAGTTCCAAGTACTCAGCTATCTTTGACAAGCACAGATGTTCCTTCATTGGATTGGAGTAAGGTCACAACAGGAAAACCTACGACACTCGGTGGATATGGCATTACCGATGCGGTAGTTAATGGCGGGAATACAGGAAAGATCACTTCGGGACTGGATGGTAGTAAGCCGGGCACTCCCGCAAGCGGAGAGATCTTTGTCGCGACGGATGTAAAGAAGATCTATCGCTGGAGTGGAAGTGCCTGGGATGTTTTATCAACAGGGACGGCAACGGGTACAATCACATCTTTAACTGGGGACGTGACCGCCGGTGGCACAGGTCCCGTTGCGGCAACGGTAGCACAAGTGGGTGGGGTCACGGCCGTGAATGTTGCCAGTGGAGCGAATGCCGCCAATGCCGCTACCAACGCCAATACGGTGAGCACAATCGTTAAAAGAGACGCCTCCGGCAATTTTAGTGCAGGCACAGTCACAGCAACGACTTTTGTGGGTAATCTAACGGGCTCGGCTTCAAACAATGTTTTAAAGTCTGGCGACACAATGACTGGAGCTTTGACAATAAATGCTGCCAACGAAGTTCGTTTCGCCGATACCGATTCATCCAATTACGTCGGATTTAAATCTGCAGGGACCGTCAGTGCCAATAAAATATGGACGTTACCAGCCGCCGATGGAACAGCAAACCAAGTGCTTAAGACAGATGGCGCAGGCAATTTAGGTTGGGCGACAGCATCGACGGGCTCGGTGACAAATGTGTCTTCCGCAAATACGGATATTAGTGTTGCCACAGGGGCGTCGACGCCTGTTTTAACTTTAAATTCGGGAACGGCGGGTGGCGCCGGTGACGCCAACAAGATCGCCAAACTTGATGCCAGTGGATTATTGTCGGTGAATATGATTCCTGCGCATGATGCGAGTAAAGTCACCTCAGGCACTTTGCCTGTGGCGCGAGGAGGTACGGGACTAGCATCCGGCACCAGCGGTGGTGTTCCCTATTATAGCAGTGCCACGACTATGGCTTCGACGGCAGCTCCGACAACAGCGGGGCAGGCTTTAAGATTTAACGGTACCCAGTGGGCACCTGGATTTATTGGAATGCAGGATTTAAGATCAACGGTGACGGGTTCTAATTTTTTTGCAAGCTCCTGTGGTCCCAGTCAGACCTTGACCTATAATTCCGTGGGCGACGTGATGAGTTGCGCGAGTATTGCCATCAGCAACACGCAAGTCAGTGGGCTTGGATCACTTGCCACAAAATCAAGTGTAGATTTATCTTCGACAGAAGCAACGGGAACATTAGCTCCGGCGAGAATGCCTGCTTTGTCTGGAGATGTGACGTCTTCTGTCGGCACCACGGCTCTGACTTTGGCGACGACAGGCACAGCTGGTACATATTATAAAGTGACTACCGATAGCAAAGGTCGTGTAACTTCTGGTGTGACGTCTTTGGCAGCGTCGGATGTCCCTTCGTTAGATTGGTCTAAGATCACAAGCGGAAAGCCAACGAGCCTGAGTGGCTATGGTATCGCTGATGCCGTGGCTAATGGCGGTGGGGTGCCCAGTTTGAAGGCCGGAGCTGATGCCTCTAAAGGGGCTGCCGGAACTGCAGGCCGACTTTATATTTCCAGTGATACTAAGAAAGTTTACTACGATACCGGTGCAGCCTGGATTATTGTAGGTACAACACTAGGTTCGGATATTTCAGGAGACATTAGTGGAAAAGCGGCTAACGTGACGGGAACCATTGCTGTTGCTAATGGGGGCACAGGGGCGACAACATTGGCCTTAAATAATGTCGTTCTAGGGAATGGGACAAGTGCTGTGCAAGTAGTAGCACCAGGAGCATCAGGGAATGTTCTAACCAGTAATGGTACAACATGGGTAAGCCAAGCTGCTTCCAGCGGAGGTCGTACAAGCTGTCCTGCGGGATTTACTTTGATTGGAACCAGCGGCAGTACAGAGGCTTTCTGTATTTCTTCAAGTCAAGAGACTAGTGCGACATGGGCAAATGCAAACATCCAATGCAGGAGTAAATCCCCCAAAGCGCGGTTATGTACGGCAAGTGAGTGGGCAGCAGCTTGTTTTGACGGCGCAGCTGGTCCCAACAATATGACAGGCCATTGGGAGTGGGTGGCCGATCTTGGTACCAGCACCAATGGGCAAGTAATGGGTGACTCGGGTTGTGATTCGTTTAACAACCTCTACGTAACTAATCCTGCCGGTTCCCGCTGCTGTTTCCGTTAATGTTTAGCTGTTAAAAGTTTTGAGAAGCGTTAAGTTCTTTAAAAATCAATTTGGCCAAGATAGGCCCGCAGAACAAAGCCCAAAGGTCACCCGATGGGCTCAATAAGACTATTTTCGTGCAGTATCAATCAGTTCAACTTCGCGAGGGAAGCAACTGCTATCAGTTTTTACCACAATCTCATAATTCGCTTTATAAATAGAGCCAGAAAAGACAAATCTGTCATCCGTGGCAGAAATCCAGTCCAGCTTTACTGTCGCGACCTCAGTGCCTTGAAAGCCAATTCGCTTTGCAGCGTTTTTTAAAATACTTTCGGCGAGGGCTTTGTTGGCAGCAAGGCACTCAGCTTCCGAGGCAGGTGTTCGGCCCGAGATCGGCTTCACATCCTTTGCAAAGGAAGAATAGCTAGACATTAGAATTGAAAATACAAGCAGTGATCTTTTCACAGAACCTCCTGGTTAATGATTAGTATTTTCAATCGGAAATACAATGTAGTTGTATTAGTTAGGCCCTACAAAATAATTGAAATGACCTAGAAGCACTTGCGCTCAAGAAAAGCAAAGCTGTCATCGGGACGATATTTTGCCTTAAGACTATTATAGTGATCGCAAGCACTCATATCATTCTCGTGACACTTCACCTTTGGGTCGGCTCCTAATTGAATCATTCGCTCAAGATAAGTCTTAAAGGCGTTGGATTCCCAAAAGATCTCCGGCTCCTGTTTTAACTTTCGAATCATGAATGAGAGTCCAGTTGAAAACTGCATTTCATCTGACGTCTCGGCAATGCATGTGTTTGCGGGAATTCCGATTTCAAACAGGCGAGCATAAAGAGCCGAACACCCCTGATAGAGGCCGGCATTCAGAATGTCACTTTGCGAGTATTGAGACGTTAGTTTTTGTAGATGCGCCCAGGTGAGAGACTGAATAGCTTCGCGTCGGCAGGCCCGCAACGCCTGAAGGCTGGTGAGCTTGCCGTCTGTTTCAGGTAGAAAGATTCGCTGAGAAATCCAACTGGAATAGCTATAGTCCTGATCGTGATAGCCCATAATGGGAAGAACTTCGTGCAGAACCAACTTTTGTTTGGCGTCTGCATTTAAGTCTTTCCATGACTTCTGGGAAATAACGATCGAGGGGGGATTGGTAAAGGGTCTGTTGATGGCCATCACTTCCTTGTCGTTCAGGTAAAGACTTGGAGCGCTGGTTGTGGCGATACTCATGCGAATTTTTTGAAGGTCTTGTCGGGTAAAGACGGTCGTATCTGAATAGTGAAGCTGCTCGGGAAAGAGGTCGATGATATGATCAAAGACGGCATAGAATTCAGCAACAACTCCATCCCCTCCGTTTGTTTCTTCCCCGCCGCGAGAATAACCAAGAGACGGCAAGACGAGAACAGTCGCGAAGAGTAGTGACACAAGATCTTTAAACACTTTTAAATCCTTCTTTAAAGAACGGGATATATAGCCATGGTAATATTGTAGACAGTATCGCCCTTGTCTTTTCTTTTTTCAGAAAGACGACCAATTCGAGTCCGGGCTGCCTGCATGATCTGTGAAATTTTGCAAAGATCGTCTTTATTTAGGGCGACAGTGAGTGTTGTGTTCTCTCGTTGAGAAAAAGGCACCTCATCAATGGCATTCATGGCGAGTTCGAGGTATTTTTTCTGAATCTCTTTGCGTTTCTCTGAGGTGGTTGGGATCTTGATGGTTGTAGATCCGAATCCCACTTTTGTGAGTTCATTATCGGCATTCATTTTTATGAGTTTTAAATGCAGCAACTGCTGAATAGCTTGATCGAGAGCCTGTTGGGAGACGTGATTTTTATTAAGAAACTCAGGCAAGTTCTGGCTTGTTGCATGAGCTCTTAGAGACTCTAAGATAATAGGATAATACCATTCAAAGAAATTCTCAAAGATGCCATCGTCGATAGGGTTGAATGACTTGCTTTTTTGCTCTTTCTTTTGCTCTTCTTTGGATGCTTGAAAGGCATCAAGAAGTTCACGTTGCTCGTCGCTATTCAGGCGCAACTTCGCGGCAAAGCGCTCAACGCTTTCGCGCGAAGGAAGTCCCTGGCCTTTTAGAATTCTTCCCAGCGTTGTCGCATCTATTTCAAGTAAACGTGCAAATGATCGCAGAGAAAAACGCGCATTCTTGTGTTTTCTTTTTTTGAACTCATTGTTGAGGAAAATCTGCACATTCATATACTATGTTCTAACAAAAACGTTCCGGCATTCCATATGTTATCTATCAAGTGCAAACAGAAACTGTAGGTAAAAGTACCTGCAACACACTTTGGAGAGCTAACTACCAATTTTTAATAGAAGCGTCAATACACTCACATAAGTTTATTTCGGGAAATACGGAACCTCAATAATCACACGGATGCCTTTCAGTGCGCCCATTGCAGCGGCAAGCGATCTTATTCCGGTGATATTCTTTCCTTTTGATCCAAGAAGTTGCCCGATGGATTCTCTTGGAACACTGATATTGAACACAGTGGTGTTAGGTCCAACCCAGTAGTTGACTTGAATTTGTTCGGGTGTGCTTGTGATGCCTCTCACAGTATGCTCAATATACTTCCGAAGATCTTCACGGATTGGACATGGCTCTTGTGCTTGCGCATCTTTTGCAGAAATCTCCTCCTGAGGAGTATTCTGCACTGTTGTCTTTCGTACTCTCGTGATGATCGGTTTGCTCTTTGTCTCTACGTCAGTCATGACTTACCTCATATCTCGAGTGTGCCGCGATTCTGTTGGAAGACAAAGAGGAGCAAGACTCAAATATGTGGCTTTTAACAATATCCCTACGGATATTGAGATGAATGGGGAAATGCGAATAAATTTTTATTTATCACATCATGCAGAGACCTCCGTGGGGTTGGACATGAAGGTCTCGTGGATAGGGTCGTCTACTCTTTCATACAACTGATGGAAATGGAGCTTTCTGGCATCATGATGTTGCCGCCCTTCATGCTGACTGTTTCGAAGTGACCTGAAGAGTTAAAAGTGCCTTTTGCCTGTAGGGTCGTAGAATCTCTTAAATCAATAGTTGAAAAGACAGAGAGCGTCTCTTTGTGAATATTTACTTTGAAGAGGGCGGTCTTGGATTGGCCTTCAAACAAAATATAGTCTTCCGACTCTTGTGCTTTTAAGGCAATAGATCGAGGGACATCGCTGGATTTGATATTGAATTCAACGCCAACACACTGGATTTGGCTTGATGAGGCAGCCATAGCTGGTCCTGCGAAAACGATGGGAAGTAGGCTGTAAGCGATCATTTTGAAAATCTTCATATTGACTCCTGGTTTAGTATTTTCTTAGCGCATAATCTCTTTAAAGATCTCACATGCGATGTTCATTCCAGTCCGTGATACATATAAATTGGTTTTGATCGTATAGTAGGTGTTTAAACACTTTGCAAAGTGCCGTCTTTGAAGGCCTTTCGAAGTGTAGGTTTTAAAATTCAACCTACACTAATGCATTTGCCGATTGCGGATCGACAATAAAAGACTCGGTCCTAACGATGATCTTAAACAAAGCAGCTTGAGGCCTGAGACCGTTGGTTTTCAGAAGCTTCGTTCTCGACATACAATGACTGTCATGCTGATAGCGCTCTCGGCTTTTCTTTTTTTGTCGGCCCAAGCGACAGAACTTCGTTTGAACGAAGCTCTGCAAAAAGCCACTATGAATTCGCCAAAGATTCAAAGGGCGCAGTCGCAGTATCGTGAAAGTCTTTGGAAAACAAAAGAATCCTATTCAGGCTTTCTGCCGACACTGTCTGCCCAAGCCAGTTATCTTTTCGATAAGAGATATGTGTTCATGGACGTGAATTTAGGGGGGGCTCCTCTTTCGATTCCGCAAATCACACCGACAACAAACTTGTATCTCACGGCGCAGTGGTCCTTGTTTGATGGTTTTTCCAGTATGAATCGTTATCGAAGCACAGAGTCTTTTGAAGTCTCCGCAAAAGCCGATCAGGACTGGGTGACGTTTCAGCTTGAGCGCGAAGTGACCCTTCTATTTTTTAAGGTGGTCGCAGCCAAAGAACTCAACGACGTGGCGGTGCAAAACTTGCGAGCTTTACAAGATCATCTGAAAAATGTTCGGTTGCTAAAAAAGGTCGGGGCCTCGACTCACTATGATGTCCTACGAGTGGAGGTTCAGCTCAGTGAGGCGCAGACCGAGTTTTTAAATGCCGCTGACAATGTGGAACTGTCACGCGCACGATTGAGTGAAGCTTTGGGTGAAGATGAGAATATTTCGGGTGTGAGTGGAGGGCTTCCGCAGTTAAAAACGGAATGGGTCCGTGATCTGAAGAGCTATGAAAAAGCAGAGCGGAAGGACTTGGTGGCCTTGCAAAAAAAGTCCGAGGGTTTTCAGTACCAGGAGGATGCCGCAGAAAGATACTGGGTCCCGCGGGTTTCTCTCTTTGGTCAATATCAGTACTACAACAATCGCAATGATCGTTTTGATGACTACGATAATTTTCGAGATGCCTATAACTATGGAATTATGCTGACCTGGAATATTTTTGACGGAATGACCTCCATCGCAAAATCCAAACAAAGCATCGAGCAAAGATATCAGGCAGACAGGACTCTTCGTCAGTCGGAATTGAAAGCAAAAAGGGATCTAGAATTTTGGCAGAAGAAGTATCTCTATTATTGTGCCGTCTATGATTCACGTTTAAATGACATTATAAAATCAGAAGAAAGTGTCCGTCTTGCTGAAGAGGGGCTTAAGGCAGGGGCGCGAACCAATACGGATGTTTTAGATGCAGAGGCGGAGCTTTATCGGGCTAAAGCCGGAGCCGTGAATGCGAAAATGGGTGCTATCGAAGCGATCTTAAATCTAGAACTCAGTACGGGGAAAAAACTTGCGCAATGGGAGTAGAGCTTTAACGAAGGATCTGCGCAAAAGAGGAGCTGGCGAAAATCACAGGCTTTTGAGTTTTCGCGGAGGCAATCTTCAAATAGCTGCTGAGGAGCAACGCTAAGAAAATAAAAAACCAATTACTGGGAGAGAGGTACAAAAGCATACATCGTCCATTAAGCCTTACGGCTTTTAAGATATCCTAAATAGTATTCGATACCGCTGGTTATACTCAAAATGACGCTAACCCACAAGACTCCGTAGCCAATTTTGTCCAAATACGGGAGATAAGGGTCCATATTTCCAATAATTACAATGGGGATAGCGATCATCTGCATGGCCGTCTTCCATTTTCCCGCGGGTTTGGCTGCAATAATGATTTGATCTGCCGCGGCAACGGAGCGGATGCCCCCGATAAAGTTATCCCGGGCTAGGATGATGATCACCATCCAGGCGTCGATCTTTCCTTGCGCTAGAAGCATTGCCAAGACACTAGTGACTAGGATTTTGTCGGCGATGGGGTCCATGAATTTTCCGAAATTACTAACGGCGTTGTATTTTCTTGCGTAATACCCGTCATAGTAATCTGTGATTGAGGCTAAAATGAAACAGATCGCGGCAACAATATTCCACGTCAGTGTATCTGGCCACATGAGTGCCACAATAACGGGCACCATAAAGATGCGACTGAGTGTGATGCGCATGGCGAGTTTTTTTTGAAATTCCGTGGCCGTCATTTTCGTCCTTTTAGTTGCTTCAACGTACCAGTTTAGTCTAGAAATAATCAATGTTTATTCATCGCCACAAAGTGCAGTTTTATGAAACCGACCTGATGGGTATAGTTCACCATAGCAACTATTTGCGTTTTTACGAAGAAGCGCGGGTAGCCTGGGCCCATGGTAAAGGGCTGATTGACTATCAAACGCCGGGATCGGCAAGTCATTTCGCGGTTTATGAAACTCACGTAAAGCATATGAAACCGACCTTTTTCGGAGATGATCTCGAGATTGAGGTGCAGGGAAAAACGGAAGGCAATCGCATCATTTTTCAATATCGACTGCGAGGGCGCGGTGGAGAGATTTGTTCGGTGGCAAAAACGGTGCATGTGGCGTTAGGACCTGATTTAAAATTATTAAGACTTCCGGCTGATATGAAAGCCGCCATGGAGAGTGAAAAATGGATAGAAACCTGGCTTTAGAATTTGTGCGTGTAACGGAAGCGGCGGCGTTGGCGTCTGCTCGTTGGATGGGTCGTGGAGATGAAAAGGCGGCGGATGCGGCGGCCGTTGATGCGATGAGAAAGGCTTTCGACTCTGTTCGTATGGACGGAACTGTCGTGATCGGCGAAGGCGAGCGTGATGAAGCTCCTATGTTATATATCGGCGAAAAAGTGGGAACAAAAGCGGAAGATGCTCCCCCTCTGGATATCGCTTTAGATCCACTCGAAGGCACCACCATTTGTGCGACTGGCGGAGTTGGCGCGATCTCTGTGATCGCGGTTGCAGAAAAAGGAAAGTTTTTGCATGCGCCAGACACCTACATGGATAAAATTGCTTGTGGTCCAGAAGCTCGCGGTAAGATTGATATCGATAAATCCGCGACTGAAAATATTCATGCGGTGGCTGAGGCTTTGCGTAAGCCTGTTAGCGATCTGACCGTCGTGATTTTGAATCGCCCTCGTCATGAATCATTGATTACAGAGGCCCGTAAGACAGGCGCACGCATTCACCTTATTGGTGATGGAGACGTTTCCGCAGCCGTGGCGGCAGCTTGGCCGGATTCAGGGATTGATTTGTTAATCGGCGTTGGTGGGGCTCCTGAAGGAGTGATCTCGGCAGCGGCAATGCAGTGTTTGGGCGGAGACTTCCAAGGTCGCTTGAAATTTAGAAACGAAGAAGAAATCGAGCGCGCCAAACGCATGGGTATTGCCAACCCTGAAAAGAAATTTACGATGGACGAGTTGGCGACGGGTTCCGTGATGTTTATCGCAACGGGTGTAACGGATGGGGCTTTGTTGAAGGGTGTCCGTTTCATGGCTGATGGAAAAGCAAAAACCCATTCTTTGGTGATGAGATCTGCCACCGGCACGATTCGCACCATCGAAGCTCATCATGATTTAACAAGAAAGCCTAAAGGTTAGTTCGGAAGGTGCCTGTCTCCCAGGTGCCTAATGGAAGGGATCATGGAAACGAAGCTCATTTGTTTTAACTGCAACAAAGAATTGACCTTTGCTGGCCTGATCGGACGGCGAGAGGAGTGTCCTCATTGTCGTTCGGATGTGCATGTGTGTAAGAACTGTGAGCACTATGATCCTAAGGTTTATAACGAATGTCGTGAAACGGCGGCAGACGTGGTTCGTGAAAAAGATCGTGCGAACTTCTGTGACTATTTCACTCCTCGCAAGGGGGGCGCCGGGGCGGTTGATAAGGCGGCGGCCCTTCGTGCGGCGGCAGAAGCGCTATTTAAAAAACCTCAATAATTTGAAACATAATACTTCAATGGTCTAGGCCTGCGTTGACTCAGTGTTTATGAAAAGACACACTAAAAGCCTATGGCAAAAGCATCAACGACCGAAGTTTTTAACTGCACACCGGAACAGTTTTTTAAAATCATTTCTGACTACGAAAAATATCATGAGTTTCTTGCTGAAGTGAAACAATGCAAAGTTCTTAAAAGCGAAGGCAATCGTAAGCTCGTTGAATATCATGTTCAGGTGATGAAATCCTTTAAATATTCTTTGTGGATGACGGAAACGGCTTCGCAAAGCATTACCTGGGAGTTTGCTTCCGGAGATATCTTTAAGACCTCTGTAGGCTCTTGGAAACTTGAAAACGAAGCGGGAAAAACCAGAGCCACTTATACGGTGGAAGCGACTTTCAATATGTTTGTTCCCGGGCCTATTGCAAATGCCTTGGTCAGTGTGAATCTTCCGAATATGATTAGCAGTTACCAAAAGAGAGTGAAGCAGCTCTATGGCGTCTGACGACAGTCACAAAAAAGATGATAAAGAGCACCTCAGTGGAGACCTTAAAGGACTTCTCGGTGATACTGTAAAAAAAGTTTTTACGGCCGGGGTTAGTGCGGCTTTTATGACGGAAGAAAATCTTCGCGCCTATGTGTCGGAGTTAAAACTTCCGAAGGAAGCCTTGAATTTGTTAATTCAGGGTGCGAATAAATCCAAGGATGAAATGACCCAACGAGTGACAAAAGAAATTGTCGGCATCATCCAAAAGATTGATTTCGTCAAAGAGGCCTCTAAGTTTGCGGAAACGCACAAATTTAAAATCACCGCTGAAATCGATATCGTCAAAAAAGACCCCACAAAACCAGACTAAGGGCGATCTCAAGTTGAGACGTCTTGTGACCGAAAAGAAAGACATGGAACAAGAGATTCTAAGTCTTATTTCGGTCATTCTTTTTTGTGGTTGCTGCCATCAGTTTATCAAATCTGTGTTGGCTCCCATTCCTCTGTTGTCGACGGAAAGACCCTATGCTCGGCCGGCGATGCAGCTTGGCAAGTTCTATAAGTCCGCAGCATGGGGAACCATGACGGGCGTGTTTTTGGTGGGATTGGTGATTTCTTTCCATCAAGTCTTTACGGCTCTCTAATATTTCTTTCCTCAGTTTACGTTGCGCTTTGTTTATGGCAGCCTTCTTGGTGGAGGTTGTTATGAGCGCATTTTCCACAGTCAATCCCGCGACCGGCGAAGTTCTAAAAAGTTATCGATATGTTTCTTGGGAAGAGGCTGAACTGGCGCTAAGGTCCGCTCATCACGACTTTCAAATCTGGCGAAAAACCTCTCATCAGGAGCGTTCTCAGATTCTTCATCACTTGGCGCGGGTGTTGAGAGAGCATAAAACCGAGTTTGCACAAATCATGAATCAGGAAATGGGGAAACTTCTTTCGGAAGGAAAGGCCGAGGTCGAAAAGTGTGCGGTGACCTGTGAGTACTATGCCAAAGAAGCTCCAGGAATGTTGCGCAATCAAGAAGTCACCTCGTCGCCCTACGCGTTAGCTGAAGTCAGCTTTCAACCTCTGGGGGTCCTCTTTAGCATCATGCCGTGGAACTTTCCTCTGTGGCAGACCATTCGTTTTGCGGCTCCGGCGATTATGGCGGGGAATGTGGTTATTTTAAAACATGCCGATCTGACGGCGGGGACGGCAGAGCTGATTGGGAAAGTTTTTTCTGTATTAACTTCGAAGGTTCGTCTTTTGCGTAATGTGCATGTCAATCACGAGGTGGCAGCCCAGATTATTGCCGATCCTCATGTGCAAGGTGTGACGTTCACGGGAAGCAGTCGGGGTGGTCGCGCGGTGGCCATGGAGGCGGCAAAGAATCTCAAAAAGATCGTGTTAGAACTCGGCGGGAGTGATGCGTATTTAGTTTTGCCGGATGCCGATGTTGAGTTGGCGGCGAAGACTTGCGTGAAAGCGCGTCTAGTCAATGCCGGACAAAGCTGTGTGGCAGGGAAAAGATTTATCGTTCATCAAGACGTCTCGAAAGATTTTATCGTAAAATATGTGCAGGAAATGCAAGGGGCCGAGTTAGCTCCTTTGGCGAGCAAACGATTTCAGGATCAAATCATTGAGCAAGTTGAAAAGTTGAAGTCCCTAGGAGGAAAAGTGATCTTGGGTGGGACGGCTCCTCAAGGGGGAGGCGCGTTCTATCCTGCGACCGTGGTGGTTTTTGAAAAGAGTCACCCTGACCTTCACCGGGAGGAGATCTTTGGGCCTGTGGCTTCGATTTTCATTGTGAAGAGTGCCGAAGAGGCCTTTGAGTTGGCGAACTCCTCGCCCTATGGTTTGGGGGGCGCGATCTTTACGAAGGATATTAAAAAAGGCAAAGAGTTAGTGGAAAAAGAGTTGCAGGCAGGATTTGTCGTGGTCAATGATCAAGTGAAGTCAGATCCACATCTTCCTTTTGGCGGCGTTAAAGAGTCCGGGTATGGGCGTGAGTTGGGTCACTTTGGAATTTTGGAATTTGTGAATATTAAAACGGTGGCAGTTGCGGGAGACATTTCGTGAATTTATCGAGAGTAAAGCAGGATCTGGATCATCACGTTTGGAAGTTGATTAAGCTTCATTCATTGCAGAACAAAAGAATTTTAGTGGCTGTTTCTGGTGGGACGGATTCAGTGGCCTTGCTTCGGGTTCTTTCGAAAATTCACAAAAAAGATCGTCTCGGGGCGTGCTATTTTCATCACGGCGAAGACTCCAATCAGGAGTACCGCAAAGAAGCCCAGGTGTTTTGTGAAAAACTGTGCGCCAAGTTGGGGGTGCAATTTTACCCGCTGCAGTCTCACGCATTGGCAAAATCGGAGGCGGAGTACCGAGAGTATCGCTACGAAGCTATGATGCGTCTAAAACAAGAAGAAGGGTTCGACTACATCGCAACAGGGCATCATCGTGACGATCTTTTAGAGACGCGACTGTTGCGTCTGATTCGGGGAACCGGGGCGCAGGGTTTTCATGCAATGTTGGTGTTGAAAGAGGGGTTGTTTCGTCCTCTTTTGGAAGTGTCGAAAAGAGAACTTAAAAAATATCTTCGAGAAGAGAAAATCCGCGTATTTGAAGATCCCTCGAATGAGTCTTTGGACCCTTTGCGTAATTGGTTGCGCCAAGAGTGGCTGAAAGCTCTAGAGCGTCGTTCGCGAGGAGCGACGGCGGCATTAGCGCGTTCTTTGGAGACCATAGCGCAAGAAATCGAGAATCGCCCCTGGGGAGATCTCTTGAGTCAAAATGAGGCTTATAAGACACAGGGCCTTTCTCGAGGTTTTTATCTCACCTTAAGTCCTTTTGAGCAGAAAAGAATGTTGGCGCAGTATCTTTTTTCCCTCGGGAAAAAGGATTTTTCGCAGTCTCATCTTGAAGAAATTCAAAAGCGCCTGGACAAGTCGCAAAAAGTGATCACATTTAAAGTCGCTGGATGTTACTGGGAAGTTAACGCGGAGCAAATCAAGGTCCAGTCCTGAATTGAGAGGGACCTTCAAGCTATGCGAAGTTTCTTTTTTTGAGATAGTATCCATGCTACCCTTGAGGGTGACTTGACCTTCGAATGAAAGGAACTGAAATGCGATCTACTCAGAAAACGCTGGCTCTCTGGTTTTTCCTGATCATCATGGCTGTTTTTCTATTTCAAGCCTATGAGAGTAAGCACCAAAGAATGATTTCTGACTTGAACTACTCCAAGTTCACTGAGGCGGTAAAAGCCGGTGAAGTTGCGACTGTGACCTTCCGTCAGGATAGCAGTGAAGTGATCGGGGAAATGAAACCCGAGTTTGAAAAGAAATATAACGGAACTCACTTTGTGATCGTGGGAAACACTCAAGATGAGGGGTATAAATTCCTTCAGCAGCACGGCATTACGCCAAACTATGAACGCGCTGATAACGGTGGTTTCTTTCAGACATTTATCGTGAATTGGTTGCCTTTGATTTTAATCGTGGCGATGTTCTTGTTTATTATGCGCCAGGTTCAAGTGGGTGGCGGTAAAGCCATGTCATTTGGCAAAAGCCGAGCTCGTCTTCTGACGGAGCATAAAAATCGCGTGACCTTCAAAGAGGTTGCTGGCGTCGATGAGGCGAAAGAAGATCTGCAAGAGATCGTGAGTTTCCTGAAAGATCCTAAAAAATATACGAAATTAGGTGGACGCATTCCTAAAGGGGTTCTTTTAGTGGGCCCTCCGGGAACAGGTAAGACATTACTGGCTCGCGCGGTGGCGGGGGAAGCTGGTGTGCCCTTCTTTACAATTTCTGGTTCTGACTTCGTGGAAATGTTCGTGGGTGTAGGGGCCAGTCGCGTTCGTGATCTTTTTGAACAGGGTAAGAAAAATGCTCCTTGTTTGATCTTTATCGATGAGATTGATGCTGTCGGTCGCCATCGTGGTGCCGGAATGGGCGGTGGTCATGATGAACGTGAGCAAACTCTGAATCAGTTGCTTGTGGAAATGGATGGATTTGAATCTTCAGAAGGTGTGATCTTGATCGCTGCGACCAACCGTCCTGACGTTCTGGATCCAGCACTTCTTCGTCCAGGTCGTTTCGATCGTCGCGTGGTGGTTAATAAGCCGGACTTGAAAGGCCGCGAGCAGATTTTGGCCGTTCATATGCGCAAGACGCCATTGGGTCCTGATGTGGATGCATCTAAGATCGCGCGGGGAACTCCAGGCTTTTCGGGCGCGGATCTTGAGAATCTTGTGAATGAAGCGGCTTTAGTTGCTGCTCGCACGGATAAGAAATATCTTGAGATGGAAGACTTTGAAAAAGCCAAAGACAAAGTCATCATGGGTTCTGAAAGAAGATCCATGGTTATTTCGGATGAAGATAAAAAAGTAACGGCTTATCACGAGGCGGGACACACGCTGGTGGGTAAAAAACTTGTCGGCTTGGATCCTATCCATAAGGTGACAATCATTCCTCGGGGCATGGCCTTGGGGGTGACTCAAACCTTGCCGGAAAAAGAAAGTGTCTCTTTGTCTAAGAACAAAGCTGAAAACATGATTGCCTTCTTGTTCGGCGGACGTGCTGCGGAAGAAGTGATTTTTAAAGATATTACGACGGGCGCTGGAAACGACATTGAGCGCGCCACAGACATCGCTCGCCGCATGGTGTGTGAATGGGGCATGAGTAAGCTCGGTCCTTTGGCCTTTGAAAAACGCAGTGGAGAAGTCTTCTTGGGGATGCAGTATGGTCACCAAGGTCATAAAGATTACTCTGAAGCGAAGGCGGAAGAAATCGACGTGGAAGTGTCTAAGATCATCAATGAAGGTTACACTCTCGCAGTGAAAATCTTGACGGACTACAAGGATGCTTTAGAGAGATTGGCGTTGGCTCTTCTGGAATATGAAACCATCGACGGTCATGAAGTTGAAATGTTGGTAAACGGTGCTGCTGTGACGGAGATCGAAAAGTATCGTAACAGCAAAAAAGACGGTGGTTTGGGAGTTGCGGTTGCCACGAAGAAAGATTCCTCTGGGGATCCCGTGGGCAATACAGGGCCGGTGACGATTTAATAATTAACGAGGCATCTTGATGTTGCAGCAGTTTGTCGACAACTTGTTTTTCATCGTACAGCATCTGCGCGTGCAGGATGCGATCGACATGCTTCTGGTTTGGATGGTGGTCTATCGTATTTTGGTTCTTATCAAAAGAACCGGCACCATCCAAATGCTCTCTGGTCTTGGGGTTCTGGCTATTGGGTATATTCTCAGTATTTGGTTGGAACTCTTTACCTTTAATTGGATTCTTGAAAAATTCTTCTCAAATTTATTTGTGATTGTGGTGGTGCTGTTCCAAGGCGAGATTCGTCGAGCTTTGGCACATATCGGAAGCAATCCTTTCTTTAATGACGCTTCCACGGTCCAAGAAACTCAAGTCATCGAAGAGATCGCCAAAGGAATTATTCTCACGGCTCAAAAGGGCTTCGGCGCCTTGGTGGTGGTTGAACGCGAAATTGTGATTGATTACCACATCGAATTTGGAACGGAGATGGAGTCCAAAGTTTCTGCGGAACTTCTTGCCTCGATCTTCCATCCTGAAAGCCCCATGCATGATGGGGCTGTTTTGATTCGTAACGGAAAGATTCATTCTGCGGGATGTTTCTTGCCGCTTAGTAAAAATCCAGCTTTGGATAAAAATCTTGGGACACGCCATCGCGCGGCCATTGGTTTGACAGAAGAAACCGATGCTTTGGTTTTTGTCGTATCTGAAGAAAATAAATCTATCGGTATTGTGCAGGGGGGACACTTCAGCCCCAACGTGGAATTAGGTGATATCCGTAAGGCCCTCTATGAGACCTTTGGTCTCAAATACAAAGCCTTCTCTCAGCAAGGGGAGGTGTTATGAAGCGGCGCTGGTCAGGAATCGTGACCGAAAATTTCAGTTATAAAGTGGTGGCGTTGTTCATCTCTCTTATCTTGTGGTTGACCATTCTCGGGCGTCGCGACTTTGTTCTTAGTAAGAATATCGACATTGATTTGGTGACGGCGCCGGGGACGCAGATTGTGGCGCAAACGACCGATCATATTAAAGTGAAGGTTTCAGGTCCCCGCTCTTCCTTGAAAAAGTTTTTAGAAAGCTCACTGTCGCAGAGTATCACGCTTGATATTTCACAAAAAGGTGAAGGCGTTGTTTATGTCGACATTCCTTTAAATAAGATTGAGGTCCCCATCGGTGTAAGGATTCTGGGGGTTCGCCCGAATCAGATTCAGGTGGAAGTTGTAAAAGCGAAAGGTGCGACCCATGACGAACAAAAAGGTAACTAAAGTGGAAAAAAAGACGACCAAACTTTTTGGTACAGATGGGATTCGAGGCACCGCGAATCAGTGGCCGATGACTCCAGAAACCGTGGTGAAAATTGGACAAGCCATTGGTTATCTTTTGCAAAAGGAAATGCAGGGGACGGCAGGTCACTCACGAAAAGTCGTTATTGGAAAAGACACGCGTCTATCGGGTTATATGATTGAGCAGGCTTTGGCCAGTGGCTTGAATTCGATGGGTATCTTTGTTCAGTTGGTGGGTCCTCTTCCGACTCCAGGAATCGGCTATTTGACTCGAACAATGCGGGCTGCGGCCGGGATTGTTATTTCAGCCTCTCATAATCCCTTCCATGATAACGGTATTAAAGTGTTTGGTCCGGATGGCTTTAAAATCTCAGAAGCCATGGAAAAAGAAATTGAGCGTCTGGTTTTGGTAGAAGACCTGATGCAGCTTTTACCGCCAAGCAAGGACATAGGACGAACTCGTCGTATTGAAGACTCTCAAGGTCGGTATATCGTTTATGTCAAAGGGACTTTCCCTTTGGAGTACACCTTGGACGGTATGCGCATTGTCTTAGATACCGCGAACGGAGCCTCCTATAAGGTGGCCCCTTCTGTATTCCAAGAACTGGGTGCGGAAGTGATTCAACTTGGTGATGAGCCCAATGGAATTAATATTAACGACAAGGTGGGGGCGCTGTATCCTCAAAAGCTTTCCGAAGCGGTGATTCAATATCGCGCAGACGTGGGCATCAGTTTGGATGGGGATGCGGACCGCGTGATCATGGTCGACGAAAAAGGTGAAGTGGTGAATGGAGATCGCATTTTGGCGATCTGCGCTTTGCATATGAAAGAGCGCGGCCTTCTCAAGGGAGACACTCTTGTGGCGACTCAGATGTCCAACTTCGGCCTTGAAAAACGCATGAATGAAGCCGGAATCAAGGTTATCAAAACGGGCGTTGGGGATAAGTACGTCGTCGATGAGATGAGAAAAAATGGTTACAATTTAGGTGGTGAACAGTCTGGCCATATCATCTTTTTGGATCACACCACCACAGGGGATGGCTGTATTGCCGCACTCAGTGTTTTGGCGGTGATGAAGCAAACGGGCAAAAAAATGAGCGAGCTCAATCACGTCTTTGAAGACGTACCGCAGATTTTAATTAACTGCCGCGTGAAACGCCGTACGGAGCTGCATGAGCTTGCGGGTTATAATGATCTGATTTGCAGTATTGAAAAGAAGCTTAATGGCGATGGCCGCGTGTTTGTGCGATTCTCAGGAACGGAGCCGGTGATTCGAGTTCTTGTTGAGGGGCCAGATAAAACGCAGATCAGTCAGTTTGCAGAAGAAATCGCATCTTTCTTGGAAAAAGAGTTATCATAATATGAAACATAAAATTCGTCTTGGTGTAAACGTGGATCACGTGGCAACGCTTCGTCAGGTTCGCGGCGGCACCACTTCTTATCCTAGTCTTGTTGATATGGTAAAAAAATCCGTGAAGGGTGGGGCTGAGCAGATCACCATTCACTTGCGAGAAGATCGCCGGCATATCCAGTTGGAAGACTTAAAGCTTCTCTCGAAGTCTTGTCCTGTGCCTTTGAATTTGGAAATGGCAGCGACTCCTCAGATGGTGAGTTATGCCAAGAAATACCGTCCTGATTGGGTTTGTTTTGTTCCCGAAAAAAGAGCTGAATTAACGACCGAGGGTGGTTTAGACGTCAAGAAGGGCTTTAAGAAAATGGCCCCCATGGTAGAGAAACTTCAAAGAATCGGTATTGAGATCTCTATGTTTATCGAACCCTCCTTAGAGCAAGTTGAAGCGTCTTATGAAGTTGGTGCTGATGCGATTGAGCTTCACACAGGAAAATGGGTTTTGTTAACTGGGTCAAAAAAAGAAAAAGAATGGTCGCGCCTGGTGGAGGCTGCAGAGTGGGCGAACTACCTCGGCCTTAATGTGCATGCAGGACATGGACTGGATTATCATCATTCCAAATTAATTAATAAACTTCCTTATCTTCAGGAAGTAAATATTGGACATTCTTTGATTTGTTATGCTTTGGAAGAGGGGCTTGAATCCTCTGTTCGTAAAATGCGAAAGATTTTAAAGTAATGGCAACGATCCTGAACTCTGAAAGAACAGTGAGGAATCTCATTGAGCTCAAAGAGTTCTGGACTGAATTTTTGCCTCACCTCAATGAACGCTGTATTCTTCTGATGAGCGGGGAGGTCGGGGCTGGAAAAACCACCTCCGTACAAATGATCGCAGAAACTTTAGGGATGAAAGACGTTCAGTCGCCCTCGTTTGCAATCCATCTTCGTTATGAAAATGCCCAAGGTAAAACGTTAGACCATGTAGATCTGTATCGCCTTAAAGACGATGATGATCTGGAAAGTTCTGGTTTTTGGGATTTATTCGCGCAGAAAAAGTCCCTGGTCGTTATCGAATGGGCCAATCGATTGGACTTTGATTACTTGCCGCTGAATTGGCAAAGAGTCGAAGTGAAGTTCGAAAAAACGTCGTCTGAAGAGCGTAAGATCTCTTGCCGTCTTATTTAATCTGGATATAGTGGTTCGAGGAGACGGTATGAAAATACTTGTTATTGATGATGAGCAGGATCTTCGTATGTTGGTGACCTACTTTTTGCAAAAAGAAGGTTATCAAGTGGAGACTGCGGAAAATGGCCTTGAGGGGTTTGAAAAAACCAAATCGTGGCATCCCGATTTGATCGTGAGCGATGTGCAAATGCCCGTTTGCAATGGACATGGTTTGTTATCGCGTCTTGAAGCGTTGGCTCCTCCTCCTGTGCCAGTTCTTTTTATGTCCGGTTATCCCGGTAAAGAGAATGTCGACTATTCCCAAACAAAGAATTTGAAAGGCTTTTTAGCCAAACCGTTTACGCCAAAAGAGCTTCTCGATACAGTGGCCTCTGTATTTAAAGGTACGCCATATTCTCCGAAAACGATTTGAACTGGAGGGCGGTCAAATGAATGGGTTCTTTTACGATTGTAAAACGGCGTTAGGACGGTTGTGCCGAGCTATTGAGTTTCGTGTTCTTCTGGCGCTGCTTTTTGTCGTGATCAATGCGTACCCTTTTGTAGCCTATCGTAATTTAGAAAAACCTTGGTTCCTCTATCTTTTTATTTATGGTTCCTGGGTTTTTTTGATTCTTATTCTTTTTTTGTTGTCGTTTTCTGAGGAATCAGAGGGGGAAGACTGATGTTGCCGTCCTCGGTCACTTTGGGTGTTCTTGCTCTTTATCTATTGTCTTTGTTGTTCCTGGGCTACTTTGCCGAAAAAAAGATTCACGGCGGGAAGCATTTTTCAAATAACGGCCTTTTTTACAGTCTTTCTCTTGCCATATATTGCACCTCTTGGACTTATTACGGAAGTATCGGCAATGCCTCTCACAGTGGATTTCTGTTTGTGACGATTCATATTGGTTCTACGATTGGTGCTATTCTGTGGGGACCTGTTTTAAAGAAACTCATACGAATTAAAAATAAGTACCGCATCACCAGTATTATCGACTTTATCTCGGCCCGCTATAATAAGTCCGTCGGTATCGGGATGGTTTTAGCGGTTTTTGTTATTTTTGGATTTATTCCTTACAATGCCTTGCAGATTAGATCCATCATGTCCACGACCCGAATTATGCTGCCGAACTCCATCAGTCATGGCAATGCCCCTCATCTCTTGTTGGAGTGGATCATTCTGGCGGTGATTTCTGTTTTTATTATTGTCTTCGGTTTGCGTCGCCTGGATCCCACGGAACGTCATCCGGGTATGATTTCTGCCCTGGCTATTGAGAGTATTGTAAAATTGGTGGCGGTTCTTGCCGGGGGCTTTTTCGTTGTCTATGGCCTTTCTGGAGGAATCAAAGAGCTGGTAGAGTCTCTGCCTCAGAGTGTAGCAGGACAGCCTTACACTCACGTCGGTTTTACGAACATGCCGGATCTATTTGAATGGTTGAGCTGGTTGTTTTTAGCCAGTGTGGCCGTGATATTTTTGCCGCGACAGTTTCACGTGGCGATTATTGAAAATGGGGACGAGAGGCATGTCAAAACCGCGCAGTGGTTATTCCCTTTATATCTTTTCTTGAGCAATATTTTTATCTTGCCGATTGCGATCTATGGACTCAAATCGGGGGTGCCTCTTGGGCATCGGGACAGTCTTCTTTTAGAAGCGCCTCTTATGCACGGAAACAATCTTCTGGCTCTTTTTATTTATATTGGAGGTTTTTCCGCAGGAATTGGCATGATCACCGTGTCGGTGATCACGATTTCTACCATGGTCACCAATCATCTGTTGTTGCCCTTGGCGGAGTCCTATTCGCAGCTAAGGTCTTTGCGTGGAAATGTTTTAAAGATCAGATGGCTAGCGGCTATTTTGATTGTGGGCTTAGCTTATCTTTATCAAAAATACCTAGAGACTGACACTACTTTGGTTGTGATCGGAATGGTTTCCTTTGTGGCGGCCTTTCAGTTTATTCCGCCGATCATTATGGGTCTTTATTGGTCTAAAGTGAATTCCAAAGGGGCCTTATGTGGTATTTTGGCAGGCTGTATTACCTGGGCCTACACTCTCTTTATCCCTTCTTTTATGAAGAGCAATCTGCTTCCCGGAGAGTGGCTTCGTGAGGGGCCTTTTGGGGTGAGATTCCTTCGTCCAGAAGCATTGTTTGATTTAGAAGGTCTGTCTTCGATATCACACGGTTTTTTATGGAGTTCCGTTTTTAACATCAGTGCTTTGATCATCGGCTCTTTGTTGTTTAAAGCCAGCACCGAAGAAATGATCCACGCTGAAGAGTTTTTGATGCCCGAAGAGCGTAGAAAAGCGGACTTTATTAATCAGGTTCGTGACATTAATATCTTGCCTAAAAAAGATCTTATTTTGAATTTATTAGGTGAGTACTTTAATAAAGCGGAAGCTGAAAATGTTTTAGCTCGTTGTTTGGATAAGGCCCATATCAGCCCCGAGATGTCACAAATTTCCATTGGCGAGTTGGTAGAGCTCAATTCAGAAGTTGAACGATCTCTGGCTGGTGTTATTGGGTCCGCGACGGCTCATCACGCAGTTCGATCGGCTCAGATCTTTAATTCACAAGAAGAAAAAAGATTGTCGAATATCTATGCGCAGATGCTTTCAAGTTTGCAGGTGTCTCCCTCGGAGTTTAAAAAGAAGGTTCATTACCACATTGAGAAAGAAAATCTTTTGCGACGCCAGAAGGAAGAACTGGAAATTCAACTTGAACACCGTATGAAGGAAGTTCAGGAAATGCAGGCTCAGTTGATCCAGTCCAGTAAACTTTCAGCTTTAGGGGAAATGGCCGGGGGAATTGCTCATGAGATCAACTCGCCTCTAACGACAATGCATCTGATGCTGGAGCAAATGAAGTCCATGCTGATGGAAAACCCTCCCGATCTTGAACGGGTGAGATTTTCTATTGAGAGACTGTTAGGGGTCACAGATCGAATTGCCGCCATTATCAAGGGATTGAAACTTTTTTCGAGATCCGACATCAATCTTCCCATGGAAGATAAAGATCTTCGTGAGATTTTGTTAGAGACACTCTCCTTCTGTCAGGAGAAGTTTAAGCACAACTTGATTGAAGTGAAGAACGAGGTTCCCGAGGGACTTGTCTTAAGATGCAGACCCGTGCAGGTTTCTCAGGTGATATTGAATCTGCTCAATAATGCGTATGATGCGATCCAGTCTTTAGAAGAACGATGGATTCATATCGCGGCCTTTAAGAAGGATCAGTATATAGAGCTTCAGATCACCGACAGTGGTCTGGGTATTCCTCAGGATGTGGCTGCGAAAATCATGCAGCCATTTTATTCAACCAAAGACGTCGGCAAGGGAACGGGGTTGGGATTAAGTATCTCCAGCGGAATTATTCGCGATCATGGTGGGGAACTGATCTTGGATGTTGGGGCCAAGAATACACGATTTATCGTGCGGTTTCCCGTATTATCTATATCCGGCACTGTAGGCTAATTGTAAATCCGGAAAAAAGACTCTTTTCCAGACCGGAATCTTATCTACATCCTCAGGTAAGACTAATTTTTTTAGTTCCAAATCACCGACAGGATTTCGACCCACTTGTTCTCGGACTCTTAAGCGGAAAAGATATGGAGTTTCCGTATCTTTGAACTCGTTTGAGAAAATGCCGCGTCGACTATCAAAGGCTTCTTTGGCTGCTTTGCTGTAGTCACTCACGATGCGTTTTTCGAAGGGGTAAATAAAGTACATTACACCCCAGCCCTGGCGAAGCATCTCTTTGTTGATATCCATTCCGTCTTTAAGAAGACGCCCTAAGACTCGCCCGTGTTTGTCAATTTGACTATCGCTTGCCAAGGTGATCGTGCTGCCTTCGGGAAGAAGGCGACGAAGGGAATCCCGGGCTTTGAGGGCAACGTCCCCTTGAGAGTTGCTGTAAAAATCAACTTCGGGCGTGTCGAGACCCATAAGGCGCACTTTATATTTTTTCATATCCAAAGTGCCCACGGCCGTCAGAGTATCTCCGTCATGAACACTGACGATCTTCAGTTCAAGGTTTTGCGCAAAAAGCAGCGACGGGGAAAGGATAAGGAAAAGAAATATAAAACGAAGAGTGTTCATGGACCCAGTGATAAGGGGGGAAGGTCTTGAAATCAAGTCGACCGAAAAGGTTCTACTTTCTTTTGGATGAAATACTGGATTGTCAAAACCTTAGACATGCCGAATGGGAGTCAATGCAGATGGGATTGAAATTGCATAGCGGATCTACGTCTGTGTTCTGATCAGTTGATGCCGGGTTTGGTGTTGTCCTTGGTTTTGAGTGAATGAACTCGACTTCCAATACCATGCTCTTTTAAGCTATTTTGAATTTCTTTGCAGTCCGAGTATCCTGCGCGATATCGCCAAGCAACTTTGGCGGAGGGGGGTGTTCCCGGCTGAGTTGAGATCTGCAAGCTGATTCGACGACGCAAGTTTTTATTAAAGGCCTTTTCAAGTGGGGTGCAGGCTTCAGGAATCATTTTGAAGGTCACCTCAGAAATCTTTCCTAAAGAGTTGTCTTGGGCGCTTTCTACAGCCATAGGACAGGTGATCGATTCGGACTGAGAGTTTATCACCAAATCCGCGCGGTCTAAATCATGAACATTTAAAGTCGCTGTTGATTTTTGTTTTTCCAACCAAGCATCAGAAAGTTGGCAAGAATAGAGTTCTTTTCCTTTCGCAAAAACCCAGCAGGTTTGAAAAGAAATAATAAGAGATATCAAAATCCTTTTCACTTTTTTCCTCCTTGAGGACGACAGTATCTCATCGCATGACTGGAGCAGTGAAGATTGCCCATAGCTACGTGGGCAAAGTGCGTGTCGACATAATCTGTTTTTAACCCCAGGCCGTTGATCGACGTGTCGATATCTTTTTTAAAAGCAGGATTGACGGGCTCGGGAATGAGGTAAGTATTTCCCACGATTTCCCCATTGGTGGGATTGGGAAAGATCGAGTCCCCGCTGGCCATGACATAGGTTGCCGGCGTTTGGGTTCCATCCATCATGCCAGTAAAAAGATCCGGCATGTCGATGGTTTTTGGCGAGCATTGAGGGTATTTCGTTTTTAGTTTTGTTAGAAGGTCAGTTTTAAATTTTTGGATAGAGGCCTCAACGGCGGCGTTGAACTCTTTAATCTCGGGATCCGCTTCCAATACTTTGAGAAGATCCCGATTGGTCATGTTGTAACACTCTTTAGTGTCCTCATTTGAACGTGGCGGCTTTAAAAATCCAGACTGCAACATAAGACGACGGACACGGTTTTTACGAGCTGCCTTTTCTTCGCGCGTTCGTTGTTCGTCTTCTTTAGAGAGGGGGCCTCGCCCCTCCATGTCGTTGTAGTCGTCGAACGTTTTATCTAAGCGGCGAGCTTCTGCGTCCTCGGCCGAGGCGTTGGCTTGACGGAGGATCCAATTAAGTAAAAGGCGCGATATCCCACGACGGGATTTTTCATTTGGAGGAGTGTTCGGTGAGGGATTTTCCCGTTTTTTTAGCTCTAAATGGCGGGAGCAGATCTCAGCATAAGATCCCTCTGACATGCGCGCCGGAATTTCTTCGGCGGGTATATTTGAAAAGTCAAAAGCTCGACCAGCTGGGTTTTTTCTTAACAGATCAAGTCCTTTTTGAGGACTTGCAAAAGCCAATGAGAAATCACATGGCGCCTTCTGTGACGGGTCTTTCAGTGTTTTAAAGAACTCGTCCGTATGTCCGACTTTGAGGAAGCTAGAAGGGGTTTGTACCGCAATATCAGTGTTCTTGCACGTTGTCTTCGCGTAGTCGTCCCATTCATTTCCAGTGAAGTGATCAGACCCAATGAGGCAGAGTCCGTTTACGGCTTCGATATTTCCGCCACTGTGACCCGACTTGTATTCGTCGTTTTTAAGGAGAGGGCCTTCATTGATAGAACAATCTTTTTGTGTTTGAGCGATCATGTCGTAAAAGGCGTCACCGTGTCTTTCATAGCCTTCGACTTCTCTGAGAACTGGTTTTCCAGAATTTGGATCAAAAAAGCTTTCAAAATAGTCTTGTTGCCAGTTCCAGCGGCTTTCCGTTTTCACGACACTAAGGCTTGCCAGCCATCGTTCTGCGACTTTTGAATTGGGCGCTTGCTTTTTGATTTCCGTAACAACTTGATCAAAAGTTTCCGAAGTGACGTGAAGAAAAAACTGAGGAGGTTTGTCCCCTTGGGCTTTAAGAACCTTTGTAACATAAGCCTTCACATATTGAGGGCCACCTTGTAGATCTGAAACCGTGGCTGCCATGATTGGGAAGTTTTCTGAAAGAAGAGTGCTTCCTGTGGTCGGGCATACGGGGACGTCGGGGCTCATCGGATTGTGTTGGTTGCAGGCGTTCGGAGTTTTTGCAAAGGTCAGAGTCAGAAGAAGATATAAAAGTGTCAAAGGCGACTCCCGGATTAGGCGGCTTGCAGTCCTTTAACGAAATCATTGGATAACTTTTCGGCAAGATTCAAAGAGACTTTGTTGTATGCGGATTTTTCAGCAAAGCCCATCAGCATTCCGATGACTTTTTCATTCACCAGAATGGGGGTGATGGTCACGTGGTCAGGAATGCGGCCTTGATTCCAGCCCTCAAAAAACTTTTCGTTGATCTCATTTAAAGAGATATATCCGTGGAAAGGTTTTTGCGTGGACGCCACAATGTTAAAGATACTCGGTGTCCCTAAAGAAACACGCATCGAGGTATCTTTGATTCCTTGAAAACCTTCATCCCAAGCAAAAGCCGTCAGTTGGGTTTCTTGTTCATCCAAAGTCAAAATCATCGATTTTTCGAAATGAGCTTTCATTTCGCTCAATACTTTTTTTACTTTTTCATTCAATAAAGTGGCATTTTTCTTTTTGTATTTATCCAGAGCAAAAAGTCCATTCGCCACGGGGTTGATTGTGGGTTTAGCCACTCCCGCAGGGCGAGGAGTAATGGGCAGTGTTTTATTGCCAAAACTTTCCTCAAAAGGTGGCGGCATCGTCGCTTTAGGCGGTGGTGGAGGTGGAATGTTCTTTTTCTGAGGAACAACGGCGGACTCGTCGAGCGTAAAAGTTTCGGCGACGGGGATTTCTGCCGTTGATTCGGGGGAAATTGTAGATTGCGTGGATTCTGCGACAATCGGAGTCTCGCTGGAAGGCAAGGCTTCAAGACGTGTCACGGTGACGCTATCAAAAATCCCATCAAGTCCTTCATTGGATTTTTCAGAGACCTCATCTAAAGACAGGGTGTCTAAGTCTGAAGATGCTGCCGCGTCGGCACCATCCACTTGAAGATCATCAAATGAAAAACTATCTGAAGGACCTTGCTTATTCACTGTCGCCACAGACAGGTCTATGCCTTCTGGTGCCTCAGCAGCAGCAACAACAGCGGCCGGAGCCACAGTTCTTTCAGGGTGAAGTTTGTTCCAGGTGTCCGTCAGGTTTTCATAGTTTGCCAGCACGATGATGCTTGCAGGGCTCAAAGGAAAATCCTGTGGCGGCTGAAGACATGCTACGATGAGGGATCCGTCCCACTCCGCCACAGGCAGACACTCCGCAGACCACGGATAATGGGTCGCCCACTTCGCGAACATTTCCTGGGACACGGGAGTTTCTGTAAAAAATCGTGACTGAAGCAAAGGGATTTTATAATGGGTCATCGCCCAGTTTAAATACTCGTCAGAGCGGAGGCGCTGTTCCTGAAGGGCATAACCCAAAAGGCTCAAGGGCGAACCACTTTGTTCAAAGGATTCGGTAAGTCCTTGAAGTTGCTCTTTAAAATGTTCAAACCATGTATGATGACTCATCTCTTTGTTTATCGGTCGGAGAAGCGAAAAACTGAACGAAATCTGAGGTCTAGTCTAGCTTTCCCTTCCTGGAGGGGGCTTGGGCCTTGTAGTTTTTCCACTTCTGTTAACGCGCTGGACACCTCAAAAGACCAAATATTCATAAGAGTTTTCAATACTTAAGAAGTATGCTACCTTGCGCGGACTTATGAATCAGAGCAAAATCTTCCACTATTTCGACCACAACGCCACGACACCCGTATGTCGTGAAGTTCTTGAGATTATGCCCGAGTTTGCCCAAGCCTGGGGGAATCCTAGCTCGATTCATTGGGGTGGACGTCAGCCCAAAAATATTTTGCGCGATGCTCGTAAGGCGGTTGCGGAAGCAGTGGGTGCCAGTCCTTTAGAAATTATTTTTACTTCGGGTGGAAGTGAAGCCAATAACACCGTGATCAAAGGGCTTTTTGATTATTATCAAACAGCGCAGTTCTTGACTCCAGAGCAGCGACTGCGCACGCACTATATGTGTTCCTCTGTCGAACATCCCAGCGTGATCAAAACCATGGAACATCTCAAAGCATTGGGTGCTCGTGTGGACTTCATTCCCGTCAATCGCCGTGGGGAAATCGATCTTGAATTCTATGACGCTCATCTTAGTCACGAAACGGCGTTGGTGTCAGTGATGTTGGCAAACAATGAAACAGGCACTTTGTTTCCCATTAAAGAGTTGGCGGAAAAGGCTCATCGAAAAGGGGCTCTCTTTCATACCGATGCGGTTCAGGGTTTTGGAAAGATACCAGTGAATTTGCAGGAACTGGGTGTGGATTTCGCTTCGTTCTCAGGGCATAAGTTCAATTCGCTGAAAGGGTCTGGGTTCTTGTATTCCAAGAAGGGATCGAATTTTAGTTCCTTGATTCACGGAGGTGGTCAAGAGCGCCATCGCCGTGGTGGAACTGAAAACACCTTGGGTATCGGTTGTCTGGGAGTTGTGTCAAAGCGAGTGTCTTTGATTCCTCAGAAGATGCAGGAAATGGCGGCTCTTCGAGATGAAATGGAAAAACAAATTCTGGCTGAAATTCCAGAAGTCCTGGTGACGGCGGCGGAAACCCCTCGTCTTCCCAATACAAGCTCTTTAGTCATTAAAGGTGCTGACGGAGAGACCATGTTGATGTCCTTGGATATCAAGGGTTATGCGGTTTCCACAGGGGCGGCTTGTTCCAGTGGAAGTCCCGAGCCCAGTCCGGTGCTCCTTTCCATGGGGCTCAGTCGTGAGGAAGCACAGAATAGTTTGCGTATTAGTATCGGGTGGGAGACCACCTCAGAAGAAATTCGAGGATTTGTTGAAGCCTTGAAGGTTGTTGTGAATAGATTGAGATCTTTAAAAAACGATGAGGGAGATTCTTGTCATGTCTAAAGGACGTGTCCTTGTTGCTATGAGCGGAGGCGTGGACAGTTCCGCCGCGGCTGCGCTCTTAGTCGAACAGGGTTATGAAGTCATTGGAGCCACGATGCAGGTCTGGGATTACTCCAGCTGTGATATCGAAGAAGGCAATGGCACCTGCTGTTCCAGTATTGATGTCGATGATGCGCGCGCTGTCGCGGATCGTTTGGGTATTCCATTTTATGTTTTAAACTGTGAAGCGAAATTCCGCGCGGCGGTGATTGATCCTTTCTTGAGGGCGTATTTAGAAGGTTCAACACCTCTTCCCTGTGTGAACTGCAACACGTATCTCAAATTTGATCACTTGGTTCGAAAGATGAAAGAGCTTGAGTGTGACTATCTGGCGACCGGTCACTATGCCAAAATCGTCTATGATGAAAACGGCAAGGCCTCCATTCATACTTCGACGGATGATTGGAAAGATCAAACCTATTTCTTATTCACCATTGATCCCGAGTTGGTGCCCAAGCTTTTGTTCCCCGTGGGTGACATGAAGAAACCAGAAGTTCGCGCTTACTCAGAAAGTCGTGGCCTGGTGACAGCTCGAAAAAAGGATTCTCAAGGGATCTGTTTTGTTGGCAATCAAGGTTATCAGAACTTCATCAAGGGACAAGTGGATGCCAGCGTCTTGGCGACAAAAAAAGGTCTTTTAAAGCGCTATCCTCAAGGTGAGGTCATGGCCTCTCATGACGGTATTCATAACTTCACCATCGGCCAAAGCAAAGGGCTTGGTATGGATCATCACGAAAAGCTTTTCGTGATTAAGATTGATGCGAAAGACAACTCAGTCTGGGTGGGCGATGAAAAGTATCTTTACGCAAGCGAAGTGGATGTGGTTGAACCTCGTCTTCTTGGGAAAGTGCAAGACGGCGAGATGATGAATGTGAAGATCCGTTATCAGCACAAAGGTTCTCTGGCTCAAGTTTTCAAAACAGATGCGGGATTTAAGTTGAAGTTTCAAGAACCTCAAAGAGCTGTGACACCAGGGCAGGCCGCCGTATTTTATCGCGATAAAGAACTTGTGGGGGGCGGATGGATCATTCTCTAAAATATCAAGTTCACACGTTCGGCTGTAAGGTGAATACCTACGATGCGGGTTTGATTCAGAAAAATCTCAACGCCAACGGCTTTGCACCTGTGATTTCGGGTGATAAAACAGCACGTATTCACGTTCTGAATACGTGCGCGGTCACGGCGGAGGCGACGAAAGAGGCTTTGCGCTATATCCGTCGCCTCAAAGTGAAAGACCCTTTTTGCACAGTGGTGGTAACTGGTTGTGCGGCTCAGGTCGATACGGGATCATTTTCCTCTTTACCAGGCGCAGATCTGGTTGTTGCGAATTCTCATAAAAGTTCTTTACCTGAACTTTTAACGAAGCATTTCCGTGGCGAGCTCACTGAGAAGGTGTTTAAGTCCAATATCTTTAAGAAAGAAGATCTTGAAGCGGGCGGTGGTATTGAGAAGAGCCACACTCGCACGTTTTTAAAGATTCAAGATGGCTGTAATAGCTTTTGCACCTATTGCATTATTCCCTATGCACGCGGAAAAAGCCGCTCTATTTCGGTGGCTGACCTTGTTCAGCGTATTAATGATTTGTACGCGGAAGGATCCCGGGAAGTCGTTTTGACCGGAGTCCATATCGGTGATTACGAAGATGAAGTCGGCGGCAAGAAATATGTGATGGAAGATCTGATTGAAAATCTTTTGGTTAAAACCAAAATGCCGCGTTTCCGTTTGTCGAGTCTAGAGCCCGTGGAGGTTTCGGAGCGACTTTTGGATTTGTATCAAGATTCTCGCTTATGCCCGCATTTCCATATGAGCATTCAAAGTGCGAATACCGATGTTTTGTTCCATATGAAACGAAAATACACGCAGGACGATGTTCGTAAATCTCTGACGGCCATTGCCAATAAAGTCCCAGGATCTTTCGTCGGCATGGACGTGATTGTGGGTTTCCCAACAGAAACAGAAGACCAGTTTCAAGATACTTATAAAACATTGGAAGAATTGCCTTGGACGAAGATTCACGTTTTCCCTTATAGCGAGCGCAGTGGGACACGCGCGGCGGCGATGGATGTTTCCGTCTATCCTCATATTCGCGCAGAACGAGCAACGCGTCTGCGAGAGTTGAGTCTGGCTCGCTATGAACAAGAAGCTAAAAAGCAAATTGGCACAACCAAGAAAGTTTTGGTTTTGAAAAACGCCGCCAAAGGCGGACAAGGACTAAGTCACGACTATTGGCCCGTAGACATTTTGGGCGCAGAAAGCTTTCTTGAACACTGGGCTGGGCAAGAAGTGGATTTGAAAATCACCGCTTATGATCATTCCAATAAACAGCACATGGAAGGTCATCTGATCGGAGAGGTTCTGACATGAAGGATCTCGAAAGACGGCTGGGATACCAGTTTCAAAGCGCCGCTTTGTTAGAGAGGGCTTTGACCCATAAGAGTTATGCCAATGAACTTAAAAACACCATTGAGCATAACGAAAAACTGGAATTTCTAGGCGATGCTGTTTTGGATTTGGTGGTCGGAGAGTTTCTTTATGAAAAGTTTCCGAATGACACCGAAGGCGGCCTTTCAAAAAAACGAGCGAGCATAGTGAATGAAGAGGTTTTGTCGCAATTGGCTCTGGATATGGGGCTTAATAAATTGATTCAGCTTGGAAGAGGAGAAACCTTGACCGGTGGAGCTCTGAAACCTCGCCTTATTGCGTCCTCGTTTGAGGCCATTGTGGGGGCCTTGTATTTAGACGGTGGCTTTGAAGTGACTAAAACATTTCTGCGCCAGGAGTTTTCTGCTTTAACAGAGAGAGTCTGTGGCACAGAAGATTTTGAAAGAGATTATAAAACGCGTCTTCAGGAACTTGTACAGAAGTCACAGAAAGAGACACCTCGTTATGAGGTTCTTGCCGAAGAAGGGCCTCCCCACGAACGGGAGTTTTTGGTTTGTGTTCGAGTGAAAGAAGAAGTCTGGGCTCAGGGGCGAGGGCGCAGTAAAAAAAATGCCGAACAGGCTGCAGCAAAAAGCGCTCTTGAAATGAAGTATAAGGAGACGAACTAAATGGGATACAAAGCGGGATTTATTGGACTCATCGGGCAACCGAATGCAGGGAAGAGCACATTGATGAACTTCCTGGTTGACGAGAAAGTGTCCATCGTCTCTTCAAAACCTCAGACGACCCGTCGTCGTATTTTGGGTATTTGGAGTACGGATCAAGGGCAGGCTATCTTTGTGGATGCCCCTGGAATTATTAAGGCAGATAAGGGCTTAAATGGATTTCTGGCGCAAGAAGCGGAAGACGTGATTGCAAGTTCTGATGTGTTGATGGCAGTCATTAGCGTTGATGAGGAAAAGCCCGAAGACGCTGAAAAAGTCATCGAGATGGTCTCTAGAAGTGGAAAGCCCTGGGTCGGAGTCATTACGAAAACAGATATCGTTGAAAAGGCTCATCGTCTGATGATTCTTAAACGAATGATCGAAGATAAGGGCGGGAAAGCTTTGTCGATCTCCGTGGCGGCCCTTAAAAAAGACAAGGAAGCCCAAGAAGATCGTGAAGCCATGCTTATTGAGATTCTGGAGCTTCTTCCTGAGTCTCCGGCTCCGTTGTATGATATCGATCTTTTTACAAACGAAAATGTTCGCGAGATGGTGACTGAAATCATCCGTGAAAAGTGTTTTGAATCCCTTCATCATGAAATCCCGTACTCTTTGGCGGTACGTATTTTAAAATTTGATGAAGAGGGGCCACTTCCTAAGATCTACGCAGAGATTATTGTTTCCAAAGAGAATCACAAAGCCATCGTGATCGGAAAAGAAGCCAGCGCGATTAAAAAAATCGGCATGGAATCACGTAAAGAAATTGAAAAACTAATGGATGAAAAGATCTTTTTGGATCTTAAGGTCGCATGTAAACCAGAATGGTTTGAAAACAAAAGAATGATGAAGGAGTTGGGATATGTCACAAAATCTGAGGACTGAGTTTGCGCCCAAAGTGGCGATCATCGGTCGACCCAACGTAGGAAAGTCGACGTTATTTAACATTATCACCGGCAGCCGTAAGGCCGTGGTGAAAGATCAAGCCGGAGTGACTCGTGATATTATCATTGAGCCGGTTGATATTTGGGGAAAACAATTTGATTTGATCGATACAGGGGGAATCACTGAAGCTGGTGATATTTTCTCTAAATTGATTAAAGAGCAAGTGACTGAATTCCTGCATTCTGTAGATTTGATCGTCGCGGTCATGGATGGTCGTATTGGTCTGGTTCCTGAAGACCGTGATATTATCCGTGTGGCCAAGCAGACAGGGAAACCCTTCCTTTTGGTGATCAATAAGGTCGATAAGGTGACTGAGGAAGAAATTGCAAAATCGGACTTCTATGAGTTCGGCGTTGATATTGTTTCGGCCTCTTTTGAACAGCGTCGCGGTCTTTCAGATATTTTAGAGTGGATCACCAAGCAGATTCCCGAAAATCCAGGGACTGTTAAAGAGGGCATGAATATCGCGATCGTGGGGAAACCCAATGTTGGAAAAAGCTCTATTTGCAATGCGATTTTGGGTTCCAACCGCATGATCGTGTCGGAAGTTGCGGGAACGACGATTGACTCCGTCGACTCTCCGTTTATTTACAACGGCAAACGCTACACTTTGGTGGATACAGCGGGCCTTAGAAAGTCAGCACGTCGAGAAGAGGATTTGGAAATCATTTCGGCGTTCAAGTCCCAAGAGGCGATTCGTCGTGCGGATCTGGTTTTGTTGATGGTAGATGGAACGATCGGCCCTACGGATCAGGATGCTCGTATTATGCAAGCAATTCTTGAAGATCATAAGGGCGTGATTCTGGTTGCCAACAAGTCGGATCTGGGAGGACGTGAGATTCCTGAATATCGCAAAACCTTCCGCGAGCAAGTGGAGCGCACGTTCCACTTCTTTGATGACGTTCATGTGGTCTTTACCAGTGCTAAAACGGGTTACGGAATTGATGAGCTTTTTGAGATGATCGAAAAAGTATCTGATCAACTGAACTTCCGTGTCCCAACTTCAGAGCTGAACGACTTCTTCTTTGAGACGATTCGTAAGGCTCCGGCTCCGGTGTGGGGAACGACGAATGTGAAGTTCTACTATCTGACTCAGACTTATCAACGTCCCCCTGCGTTTATTGCCTTTGCAAACCATCCCGATGGAGTGACGAACTCTTACCGTCGTTTCTTGGTGAAAAACATCAAGAACCGTTGGGATTTGCATGGACTTCCGATTCGTATTTTCTGTATGAAATCTCGTCGCGGCGGAGAAAATGGCTAAACGGGGCGCATGGAGAACACGCTTTGGATTTTACTTATTGGCTATCGGCTCTGCCTGTGGTCTGGGGAATCTATGGCGTTTTCCCTATGTGGTTGGTGAAAATGGAGGTGGGGCTTTTATTCTCATCTACGTTTTCATGGCTCTAGCGATTGGGGCTCCGATGTTGATTGCGGAGCTTATGATCGGTAAAAACAGCCGTCGTTCTGTGATTGTGGCGACTCAGCAATTAAGTCAGAAGGCGGGGCGCAGTTTTCGGTGGGCAGGGCGTTTTGCGGTCATTCTTAGCATTGTAGTGCTTTCTTATTATGCTGTGATCAGTGGCTGGGTCTTGCACTTTATGACTCAGTTTTTAATCTCTGTGTTTAGTCCTCCTGAAATTGTTACGGCGAAAACAAATCTTGCTGCCCTGATGTCGAATGGTTGGCTGCAGTTGATGTTAGCCAGTGCTCATTTGCTTATCACTGTCGTGGTGGTTGTAAAGGGTGTTCAAGAAGGACTTGAAAAGTGGATCAGCTATACGATGCCATTGTTCGTGGCTTTGGTGGTGATCCTTGTTGTGAGGTCTTTTTCTTTGCCTTCAACTCCTGAAGTTCTGCGTTTTCTATTTTATCCCGATTTTTCCAAACTGACCTGGTCCTCTTTGAATCACGCTCTGGGGCACGTGTTTTTCACGCTATCAGTGGGGTTTGGAACTTTGGTGACCTTTGGATCTTACATGCGCGAAGAAGATCATCCTCCAACGGCAGGTTTCCGCGTGACCTTGGTGGATACGGCTATTTCGCTTATTGCCGTGGTTATGATTTTCCCGGTGGCCTTTCAAGCGTCGAATGTGCCTTTAACCGATCCCGCTTTGATGTTTGAGGTGTTGCCTCGTTATTTGTTGGGTATTCGGGGTGGGGCTTTGTTTGGTTTGGCTTTCTTTGCGTGTCTTTATATGGCGGCGCTGAATGCCAGCATCGGACTTTTAGAAGTCGTGGTTTCTAATTGGGTGGATGCGCAAAAGAAGATGGATCGGGGTCGTGCGACCTGGTACTCAGGGCTTGTGGCCTTGGTGTTGACGATCATCCCGGCTCTTTCAAGTTCGATTTTTGAAGATGTTCGAGTGTTGGGGAAGTCTTTGATTGAGTCTTTAGACTCTTTGTTGATTAATTGGCTTTTGCCTTTAGTGGCGCTGGGGATTTTGTGGGCTTATAATCGCGGAACGTCCGAAAAGGAGCGCGAACTCAGTTTTATCGATAAAGATAAATTTGTCAGTTACACCATGTATCCACACTGGCGTTTCACGTTACAATGGGTTGCTCCCGGCGTAATTCTGCTGGGGCTTCTATTGCAAGTTGTGGGAGTCTTTCTGGGTTAGAAATTCATTCCTAGAATGAAGAGGAGATTGTAGAAGTCTCCGGTGATGTTCTGGTCCAGCTTCTCGGTGCCATCCACGTAAGACTTATTTTCATCGCTGAAATTCACATAGTGGTAAGTCCCTTGGATTCCAAGGTAAGCTTTTTTACGCATCAGGGGGATCTCAAGACCGGCCCCTAAATCAAAACCCATTGTCGAGTCCCGGCTGAATCCATCAAGGCCTGCGATCGTGTAAGTGCGATAAAATTGCGCTAGGCCTCCTAAAATATAAGGATTTAAATCGGCCAAACCACGGGTTACGTTTTGGGTGTTCATGTAATACTTGAGGTCGAAATTCATCGAAGTGATAGAGACATTTCCCGTGTAGGTCTTAGATTGATTGTTCACGGAAAACTTCACCGCATGATCGCCCGTTTGGAATCCCAAACTCATAGCCAGGCGAAGATCAAAGAAATAAGTTAAGAAAAGTCCAAAAGTAGGCGCGCCTTCATAAGTATTTGCAAAGTTTCCTGTGAATCCGCGCATCCCGCCCGCAAGGCCTACGGTGAAAAAACGCCCGTTACGGAAGAAGTTGATATCCGCCTCTTCGTCGGACTCTTCATCAAATTCGCTGTAGTCGGTGAAGGGATCATAAGCTTCGTCGGGGTCTACTTGCGCTAAAAGATAGGATTTGTGATCAGACTCGGCCTGAGCTTGAGTCGGAGAAAGCAGATTGAGGCCCAATAGAAAAGCCAGAAGAAAAATTCGAAATAGTGGTGCTGCGGTTTTCACAAGTTCCCCCTCTGATTATTATCGAATAAAAGGGGGGAAAACTTCAAAAAAAAGTATCAAAACGAAGTCCAGACTTTCGCTATTGTTTCAATCTGAGACATCAATGTCAGGTTTAAGGATCTAGAGGGGCTCGTCCAAGGCTTTTTCGATTTTCTTGATGACTGAATCGGAAGAAGGCTTGGTGATGGAACTCCATCGTTCGATTACGTCCCCGCGTCGGTTGATCAGGAACTTCTCAAAATTCCATGCGACGTCTTTAAATAAAAGTCCGGGTTTTTGCGTGGTCAGAAATTGATAAACGGGTTGTTGATCTTTGCCCGTCACCGGGGCCTTCTCGAAAAGTGGGAAAGTTATCCCATACTCCTTTTCAGCAAACTTCTGAACCTCTTCGTTGGCGCTTTTTTCTTGTTTGAAGTCATTGGAGGGGAAGGCGAGGACAATGAAGCCACGATCTGCGTATTTTTTGTACAAAGCTTCAAGATCCTTCAACTGGGGGGTGAAACCGCATTGGGAGGCGGTGTTTACCACGAGAACCACTTTGCCCCTGTAAGTTGAGAAATGAACCTTTTTCCCAGAGATCGTATTTGCTGAAAGCTCGAAGAAATTCTTCGGGGTCTCTGCAAAACTCCAAGAAGCTCCAAAAATGAGGGATATAGTAAGAAGCAGGCGCATAGAACCTCCGTAGGACTTCCGAGTCTAAGGGGGTGCGTTCGAATTCACAAGAAAAAGACCCCGGGGACTGTTTAGATGCAGCGCGCGGCTTTGACTTTGCTGGAGGCTGATTTTCTAATCATTAAAAGCATTTAGGCTTCATTTTTAAATTTTTGTGGGAGTTTAAAAGACGATGGAGTTGGGAAATCCAGTCATCTTGGTTTCGGCGTTTGGTCGCGGTCATTGGTTGGCGGCAGCGTTGGCTCAAGAAGGTATTAAAACGACTCTGGTCGATGTCTCAGGAAAGCTGGGGGTCTGGCCTTCGGAGGATGTGGAAGGGCCTTTTGGTTTTTTCCGTAACGAGAAGATTTCTGAATCTCAAATGGAGCGTTTGTATTTTGATGATCCCTATTCTGAAGTCTCCAATGGTTTTACCTTGTGGCTTAAAGAAGGACCTTTTGAATGTAAAGGGCCCATCACGAAATTCAAGATTGATAAAAGTCCGCTGTCGCCGCATATCAAGGAATTTCTTTTAAGTCTTCCCGGCGCTAAAAATGGCAAGCATCTTTATAAAAACCTTGATGCCTTTGATTTTGAAAATAGTTGGTTGTTGCACTTGGCCCATCAGTGGGCCGGGACCACTTACATGCCGAATGCGCAAGGGGCTCGTCGAGGGGAACCTTTGCCGGTGTTTTCATCTTTCTTGGTGCGACAAGCGACGCGCAACGGTTTAGAAAAATCTTTGGAATGGCTTGCAACCAAAGGGGTTGAGGTCATTCGCCCCCATCAAATTGTCGATGCCTCTTTCGGCGGTGGTAAAACGATCACCGGCCTTGAATTGTCCGGAGAAAAGCAGGGCTTGTTTCGAATTGAGCAAATCGTTTGGATGCTCACCAGCGAAGAGACTTATTTTTTAAATGAACGACTTGGGAAGTACTTCTTCCCTGAGGGACCCTTAGAGCCTGAGTGGTGTTGGGTGCGTTACCGCGTGGGTCTTCAGCAGTGTTTTGAGAGAGATCATTTGCCGACTCATACGTTGGTGATGGATGACTTGTATTCGCCCTGGACTCACGAAAACATGCTGGTCTTGCAAAGAACCACCGTGCCCGATCAGTTTGATGTTTGGATGAGGATTCCCACAGTCCAAAGATTTAACAAAGAATATCTTACGATCCGCAGTGAACGTATGAAGACCTACTTGATGATGCGAATGTCTTTGTCAGATCCGCAGGTGTTAAGTTTTCCGCAAGAGTACTATTATACTTACGCGCAATTGGGAGCTTCTCGGTTTCCGGTTTTTGGAGCTCCGCAAAGTTCACGGCGTGGAAAAGTTCTTTTTAGTAACTTGCATCTAGATGGTCCAGAGGAGTGGCCTCATTACTCCTGGGGAGCTTATTTCGAGCGCCATGAAATGATCTTAGGTAAGATTTCTCATTGGTGGAAAGAAAAGCTTTTGAAAGAACAAAAAGAGAAAAAGAGAAAGGAACAAGCTCCGTGATCGAACGATACACCCGACCCGAAATGGGCCTCTTGTGGCATGCGGATCATAGATTCGGAAAAATGATGGAAGTGGAGATCGCCGTTGCGCAAGTTCAGGCACAACTGGGAATCATTCCTAAAGGAGCTGCGAAAACGATTGCGCAAAAGGCGCGATTTAATGTGAAGCGTATTTCTGAAATCGAAAAAGAAACCAAACATGACGTTATCGCGTTTGTTTCAAATCTGGCTGAGAGCGTGGGACCGCAAGGGAAATACATTCACTATGGCCTGACGTCCTCTGATGTTCTTGATACCGCCTTCAGTCTGCAAATTCGTGAAGCGGGCGCGGTGTTGATGAAGTCGATCGTCGCCCTAGAGAAATCTTTAAAAAACCTGGTGACGAAGCACGCGGAAACTTTGTGTGCCGGACGCACCCATGGGATGTTTGCAGAGCCTACGACTTTCGGGTTTAAGATGGCCGGCTTCCTGGCTGAAACAGGACGCAATAAAAAGCGCGTGAAGGCCGCCTTGGACAATATGATGATTTGTAAACTGAGCGGGGCGGTCGGAACATATTCCAGTCAGCCGGCGAAGGTTGAAGCTTTGGTGGCAAAAAAACTTCGTTTAAAAGCAGAAACCATCGCGACGCAAGTCATTCCTCGGGATCGTCATGCAGAGATGCTTAACGCCTTGGCGATCTTGGGTACTGGGTTAGAGCGTTTGGCCGTGGAGCTTCGCCACCTGCAAAGAAGTGATGTGGCTGAGGTGACTGAGGGATTCACAAAGGGACAAAAAGGGTCCTCGGCAATGCCCCATAAAAAGAACCCTATCAGTGCGGAAAACATCACGGGATTGTCTCGCCTTCTGCGTGGTTATGCGATTGCAGGTCTAGAGAACGTGGCTCTTTGGCATGAACGAGATATCAGTCATTCTTCGGTTGAGCGGGTTGTTTTCCCGGATGCTTTTATTGTGGCTGATTATGCTTTGAATCGCATGAGCATCCTTTTGGATGGCTTAGATGTTAATAAGAAACGGATGCTTGAAAATATTGAAAGTTCGCAAGGTCAAATCTTCAGCTCTCATGTTCTTTTGGCACTTATTCAAAAAGGCATGGTTCGCGAAGAGGCGTATGCGTTGGTTCAGCGCCTATGTCACTCTTTAGGTTACGGCGAGCATCTGAAGGATAAATTGGTTGTGGACGATCAAGTGCGCAGTCTTTTGAAACCGAGAGAGATCGATGAGATCTTCACCGGTAAAAAACATAAAAAATCGATTAAAGATATTATTAAGAGAGTGTAGCGGTGTCTAACTGGAAATTTCTTAAAGATGGCGATGTGATTGATGTGGTGGCTCCGGGTTATCCGTCGCAAGCTCATGAAGTGGATGGCGCGCGGGATTTTCTTTTAAAATGGAAACTGCAGCCGCGAATCCCCAAGGGACTGATTAAATCGCATTTTTTGCATGCTCATGAAGACGAGCACAGATTTGCTTTTTTAAAAGCGGCGATTGAATCCAAGGATTCCCAAGTTATTTGGTGTCTGCGCGGAGGATACGGCAGCAACCGCCTAGTTCCAATGCTCTCTAAACTCAAAAAACCGAAAGAACCAAAGTTGCTTATTGGAATCAGTGATATTACGTCGTTGCATACCTTCTTTGTGCAAGAGTGGGGCTGGAAGCCTCTTCATGCACCTTTGTTGGATCGTTTAGGACGAAACCTGGTGCCGCCGAAGCTTGAGAAAGAATTGCATCGTATTCTTTTCGGCGAGCAAACTCATGTTGAGTTTAAAAAGTTAAAGCCTTTGAATGAGGCCGCGTCGAAGGTGAGAAATTTAAAGTCCAAAGTTGTCGGAGGGAATCTGACGGTCTTGCAGTCGACGATGGGGACCCCCTGGCAGATTCAAGCGCGGAACTCCCTGCTTTTTGTCGAGGACCTTGGTGAAAGAGGTTACCGCATTGATCGAATGTTTGAACAATTTCGTCAGGCGGGCGTTTTCAAAAACTGTCATGGGTTGATCTTAGGGGACTTTATTGGGGGCGAAGAGCCCGCCACTAAGAAAAATAATTTTAAATTGGTCTTTAAGCGCTGGGCGCAAGATTTAGATATCCCAGTCTTTCAAGGGTTGGAAGCTGGACATGCGGTGATTCAAAGACCCGTTCCTTTTAATACTCCTTGTGTTTTGAGTGTGAAAGAAGGGCGTGGTCATCTGTTGATAGAAACCGGAGGACGTAAGTGAAATTTTCAGTACTTGAAAAGAATCTGATCAAACAGCTTGAAGAGCGCATTAAGGATACGACTCCTGGAGTGATGGTTCGCGCCTATCAGGGCGGACGAATCATCTGCGACGTGGCTGTCGGCAATAACTATGCGTATTATGATTTGGCAAGTCTTACGAAGGTGATCTTTGCGACTCAGGCCATGATGTATGCCTTTGAACTTGGGAAGTGGAATTTTGAAACCAAAGTTTCAGAAATTCTGCCTTGGTTTAATCATAAAGAAACCAAAGTAACCGAGCTATTAACTCATAGTTCTGGGCTTCCTTGGTGGCTGCCGCTGTATCAAGAGATCAACACCCAACTGCCCCGCGAAAAGCGCCGCGAGCAACTTCAGCAAATGCTTCAAAGTCTGAAGTTAGAAAAGCAGGACACGGCAGTTTATTCGGATGTGGGATTCTTGGTGTTGAGTTTCATCATTGAAAAATTATTCGACAAACCTCTTTTGGATGTCTGGGAAGATATTAAAAATAAGTTTTATCTGGGCACCACGTTGGAGTTTCATCCCGACAATCAGTTCTCAACTCGAGTGGGTTTGTTTGCACCGACAGAAGAATGTCCTGTTCGCAAGAAGCTGATTCAAGGGGAAGTGCACGACCTCAACTGCTGGTCTTTAGGTGGGGTGTCGACTCATGCAGGGCTTTTTGGCAGTATTGACGATGTGGGTTGGTTCTCTCTGCATTTGCGTTCACAGCTTATGGGGATTGCTCGCTATTCTATCCGCCAAAAGACGGCGCAGCTCTTTGCAAAAAGAGCCTTGCCGGAAGGGAAAGGCGATTGGGCCATGGGGTACATGATGCCCACTCCGGGATCGGCAAGCTGTGGAACCTATTTTTCTTTAGATTCTATCGGGCATACGGGCTTTACCGGAACCTCGGTGTGGTATGACCCTAAGATGGATATGAGTGTGATTATTTTATCCAATCGAGTCTTGTACGGCTCTGAAAATAAAGCCTTTGGAAAATTACGTCCCGAGATACATAATTGGATTGTTGAAAATTACCGACGCAGTGGGGTTTAGATGGAATTAAAACCGGGAAGTCATATTCACTTGATGGGAATTTGCGGAACAGCGATGGCCTCGATGGCGGGGCTTTTAAAGGATCGTGGGTTTAAGATCACGGGAAGTGATTTAAATCCTTATCCTCCGATGTCCACTCAGCTTGAGAGTTTGGGAATTTCGATCATGAAAGGCTACAGGGCCGAAAACCTTCATCCTCGTCCTGATTTTGTGATTGTTGGAAATGTAATTTCAGCCAACAACGAAGAAGCCCAAGAACTCATGAAGCTGGGTGTTCCTTATACGTCTTTACCCAAAGCGATGGGTGAGTTCATCATTGAAAACCGTGAAAGCGTCGTTGTTTCCGGAACGCATGGGAAAACCACCACCACGTCGATGATGTCCTGGGTTGCGGAAACTCAAGGTGTGAAACCGGGGTTTCTGATCGGTGGAATTCCTAAGAATTTTTCTCAATCTTTTAAGAATCCGGAAGGGAATTATTTTGTTATTGAAGGTGACGAATATGATACCGCCTTCTTTGATAAAGTCCCCAAGTTTGTCCACTATCGTCCCAAACACGTGATTCTAACCTCTGTGGAGTTTGATCATGCGGATATCTATAAGGACCTGCAGGCTGTAAAGGATTCCTTTGCTCGTCTTATGAATTTGATTCCCGAAAATGGAACTTTGATTGCCTGTGGTGAAGACGCCAATGTTTTAGAGCTAAAAAAACTTGCGAAATGCAAAAACTCGTTCACCTATGGTTTTAAGTCCGAGTGTGACTTCCGCGCAAAAGTTTTATTCCAGGATCAAAATGGCGTTGGTTTTGAGGTTCATCATAAGGGTGAAATCTTAGGCCCGTATGCGATGCAGATCACCGGCGACTATAATATTCTCAACGCGACGGCAGTTGTGGCAATGTCGAAGTGTCTTGAATTTTCAGAAAATAAGATCCAACGAGCCCTTGAGTCTTTTGAAGGAGTGAAGCGTCGTCAAGAAATTCTAGGTGAGCCTAATGGGATCTTGGTGATCGAAGATTTTGCCCATCATCCGACGGCGGTCCGCGAAACAGTGAAGGGAATTCAAAAGAAATACCCGGGACGTAAGGTCTTCTCTGTCTTTGAACCGCGAAGTGCGACGTCTCGTCGGAAGGTCTTTCAAAAAGACTATGTTGAAGCCTTTAAAGGCTCTCACGAAGTTCTTTTGGCAAAAGCTTTTGATCAATCCAAAATCGACGAAGAGAATCGATTTTCTTCCCATGAACTGGTGGATGATCTTAAAAAGTCCGGCGTGGTTGCTGAAGATTTTGATGGGGCGGATCAGATTGTTTCTGCTTTGAAGGCGCGAGCTCATCGTGGTGACGTTATTCTCATTATGAGTAACGGTGGTTTTGATGGGATCTATACAAAGCTGATGTCCACGTTGTCTTAGTAAGGCGAGCGGGCGGATCGTGCTTTGCCCACGATATTGATAGTTAAAATTATTCAATTGTCTCAAAATAGAACGAGATCGTATCAAGAGGAAGAGCCCGTAAACCGAAAAGAAGCTAGATGAAGAGTCTAGCTTTCTTTTTTGCCTTTTGGGGAATCATTGCTCTAATGGGGTGCACGCAGGTGGAACCCGTCGTGAGTGCGTTGGGTTATCGATTTTCCTTTTCTGGAAAAGTGAAGTCTTTATCTGTCGATACTCAAGGCAATGTTCTTATCAATGCTGCCAACGTCACCAACGGTTTGGTGGTCGATTTTACCTGCGACACTCATGTTAAAAATATTGAAATTCAAAAAGGGGATCAGTGGGTTTCGCTTTCTCCCTTTGTTGACTCGTCTTATGCGGGAAATGATCTGGATTGTAGCGATGGGAAGGCGTCTGTCAAGATCCTGAACCCGGGGGATCCCTTCAGTGAAGGGGCGGTCTCGACGACGAATAGATTGACCCTTTCCTTTCGCGGGGTCATGAATGGTTTTGCGACCGAAAGTTATTTGTTAAATTATTTCTTTGATACCGTGGCACCTAGCATGACATTGGCTTCGACAAGTTATGCGGTTGCGCCCGGCGACCAGAGCCTGTCGCTTTCTGGCACCTGCAGTGAAAATGGCGAGAGTCTACTGGTGACAGGCGACTTTAGCGGTGAGACAAAGTGTGCGGCCGGTGTGTGGAGTGTTCTGTTGGACACGTCCTCTCGCCCGGAGAATGGAACATTTCATCTTGAGGTTGAGCATGTGGACTTTGTTGGGAATAGGTCTGCGGGACATTCTGCCGCCGTTGTGAAATCAGGCTTTCCAAGTCTGACAGTGTCTTCTCCATTGGTCACCTCATTTATAAATGCTTCTAACAGCGGAAGCTTTCCGTTGTCGGGAACCTGTTCTGAGTCAGGACGTGCTGTTGATGTTTCATGGGGCGTGGGCACTTCGCAGTTCTTATGCTCTTCGGGAGTATGGAGCGGTTCAGTGAGTCTAACGACCGTGCCTGAGGGCTTGGTGACATTCCGTTTTAATCATTCAAGCGGAACTTTCGCAGCGATGGAAAGGCAAGTCACTGTTGTTAAAGATACTGTGGCACCTGCACTCTCTATTTTGAGCCCTGTTTCCATTCAAACAGTCAATGCCACGGGGCCTGGGAGTCTTTCATTCTCGGGCACGTGTGAGTCTGGTTTCAATGTTATTTTGTCGGATGGGGCATACTCGTCATTCACGGTAAGTTGTGCTGCGGGAGTATGGAGTTACGATTTAGATACAAATTTGCTGTTTGAAGGAACTCACATCATGACGGCGACACAAGTGGACAGCGCCGGAAACTTAGGGACTGCGGCCTCGACCGTTGAAGTTCTTAAAGATACTCAAACTCCGGCTCTTGCTTTGGGTGGTTTTCCCTCGGGACGTAGTAATGCCACTAATTTCAATTACTCTGTGACCGGAGAATTTAACTATTATCGTTCGAAAGTCCTTTTGGGGTCGACCTCCGCGTGTTTAAGCGCTCTTGCTGGAGAATCTTTTGTTTTAGGAAATGCGGGTTCTTACAATCTCAATATTGCGGGGTTAACAGACGGAGCTTTGAGTTTCTGTATTGAGGCTAAAGACCTTGCCGGAAATCTTACTTCGCAAAGTGTTTCTTGGATTAAAGACACCACAGCGCCCAGTAGTGGTTTCACAATTCGCTATCGCCAGACGTCCTTAAGTACTGCTCTTTTTGCGGTTGAAACGGGGGATGTTGATTTGAGTGCCTACTCTTACGCTCTTATTGCGGCGGGAGGAGATTGTGCTTCGACGAGCTATTCTCTGGATGTCTCTATTGCCACGGCCACGTCTTTATCAGGACTTTCTTTGAGTGATCCAAAAAGACTTTGTGTCACTGTCAGGGACAGTAGCTGGAATTATTCAGTCCCTGTTGTTAAAGACTTTACGCTTCGAGACCCCTGTTCTCAAGAAATCCGAACGGGAAACACCGAGATTCGAATCTATAAGACAGTGGGGACTCAAACCTTGGCTGTTCCAACGGATGCCTTTGTCTGCCTGAGAGCCTGGGGCGGCGGCGGAGGTGGGGCATATAATCCCGGATCTTGCGCACCAGATGATGGAGGATTTGGGGGCTTCGGGGGATACTCTTCTAATTACTATGCTAACGGCATGGGAAACAGTCTATCAATCACAGTGGGTGCCGGCGGTGTCGGGGTCAGCAGTGGAATTGCGGGGACTGGAGGAACGAGTACGATTTCCGTTGTTTCTAGTGGAACCGCTCTTGTGACGGCTCAAGGTGGTGGAGGGGCAACGGGTGGAACTTGCACTGAAGGTGCCAGTGGAGCTGGTTATAGTAGTTCTATCGATGGATATATTTACGGTGCGGGCACATACTCGCCCCCTTTGGCGTCTCATCCTTACCGACATTCAAGCTACTTCTATCAAATGATTTCAGGGACATTGAGCCCGAGTATTTTTTGTGGAACCACGACCGGTCAGCCAGGTTATAACAGCAACTCTTCTGGAAGTCCTGGGTGCGCACTTATCAAGTGGTTTACCGACTAAAATCATTTTAATGCGCCGCTACATCGGATGATTTTAAAAACCTTAAAAAAGGTCTGTTTCCCTCTCAAGATGCGATGCGTTTTCGAGTGTATTGGCGCCCTGCCTTAGCTACTTTTTTTCCCTATGTCGAATCTTACGCCGCTCATGAAACAGTTCTGGGATATTAAATCAATTCATCAGGATAAAATCCTTCTTTTTCGTATGGGGGATTTTTTTGAGATGTTTTATGAGGACGCTGTCACAGCGGCTCCTGTTCTGGGGATTGCGCTAACCCAGAGAAATAAAAAATCACAAGATGAAACGCCGATGTGCGGAGTTCCTCATCACTCGATCGCAGGCCCGATCAATAAGCTTTTGGCTGCGGGATTTAAGGTGGCCATTTGTGATCAGCTTGAAGATCCTAAATTAGCGAAAGGGATTGTAAAGCGCGGGGTGACCCGTGTTCTCACTCCAGGTATGGTTTATGACTCTGACACTCTGGACGGGACCAAACCTCATTATCTCGTCAGTCTGGACAATGAGTCGATCAGTTTTTTGGATACGACAACGGGCGAGGCCTTTTTCTTTAGATCAAAGAACACCAAAGATCTTTTGCGTTTTATTCAAATTCTTCCGGTTGCCGAAGTGGTGATCGCAAAAGAGGACGAGTCTTTGCTGAAAGGACTTGATGGGGTTCTTATCAGCTATCATGAAGAGATTGAATCTGCCCTTCATGATCTATTGAAGAATCAGGCGCCACTTTCTTCGGCGCGTTTGATCTCTTACGTAAAAAATCTTTCTGGCGAAGAATCTTTGGCGACACTGTCTCCATTCATTGAAAAAGATCTTGAACATCGCCTGGAAGTTTCAGGGACTGTTCTGCGACATCTTGAGGTATTTTCAACTTACAAAGGCGAAGGATTGGGAAGTTTATTTCACTCGATCAATCGCACTCAGACCTCAGCGGGAAGTCGTCTTCTGCGTCAGTGGTTGAGTTTTCCTTTGCGCGATATCAAGTCGATCGAATCACGATTAAACGCAGTGGATTTTTGGCGAAGCCATGTTCTTGAACTTAAACGCGCTCGGCAAATACTAGGGCAAATGGGCGATATTGAGCGCCGTTTGGGAAAAATTTCTCAACCTCAGTGCAATGGTCGCGATCTTCTGGCTTTGGCGGGAAGCGTGCATGCCGGAATTAGTGCTTTGGAAGTTCTTGTTCATGCCAGCGGAGGAACGGCCAATTTTGAACCTCTTCGCGAGTTGGCCTATAAAATTGAACGCACTTTGGTTGAAGATCCGCCCTTGGCGACCAAACAAGGTTACTTAATCCGTCAGGGGATCTCTGCCGAGTTGGATGAGTTGATTGAGCTTTCAACTCACTCTCAGTCTTTGGTTGCGCGCATGGAGGCAGAGGAAAAAGAAAAGACAGGAATTTCGAGTCTGAAGATTCGCTATAATAACGTCTTTGGGTACTACATTGAGATTACCAATACTCATAAAGACAAGGCTCCTGCCCACTATCAAAGAAAACAAACACTGACCAATGCAGAACGCTATTGCACGGACGAGTTGGTGGAGTTGGAACGAAAAGTTTTGAGCGCCAATACCAAACGCGCAGACCTTGAATATGAGTTCTTTGAAGCTCTTAGAAAAGAAATCCTTCATCAGTGCCCGGCATTGTTGGCCTTGGCTCGTGAATGCAGTGAAATGGATGTGGTGGCGGGACTTGCTTGGTTAAGTCTTGAAGAAAAATATGTTCGTCCTCAATTTACCCAAGATGGGTCTTTGAAGCTTCGGGCCAGTCGTCATCCAGTTGTCGAACAAACCGTGAAAAAGAATTTCGTAGCGAACGACATTGAGCTTCGTCCGCACTCGTGTTTGTTGCTGACCGGTCCCAATATGGCCGGGAAATCGACTTTGATGAGACAAGTTGCATTGACGGCGATCTTAGCGCAAATGGGATCTTTTGTTCCTTGTGATGAAGCTTTCTTGCCTGTTTTTGATGCCATCTTCACTCGTATTGGAGCCAGCGATCAGTTGTCCGAAGGTCTTTCTACTTTTATGGTCGAGATGACGGAGACCTCCGCAATGCTTAAAAATGCCACGCAGAATTCACTGGTGATTCTGGATGAAGTGGGGCGCGGAACAAGCACCTTTGATGGAATGTGTTTGGCGCAAGCGATTTTAGAACATCTTTTAAGTGACGTGAAGGCTTTGACGTTCTTTGCGACTCACTATCATGAACTGACGACACTTGATCAGAGCTTCGCTCAAATCACCAATGCCCACATGACGGTGGCAGAAAGAAATGGTGAAATTCGTTTCTTACATACTCTGGTGAAGGGGCCGGCATTAAAGTCCTACGGGGTTCAGGTGGCGGAGCTAGCTGGACTTCCGGCCGCTGTTACAAAAAGAGCGAAGGGACTTTTGCGTGAAGTGGAATCTAAGCGCGTTCAGGCGACAAGCCAGCTTTCGTTATTGGATCAGCTTTCTGTAGAAACGGTTCCACATGATATTGAGGCCTCGACAAAATTGCCGCAAGAGATTCAGAGTTTGATGGACGAAGTTGAGAAGTTCCCTCTGATGCAGATGAGTCCTTTAGAGGCGATGAATCAGATTGCGAAGTGGAAAGAGATTGTGGCTCGCACTGGACAGGAAGTTTAACTACCTATGGCTTTAAAGTCCTTCCTTTCTTCAGAACAGTGGGCTCAAGCACAGGATGTTTTAACTCCGCCGCTTATGACACCTGACGGAGATGTTCGTCAGGTGTTTTGTTTTTCAAATGAGAACTTTTCCTCGTGGCTGGGAGCTCGACTTGAAGAACTTTTTAAATCATCTAAAGAGTGGGAAGCTTGTCATCCTGTGATTTTGGGCTCCTGGGCGCGGGGGGAATTGAGTCCTAAGTCTGATATCGATGTGCTTTTCTGTGGGGACGAGGCGACAGTAAAAAGATTCGTGGATCATCTGCAAGAACAAGGTTTTAAGCTGCGCTATCGTATGCCTCAGAATCCCGAAGACTGGACGGAAAATGTCGAGGCCTTTGATATTCTGGCGTTATTGAAAGCGCGTCCTTGGACTCCGGAAGCGGCTCGTAAGCTGTTTGAACAGCAGAAAAAGATCTGGAATAGGAAGAAATACTATCGTCAGGTTCTTCTCAAGGCCGTGAAGGAAGAACGAAAAAATCGAGCTCGTCGTTTTGATTCCATCACGAACTATTTAGAACCAAACATCAAGTACGGTCCTGGGGGACTTCGCGATCTGGAGCAAGGGTTGCAGATCTATGAACTCTTCGCGGAAAAATTCACTCATCCTGGACACGCGCTGAATGTGCTTCAATACTATCGCAGTTATTTCTTAAGTCTTCGTCATAAGCTGCATCTTGAAGGACACGGCGACATTCTTTCGAATGCCATTCAGTTTGATCTTGGTCAGTGGATGGGATTTAAGTCGCACAAAGATTTTATGCGTGATTTGCAGCGTGGCCTTTCACGAGTGCATTTCTATTCTGACTGGATTGTTGAGGTGGCGGAAGCCTCCGAGAAAGAATTAAAATCCCTCGAAGGACTGGAGTTCAAGAAGTTTGAGGACTTCACGTCTGTGTTACATAAAAACTCCAGCGTTCTGGTGCAAAAGAAGGTGCGCGAGAAGCTCGACCTTCTTTTACCAGATATGAAAGTGAAATCCTTGGCAAAACGCCGAGGGGCTGTTTTAGAAAAAGTTCTTCAGGTCACAGTGCCAGATCCTTTTCTGGTCAGTGTCTTTCGTTCCCGACTTATTGATAAATTGGTTCCCGAGATCCGCCGCCTGGTGGGGTACGTTCAGCACGATCAGTATCATCGTTTTACGGCTGACTCTCATATCATGCAGGCATGTCGTGAGGTGAAACGAATTTATAAGAAGGCCTCTGAACTAGGACCTCTTAAAATATTCCATAACAAGCTGACAAACGAAGACTGGCGCATTCTTTCTTGGGCGTGTCTTTATCATGATCTGGCAAAAGGTTTGGAAAGTTCGGAACACCACGCTGATTTAGGTGTGGCGATCGTGGAAAAAGATTTTCGCAGTTACGGCTTTAATAAAGTTTTTACGGAGGAAGTAAAATGGATGGTGAAAAATCATCTGGAGCTTTCTCAAGCGGCCTTCCGTAAAAACCCTAAAGATCCCAAGGTGTGGCAAGAGTTGCGTGAAAAAGGTGTCGAAGGAGCCAGACTCTATCGTTTGGCGCTATTTACGGCGATCGACATTCGTGCCACGAATCCCGAAGCCTGGAATGAGTGGAAGTCGAAACTTCTTAAAGAGCTGGTTATAAGTTTGGAATCTAAAAAGGCCCAAGACTATTTCGACTTTCAGACGTTGCGGGCTCGTAAAAAGTTGAATATTCCTTCCGAGATTATTGAGGAGTTGGGTCCCGTTCTGCTAGACAGTCTGGCCATGAAGGATTTGGTGGACGATCTAAAAAAAGCAGAGTTGGCTGAGAGTTCTTTAAAGCCCTGGGTTTATAAAACTCGCAAGGGAGAGATCTGGATTCGCTTCCATGAGAAAAAAGATCGTAAAGGCCTTTTAAGCGATTATGTGGGGCAATTATATTCATTGGGCTTGGGAATTCGCCATGCTTCGATCCACACCTTATCCAAGGTGGGCGTTTATGACTGGTTTCAAGTGGTGACTTCAAAAAATATTTCTCAACTGACCAAGATTCTTGAAAATGCCAAGGTTCAGTCTAAATCGATTCCTGATGTGAAGTTTGATGGAATTCAGCTTATCAGTGCCGATGAAAAAGAGTGGGTGATCAGTTTTAAAGGTCCCGATCAGCCAGGCCTTTTGGCGTCAGCGGCAAAGTCTTTGAGTGATTTGGGTTTTAGTATTAAATCAGCGAAGGTGCATACCTGGGGCCGACAAGTGGATGATATCTTTTTTGTGAAAGCCTCTGAGAATCCTCAGCAGATGATTGAAGCACTTAAGGAAAAGTATCATCTTTCGAATTAGACTGAGATCAAAACATGAAGCTGCCCTGTCAGAGCAGCTTTAGGGACGAGAAAAATTAATTTCCCTTTTTCTTGGAAGCACCCGTAATACCGGTGTGGTTTCGCCAGTTATTTTGAGGATCTGTTTTAGTGCGATTGTGCCAAGCTTCCCATTTCTTTTTAGGAAGTTTGTGGGCGACATTTCCTTTTTCGTCGAAAATATCTGGATCTTTGCCTACTAGAAAATCACCGATGGATTTGAGAATTCCCATTTTAAAACCGCTCCTTAGATGTCGATTTAATATAATCGAGGAGCGGCCTTAAGGGGAAGACGGAATCATGGAACTTATGCTGCTTGTCAAAAATTAAGAACGAGGGTTTGCGCAAACGTCGATAATGTCCAGACCACGGTCTTCAGACACTTTGCCTGCGCCCTTATAGAAGCTAAAACATTGTTGTGCGGCTTGTTCATAAGCTTCTTCGTAACTGCCAGCGGCTCTCTTGACTTCAAGGGTTTGTCCTGAAAGCTGGTACTTAAAAGTATATTCTTTCCCTGGGGCCTCTTTGCTGGTCCAAGCAAAAGAGCTGCAAGAAAAAGCCAAGATTGCGATAGTAAGAAGTGTCTTCATAAGTTCCCCCTTGTTGGGTTGTCCGTCTTTGTCTTTCTAAAGAGCAAGGGGTGGGCCATGGGGTCCGGGGCTGTCTCGTTAAAACACACCTTAAGATATTGAATATATTGAAGAATAAGGTCTCAGTTTGGGGCATGCCAGGCGAACCGTGTTAGCCCTCCAACATGACAGGTTTGGGAATGCGGTTGAATATATTTTAGACACTGGCTAAGCTCAAAGAAATCAACCAAGGACGTGTGTGATGAGATTTTTTCTGTTTTTAGTTTTGAGCCTTTCTTTGACTTCCGCCTTTGCTGTCACCAAAGGGCAATTCATGGGTCGCCAGATGATCATCAATATCGCGTCGACTCAATATGATGGTTCGGTCGATGGGACTCCTCAGTTGTTATTTGACGTTATGAACCGCCCTGAACAGGATTCTTTCTTGGGGAAGGGGAAAGCCTTGGAGGCTCCTCAGAATGTCTTGAACTTTGTCTGTGCCCGTCGCGGAGAGAACAATTACCAGTGTTCTATTTATGTCCATCAAAGTGCTTACGGTCGCATCGCCCCAGGGAAAGCCTATTTCGAAGTCAAAGGGGATCAAGCCAAGGCCTTGTTTGATCAATTTCATACCAATGGAGCAAATTTTTCATTCCGTGACGAGGCGAACACCTTCGCCATTTGGGCCACCCCAGCACGATTTGTAATACAGTTCTCAGACCAGGGTATTTAATAGAAATCCCATGGATCAAGAGCGTATTTATGCTATAAGAGCCCTCTGAAAAGAGGGCTTTTTTTATGAAGAATCTCGTCGCCATTTTTTTGTTGTTACTTTCCACGGCAGGGCACGCTCAAACTCTTTTGGTGAGCGATGTGGATGATACGATCAAATTGGCGAACGTGAAGGATCTTTCTTCCGCGGCACAATATGCTTTTGATGAAGAAAGCCGCTTCTTGGGCATGAGCGAGCTTTACAATCTCATCGTGAAGGATCGCCCTGAAACAGAAATTATCTATCTATCTCGGGCTCCAGAGTGGTTTATGGGGCGAACTCACCGTAAGTTTTTAAGAAACGGCAAGTTCCCGCAAGGAACCTACATCCCTCGCACAGACTACGGCAGTGATGTTCACAAGATTCAGACGTTGCGCAATCTTCTGGATGATAAAAAACCCCGTAAGGTAATTCTGATTGGTGACAATGGCGAGCAGGATGCCGAGATCTATGCTCAGATCGCAAAAGAATATGCCAATCAGGGGATTGAGTTTTATCAATTTATCCGGGTTGTTTATAGCAAGAATACTTACTTGGACGGAGGCGCCTTGCTTCTGCAAGACCAGACGGGGTTTGTGACACCGGTTGAGATGGCTCTGGAGTTAGAGAAAAACCATTTACTTGAAACCAGTTCGGTTCAGTGGGTGATGGAAAAATTAGTTCCCAAAATTCTTATGCAAAAATCTCATGCGGCGGAAGGGGAAGTGGCCTTTCCTTTTTTCGTGAGCTGCGGAGATCTTAAGTGGACCTGGGACGAAAGTCTGACGCGCTTTGAAGTTATGAGGTCTTTTAAAGATCGTATTGTTGCTCGTTGTAAAATTAAACCCTAGTTGTCTATGTTGTTAAAATACCAGCTTCCCCGTGTTTACGAAAATATCTTACCTCGGGAGATTTTAAATTTCTCCCCAGATGAACAAAAAGCGACTTGCGATTCTTGTGCGATGTCGCGTCCTCGACATCGTGGGAAGATCCACTATCGCGAGGATTTGAAGTGTTGTACTTTTCATCCCTTTCTTCCGAACTACATGGTCGGGGCTCTTTTTAAAGAAGAGTCCTCAACAGAAGCACATCGGATCTTTCGTGATAAGATCGCGCGTCGTGAGTACGCGCTGCCGATTGGAATGGTGGCTCCTGTAAAATACCAAGTGGCCTTTAATCAAAGGCAAGAAGGTGATTTTGGGCAAAGGGAAGAGTGGCTTTGTCCCTACTACAACAAAGAAAAGCAAAATTGCAATGTGTGGAGAAATCGTGGCGTTGTCTGCACCACGTTCTTTTGCAAGAGTTCTTATGGAAAAGCAGGACTTAAATTCTGGGAAAAGATGAGCAGCTATCTTTGGTACGTGGAGCTGGCCTTATTGGAAGAAGCGTTGGTGATGTTGGATTTTTCCCCACGTCAGATTATGACTTTATTAGATTATCACAATCGTTTTGAGGGGACAGTGGCTGAAAAAAAATCCTGGGTGATGCCAGAAAGTAAGGCCAAAGAACTTTGGAACGGGTATTATGAAGATCAGGAAAGCTTTTATAAGAAATGTCACGATGTCGTCGTGAATATGGATAAAAAAGCATTTCATGAATTAATCGGCGAGCAGGGGCAGGCGTTAGAGGAGGACCTCTTTTCATTTCTACCCCATATGGTGAAAGAGAAATAGACATGGCAAGCATTAAAGAAAGACAAGATCAGGTCATTCAGGAATTCTCAGCGCTCACGCAATGGGAAGATCGTTATAAAAAGATTATTGATTTGGGAAAGACTTTGCCCGAATTGTCCGAAGATTTGAAAACAGAGCAGAACATCGTGAAAGGATGCCAGTCTCAAGTCTGGTTGGTGGCTCATCTCAATGAACAGGGCCAAGTGGTTCTTCAAGGTGACAGTGATGCCCTGATTGTGAAGGGCTTGGTGGGGCTTTTGTTAAGAGTTTATTCAGGGGCAACGCCGAGTGAAATTCTCTCAACACCGCCTGAGTTTTTAAGAGCTTTGGGGTTCGAAGGGAATCTTTCTCCGAGCAGGGCTAACGGCCTGCATTCGATGTTGAAGCAGATCAAACTCTATGCGACGGCTTTCGAATATCTTCTTAAGAATAAAAAATAGTTTGTTTTTCCTCCTCACATTACGCAGACTTTTTAAGAGGGGAATGTTCAGGATGAACATTCAGAGGGGAAAAAGTGAAAAGGAATTCATTTGTAGCGGCCATCAGTGTCGCGTTCGCAGCCACGTGTTCAGTTGGATTTGTTAATATCACACCCAAAGTTATCTACGGAGAAGACAATCGTGCTGATGTGTACGAAGTCACTCGCGCAGATGTGCGTGAAATTGCAGACTCTACTGTTGCCTTGATTCATGTTCGTGATCTTACGGATTCAGGAAATGGTGTGATGAAAATCCTCACTTCTCAATATGGCCGAGAGATGAATCTTTGTTCTGATGAACCATTCTACGATCAGCCCACGGCTGCAAACTGTTCGGGTTCTTTGGTGGGAGAAGATCTTATAGCGACGGCGGGTCACTGTATCAGCAGTTCTGACTGTTCTAGCTATGCTTTTGTTTTTGGTTTCAAAATGGCCGACGCAAAAACAGGTCCTGAATCAGTCCCTGCAGAGGATGTTTATAAGTGCAAAGAAATCGTGGCTCGCGAATACACCAGTGCGCAGGACTACGCTTTGGTCAAATTGGATCGCCCTGTTCGTGGTCATCGGGCTTTGACTTTGCAACAAACGCCGGTTCAACCAGGGGATGCAATCTATGTGGTAGGTCATCCGTCAGGACTTCCTACGAAAGTGGCGGACGGAGCGGTTGTTCGTAATCAGTTGGGGACTTATTTCAACTCCAACCTAGATACTTACGGTGGAAACTCTGGCTCTGCTGTTTTTAACGCCAGAACTAATGAGGTTGTTGGAATCCTGGTTCGCGGAGCAACGGATTTTACCTATGATCGCGCGAAAAAATGCACTAAGAGCAATCGTTGCACAGAGGATGGTTGTCGCGGTGAAGATGTGACGAACATTTCTTACATCGTGCAAGCGTTAAAGAAATAATAATAAATTAAATCAGAAGATTGAAAAGGGAGCCCCAAAAAGCTCCTTTTTTATTTTGTATCAGAGGTCTTTTTCGTAGAGTCCACAGCATCAGAACAAGAGGATTTATCGCCCCGTCCTTCTGTGTTTTTCCCGCAAGTGGAGGAAGAGGTTTTCTTTTCAGAGGTGCTGGCGGGCTCTCGTGGAATTGGTTTTTTTTCTGATTCCATTATCTGTTTTCGCAGGATGAGCTGAGTGGCATCCATGCTGCTGCCATCCGGTTCAACCCAATTGGGTGATCCCTTGATGAAGTGAGGAATACTTAAGAGAAAGGCGATGAAAAGAATCTGTTTCATAGGGCCTCCCTTTACATAGAAATCCTAGCATGTTTAAGACGAGTATTGATTAAATTGTCAGGTGACGCTCGTCGTAGGGAGGGAAGTGTGTATCCTGACGAGATGAACTCTCGCCAGGATAAATACGTGAGGAATTTCTGAATGTTTAAACCGTCGCGTGAACGCGGTGAGTGTCATCCATATCGTCAAGATAGTTCAAAAACTCTTCCACATCTTTACGTTGAGCCTCAGTGAGCTCTGTAATGTTCTTAGCTTTGAAGGACAGTTCACTGGTTGTGATCTTCCAGCCACGCTTCATTAAAGCATCACGAACAGCGTCCAGATCCTCGGCATTGCTGAAAAACTCACAGGTGCCATTTTCATCGCGAGAAACCTCATTGGCGCCCGCTTCGATAGCTTCCTCGTCGGGATCATAAGATCCGTCCTTGGTGCCTTCGATAAGGCCGACGCGATCAAACATCCACGCGACAGAACCAACTTCCCCCATATTGCCTTCATGTGACTTAAAGGCGTGACGCATATCGGGCGCTGTTCTGTGTTTGTTATCAGTTTGGCATTCCACGATAACGCCAACACCATGAGGGCCATATCCCTCGTAGGTGATCTCTTCAATGATTTTACCATCATCCAAAAGACCCGCTCCCTTTTTGATCGCTCTTTCGATCGTATCATTGGGGCAAGAAACTTTTTTAGCAGCATCAATGGCCAGGCGGAGACGGGAATTGGCGCTCGGGTCAGGGCCACCAGCTTTTGCAGCGACAGAGATCTCTCTGGCTAGCTTGGTGAATATTTGCCCTTTTTGTTGAGCCTTCTCAACTTTACCCGCGTTTTTCCATGACTTTCCCATATATCTCCTAGCGCAGATCGTTTGTTTATTGCGCTAAGTGCTATTGCAACAAATCAGGAAATATTTGGCAAGAAAGGGAGCGGGATGTAAAAGGGGGCATGTTCAGTTTTTCGACTCCCGACGTGTGGGATAAGATTAAAAATATCGAAAAGTCCTGCGAAGCGGCTCTTAAGTTGACCAGTCCCTGGACTGTTCCCTTGGAGCCGGCTCGAAATGTCCCCATTTTGCATCCAAAACAACACCCTCCTAAGAAGGGATTCTCTACCCCCGAGGGCCAGGCGCGCATGCTTCATGATCTGGCAAGCATTGAGCTTCAGGCGATGGAGTTAGGGGTTCGCACCTTGACCGAGTTTCCAGAGGCTCCAGAGGGGTTTCGTGAAGAATTGATGGCTGTGACGATTTCTGAAGCAGAACATTTAAGAATGTGTCTTGAGGGGATTGAATCCCTCGGTTTTAAGTGGGGAGACTGGCCGGTTCACTTAGCTCTTTGGCGCGCGGTCGGGCCTGAAGACAGTTTGTTAGATCGCATCTTGATTGTGCATCGCTATCTTGAAGGCAGTGGGCTGGATGCGGGGGATACTTTGATTCGCCGCCTTGAAGGAACGGCAGGAAAAGAAACCATTCAGAAAATTGTGAAACAAATTAATTTTGAAGAGATCGGCCATGTTGATTTTGGTTCTCGTTGGTATCGGGAAATTTGCAAAACCGATAAGCGCGATCCGGGTGTGGACTTTCCAGAACGCATGGATTCATTAAGGCAGCGTTTGCCCAAAAGGATTGAGCCTTTGAATAAAGACCTGCGTCTGAAGGCCGGCTTCACAGAGGCGGAGATTCAATATTTTGAAAATCTTCGTCAGGATTTCTTAAAACCTCGATAGATCAATCAAGGCTTTCGTCGTCTTCAAGGAAGCGCCATTTTCCTTCAGGGAGTTTACCCAAACGAAGGTTCCCCACGCGCACTCGTTTTAATCCCGTGACCTTAAGCCCCACCGCTTCGCACATGCGACGGATCTGACGTTTTTTTCCCTCGCGCAAGATAAAGCGCAATTGATCTTCGTTAATCCATTCGACCTTGGCTGGCTTCAAGGGTTTTCCATCCAAAGAGAGGCCGTGATTGAGAAGTTTTAATTTGTCGGCAGGGAGCTTTCCCTCTACGCGCACAATATACTCTTTTTCGATCTTAGATTCTTCGCCAATGATTTTTTTGGCGATACGACCATCTTGAGTAAACAACAAAAGCCCCTGGGAATCGATATCCAGTCGTCCGGCGACGGCAAGGCCCTGAAAATGTTCCGGGCGCAGTCGTTGTTTAGAGTCGCCAAATTGATTTTCCGGAGTAATCAGCTTTACGGCCGGTTGGTAAGGCGGTTCAGGTTGCGCAGAGACATAACCAATGGGTTTATTTAAAATGATGGTTGCCAAACGTTTTTGTTGTTTCAACGCTTGCGCCTCAAGAGTGATCTTGACGTTCGGATCTACTTTTGTGCCTAGTTGATCGATCTTGATCCCGTCCACTAGAACGAGGCCCTTAGAGATATACTCATCGGCTTCACGGCGTGAGCAGATGCCACGTTCGGCCATGAGTTTTGATAAACGTACTTTTTCTTCGCTCATAAGCGGATCTCCGTCCACAGTTGGTCCATTTCGTAAAGACGAAGAAAAGAAATATCTTTGTCAGAAAGGGAGTCAGTGAGTTTTTTAAAAAAATATAATGCGATATTTTCAGTCGTGGGGATAGTGCTTTTAAATTCCGGAATTTCAAAATTCAGATGCTCGTGATCTAAACGGTCCGTGAGACCTTTTAATAACTTTTGGTAGGAGTCTTTTTTTGTGGTCAGTTCTGAGTTCTTAATTATAAAGCCCACCTCTAAGACATAGTTATGGCCATGCCCGTAGGAAGTATGACAGCGACCAAAAGTGTCTCGATTTTTTGCCTCATCCCATTGTGGTTGGGAGTACAGGTGAGCGCTGCTAAAGGGGCTTTTTAAAGTTAAAATCATGTGAGGTTGATCCCGCCATCGACAGGAACCACCGCGCCGGTCGTCCAGCTTGAAAGTTCAGATCCAAAAAAATACGCAGCCCTTGCGACGTCCTCGGGAGTTCCGATGCGACCCAAGGGTTGCAGGGGCTTCATTTTTTCGAGAGCTTCCGTCTTCTTTTCGGGATCTAGGTTGTGAAAACTATGAATGGGGGTATCCACAATCCCGGGGCAAATGCAATTTGCGCGGATTTTGAATTCGCCCCCTTCATAAGCAAGACTTTGGGTCCAGTTCACCATGGCGGCCTTCATCGCCGCATAAGCGGAGGTAGGTCCCTGAGGACGAAGGCCTAAAGTGGAAGAAATATTTACGATGCTGCCTCCGCCGTGTTGTTTGAAGTAAGGGAAGAAAGCGCGTACGATCCGAACCGGACCTAAGAGGTTGACCTCAAACTGTCGCGTCCATATTTCATCAGACCCCTTTTCGGTGGAGTGAACATCATAGATGCCGGCGTTATTCACGATCACTTCTACGCGGTGGATTTTAGCGCTAAGAACTTCATCCAGGCGCTTATTTAGGGCGGGGAGATCTGTGATATCACACGAGACAATCGAGGCTCCTCCGCGACACTGAAGAGCGACCTCTTGAAGGCGTTCTTTATTTCGCCCCATGAGGTAAACGAAATATCCATTTTTTGAGTATTCAATGGCGGTGGCAGCGCCAATTCCACTGCTGGCGCCTGTAATAAGTGCGGCCTTTTTCATGAGGGGACTCTCCTGGTGTCTGGAACTCTGGACTTATGTTAGCAAAGGAGGGGGCCGAAGAGAAGTCATGTCCATGCGCGAAGCGTTTTCCATCGGTTTTAAGTATTTCTTTGTCGGCCTGATTCTATTTTCAGTCTTTTGGGCGCAACTTCCCTAAAACTAAAAAAGCCGGGATGGGGTCCCGGCTTTTAACGGATGAAATTTGAAATAAGAACGATTACGCCGCTTTTTTCGCCACGTAATGATAGTACTTCTTGTCAAAGTCAGGAGCCTTCATGCCTTCTTTGGTGATCAGGCCTGCTTTGAACCAGTCAAAGTGTTCTGCGCAGAAACCGGCTTTTTCAGATTTCTTTTTGCAGCCTTCGCCGCAGCAGCGAGCAGATTCAAGGGAAACAACGTTATTGGGAATTTGCTTTTCGAATTTTTTGTCAGCCATCTCTGTGACCTCCAGTTGAAATCTTAAGCTGGTTGATTGTCTTAAGACATAAGACTTATCGGAGGACACTTTAAGGACTTTAGAACTTTGAATAAAACTCGCCAAATCTCATTTTGAGACAAGGTGCAGCCTGATTTTGATGTGCCGTCTAGATGAGTTTCAGAAAGCGGCCAAGATCTATGGGCTTGGAGAAAAGATAGCCCTGACCATAGCGAGCTCCGAGGGTTTCAAGAACAAGGGATTCTTCGTTGTGTTCGATACCTTCGGCGATGATTTCGATATCCATGGCGTGAGCCAAGTGGATGATGGAACTGACAACGGCTTTTGATTTAGGATCTGAAAGAACCTTCATAACAAAAGAGCGGTCAATCTTAAGGAAGCTGATGGGCATCTGCGTGAGGTATTGGAGGCTTGAGAATCCCGTCCCGAAGTCGTCAATGGAAATAGCGTAACCCTGATTGCGGCATTGATTCAGGGCCTCTAAGGCGATGGCTCCATCCATCATAATTCTTTCGGTCATCTCAAGTTTGATATTCTTCGTTTGAATATCATGTTTTTCGCGCAAATCTTCCAAATTGTTCACAAAATCAGAGTGAGTGAATTGGCGCCCCGAGATATTAATGCTCATCATGAATTCGTCCGCCATCTTGTCTTTTTTGTTCAGACGAAGCTGATCTTGAATAGTACGAAGATCCTTCAGGGCCTGATTGATAATCCAATGGCCAATAGGAATCACCATGGAGGAGTTTTCAATAACATCGATAAATAAGTTCGGCGAAACCAAACCATGCATGGGGCTGTTCCAGCGAAGCAAGGCTTCGCACCCGGTGATCTGTTTGGTTTTTAAATTGACGATCGGCTGATAGAAAAGTTCAAATTCTTTATTCTGAAAAGCCTGGAAAATCTGATTTTCCAGTTTGATTTGATCGAGAGCGTTTTGGGTTCCATCGTCGCCAGCTCCAGAGTTATCAAACTCAATATCACTTGTTCGTGCTCCCACAGGAGAATTTGTCGTTTTGCGGCGCAGTCGCTTTAAAAGCACACGCATCAGGAGTTGTACAACTTTGTCGGCGGTGGAAACCCGCTCAAGCACTTGTTGCTTAGTGACGATAGCTAGGCGCACATCTTCCAGGGCTCGAACGCTCGCGGAGCGGCTTTGGGTGTCAATCAGAGCCATTTCTCCGAAAATTTCTCCCTCACCGAGAATCGTCAGGGGGATTTCTTCTTTGTCTTTGGTGATATAGACCAGAACTCGACCTTTTTCGATGATATAGGCGCAATCGCCTGCATCTCCTTCGCTAAAAATAATCTGATCTTTGTGAATATCGACGGACTGAGTTGCTGCGTTCATAGACTTTTATTCTAGGGTCGGGGGTGGAGGTTGGACAAGTCCAGCTGATTCATTTGATTCAGTTTCCAGCCCGTGAATTCAGGTTTAACCAGGATTGAAAAGTGAATCGCCCCCAATGGAATCATGAGATGATTCTTCATGAGATACTCAGCTCCCGCCAGGCACCATTTTTTTTGCTCCTGAGTCGTTTTTGCAAGGGCTAGTGAGGACAAAATGCCTTCGTACTCAGGAGATTTAATGCGCAAGTAATTCTCGGGATTTGTGGGGGCGAAGGTTTCTAAAGAAGATAAACACGTGGGGCGATCCGGCGACACGCCTTTTCGAAAAAGGGCTGGGGGTTCTTGCTGAAGAATTTGCAAGAAGATCTTGTTGTCCTTCACTTCTAAGTGAGTCTTAATGCCGGCGTTTTTTTGCCACTGATTCTGTAACCACTCGGTGGCTCTCTTATGATCTTCCCCGCCAAGAGCTGAAAACATCAGAGTGTAACTTTTTGTGTTTTTTAAGGACGGAACTTTCTTTAGATCAAAATCAAAACAAGGTGCATTTTTGGGAAACCAGGAGTCGGGAAGGCCGATGCAGCCAGGTCTTCCTTCAGAAGAAAAAATCTTCTGTAATTCGGCGTAGTTCAGAGAGTAAGTAAAAGCTTTGCGAAGGTCTTCTTGAGCGGCCAACTCGGGTCCGAATCCCAAATAATCCAGACGAGTGACTGGGAACCAATGAAAGTCTTTGTGGCTTTTATAGCGCGGAATAAACAGCGTCGGAAGCCGTCTTAGAAATTGAAGTTCATTTTTTTCATAGAGCTGCAATGCGACGGTATCTTCTTCGATAAAAAGAAACTCAATGAATGGTCTTTTGGGATGTCCGTCTTTATAAAGAGCATTGGGCTCAAGAATGATCTTTTGTCCCTTTTTCCACTCTTTGAGTTTGTAGGGTCCAGTAAAAGCAGTGAGATCTTCTTTTGTAGGAGCCAGAATTGAAGTGGCTAAGTTGTATTCAAATTCGGGGTCTGGTTTTTCGAATTCGAATTTCAGCGTCCACTTGTCGGGGGCAGAAACGCCCAAGGCGTCGACCCCCAGTTTTCCGCGGTAAATTTCTTCGGCATTTTTAATTTTGAACAGCAAGTCAGCTCTGGGGACTGAGTTTTTAGGAGAGAGTATTTTTTTGTATGTGCGAATAAAGTCGTCAGCGGTTAAAGGGGTTTTGTCACTCCAAACCAAGTCTTTTTTGAGAGTGCAGATGAGGTTTTGTTTTTTGTCGCGTTTGCATTCGCTCCCCAGGTCGGGAACAAGTCCCTTTTGGTCATCAAAGGTGAAGAAATTGCGATAGAGGTTGCCAAGAAGGTAGCTTGAAGAAGAGGTGCGTTGTTTGTTGGGATCAAGACCACTGGGTTCGTTAGAGAGGTGGAGGCGGAAGACTTTGTCCGCAGCATACGAAGAGGAGGCTATGGAAAGAAGGAGCGCAAGGATGAATTTCATGAGACAAGTGTAGCGTCTTGGGGGAGCGCTCTCAACGGAAAAACGTGTCTGTTAAGGTTCGTTGTTTGAATCCCGGATTGGAGGGCTCCTCAGGAGTGGAGAAAAGAAAGGGGGACGTTGTCCCCCTTTGCCTGCGTAAGAGTCACTCCGCAAAAAATTACTTATCCAATTCCATCTTTGCGATGGTCTGTAATTGCATATTTGTTGTGCCTTCATAGATCTGACCGATCTTCGCATCACGCCAGAATTTCTCTACAGGGTATTCTTTGGTGAAGCCGTTGCCGCCGAAAAGATCAATTGCTTTAGAGGTGATTTTCTCTGCCGCGCGAGAAGCATAAAGTTTCGCCATAGCTGCTGATTCAATGAAGTCTTGTCCTGCATCTTTCAAGCGAGCTGCGTTGTAAACCATCAAACGAGCCGCCTCGAGTTCCGTGCGCATTTCAGCTAATTGGAATTGAACACCTTGGAAGTGGGCGATAGGCTTTCCGAACTGCTCGCGTCCTTTGACGTAAGCCAGGGCCGCCTCGTAAGCACCTTGGGCAATACCGATCATTTGCGCACCGATGCCGATACGACCTTCGTTTAAAGTCTCAATCGCAATTTTATATCCCTTACCTACTTCGCCAAGAACATTGGCCTTAGGAACTTCGCAGTTTTCAAAAAGAAGTTCGGTGGTTGAAGAAGCGCGGATACCCAATTTGTCTTCTTTTTTGCCGACTTTGAAGCCTGGGAAAGATTTTTCTACGATGAAAGCTGTGATCCCTTTGTAGCCCTTAGAGTGGTCGATGTTAGCAAAAACGATGAAGACGTTGGCTTCTTTGCCGTTCGTGATCCAAAGTTTTGAACCATTCAAGACAAACTTGTCGCCTTTGTCTTCTGCTTTAAGTTTTAAAGCAAAGGCATCGGATCCAGAAGAAGATTCAGAAAGTGCGTAAGCGCCCACCCATTCCGAAGCCATTTTGCCGAGATATTTTTCTTTTTGAGCTTCAGTTCCCCACTTAAGGAAGGCGTTTGTGGTCAAAGTGTTTTGTACGTCAACCAAGACAGACACGGAGCCATCAACGCGGCCGATTTCTTCTACCGCCAAGCAAGCCATCGTGAATGTCGAACCTGCGCCACCCCATTTTTCAGGAGTTTCGATCCCCATCAAACCCATTTCAAAAAGCTTTTTTAGAATCTCAGGGTTTAGTTCCGCTTTTTCGTCCATGTGTGTCACATGAGGTTTAATTTCAGACTCAGCAAAAGCTCTGACAGCGTCGCGAAAAGCGGTTTCGTCTTCAGAAAGCATAGTGAGCGCCGGACGCGCATTCGTAGTATCAGACATAATTTTCCCTTCGATCGAGGGAGCATTAGGCGAGGTGGAGCTTTTGCGATGGACTTTGGGGAAGTTCCACCTCTCCTAATGCCCCCAGATTTTTGTTAAAGCGTTAGGTACGATGGGGGAGAAAATATCTGTTTCAAAGGATTTATTCAAGGCCTTGGAAAGACGAGAGCTTTTCTCTTAACGAGCTGTGTTACACTGATTGCACTTTAAATGTGCAAGTGTTTCGCCATACTAGACAAGGGTCTAGGTGTGATTTAGCGTGAGGTTGTATGGATATGATCGAGATTGGCGCCAAGATAGGCGTTTATTTTATTCCGTTTCTTTTTGCACTCTGTTTCCATGAGTACGCTCACGGTTGGGTGGCGCGTCGCCGTGGGGACAATACGGCAGAGGTCATGGGGCGTTTGACCATGAACCCTCTTGCGCACATGGATCTGATTGGAACGTTGATTCTTCCGTTGGTCTCCATCGTCTTGGCGACGCCGATCTTTTTTGGTTGGGCTAAGCCTGTTCCGGTCAACACGCGCAATCTTAAAAATCCTCGTGTGGATATGTTTTGGATTGCCTTGGCGGGGCCTGTTTCGAACATTTTGCTGGCGATCATTGGAGCCTTTTTGATTGCACTGGTTGCAAAATATTTTATGGCAGCAAACTATGCGAGCGGGCTTATTGAGATTTTGAAAACCTTTATTGTGACGAATTTGTTTTTAGCGGTTTTTAATATTCTTCCTCTCCACCCTTTGGATGGTGGAAAAGTGTTAGCTCGTTTTCTTCCTGCCCAGATCAATTATAAGTTGGAACAAAACGAACATATCACCAGTATGATTTTGATGGCTTTGGTATTGACGGGAGTCTTGCGTGTTCTCGCTGTGCCCGTGATCTGGAGTTATAACCAGCTTGTGACTTTGGCTTTGGGAGGTTTTGGGCTATGAGTTCTGAGGTAACTCCTGCGACGACGCGTAAACTTCGTGTGATGTCTGGAATGCGTGTGACGGGACGCCTTCACATTGGTCACTACTGGGGGACGTTGCAGAACTGGACAAAACTTCAAGACGAATATGAATGCTTTTTCGGAGCGATGGATTGGCACGGGATGACCACGGCCTACAAGTCTCCCAAAGAGATCGCGCCCTGGACACGTGAGATGATCGCAGAGTTTATTGCTTGGGGAGTAGATCCTGAGAAGGTGACCTTGTTTGTACAAAGTCGCGTTCCTGAGCATTTAGAACTTTTTATGATTTTTGCAAATATGATTCCGATGGGATGGCTTGAGAGAGTGAACACCTGGAAAGACGCCATCGAGGAGATGAAGGCGAATGACACCCATAATCTGGGTCGTTTTGCGTATCCTGTTCTTCAGGCGGCAGATATTGCGATTTATCGTGCACAAAAAGTTCCCGTGGGAGCAGATCAGGTTTCTCACTTGGAATTGGCTCGTGAAATCGTGCGTCGTTTTAATCATCTTTATAAAGCCAAACTTCCCGAGATGTCTCCGCTTTTAACGGAGATTCCTTTGGTGCCAGGTTTGGACGGACGAAAGATGTCAAAGTCTTACGGGAATACTCTTTATTTGACCGAGGACTCTGAAAAAGATGTTAAGAAAAAAGTGAATTTGATGGTGACGGATCCAGCGCGTGTCAGACGTGAAGATCCGGGAGAGCCGACAAAATGTTCTGTCTATGGATATCACAAACTTTACTCGACGGCAGAGGATCTGCAGTGGGTGGAGGAAGGGTGTCGCAGCGCTGGAATTGGCTGTGGGGACTGTAAAGGCCGCCTTGCAGCAAATATCGAAAAACTTTCTCAGGGACCTCGAGAAAAGAAAAAAGAATTGTTGAATAATCCAGGTCTGCTTGATTCAATCATCGACGCAGGATGCGAAAAGGCACGCAAGGAAGCTCAGAAGACTTTGGAAATAGTGCGTTCTAATATGAAGTGGTAGAGGGGACCGTCTTTCATGAGTATTACAGTACAGTTGCCTAAATTCGAAGGACCCTTGGGGCTTCTTCTTTATCTAATTCGTAAAGAAGAGATGGATATCATGGATATTAAAATCCATGAGATCACCAAGCAGTACCTTGATTATATCAAGTTGATGAAAGAACTTGATCTGGAAGTGGCCGGCGAATTTGTCGCTATGGCATCGACCTTGATTCAAATTAAGTCCCGTATGCTTCTTCCTCAGTACGATGAAAATGGGGAAATCGTTGAAAATGAAGATCCTCGTAAAGAGCTCGTCCAGAAACTTCTTGAATACCAAAAGTATCAAGAGGCGGCGAAACTTCTTTATGAACGTCCTTTGGTGGGGCGTGATGTTTGGTTGCGTGGAAGTCGAGAGTCTCTAGATCAAAAAGAAGAAGAAATCGTTCTTGAAGACAATGCTCTTTTTTCTTTGATTTCAAGTTATCGTAAGATGCTTCGTTCTGTGAAAAAGAAAGTGCATCAGGTTGCAGCCAAAGCGCAATCTATTGCCAGTCGTATTTTGGAAATCAAAGATCGTTTGGTCGTGGGTCAGAAGGTCACTTTGATGGATTTGGTCTCGGCAACGGAAGATCGCGCTCGTCAGGTTCTGATTACTTTCTTGTCTTTGTTAGAGCTTGGAAAAATGGGTTTCGTCGGTCTTTACCAGTCAGAGCCTTATTCGGACATCTGGGTGGACTCAAAAAAAGTCATTGAGACGGATGTCTTGTCTCGTGTGGAAGAATATGACTCCATGAGAGCGGATGAAGTGGCCGAGAAGATGATGGAAGAATCTAAAAAGATTGAAGCCGACGAAGATTTCTTGCTTGCTGATGCTGAGGATCGCCTGGAAGACGGCGGCAATCAGATGCAGATGGATCTGGGCGTTGATTTCGTCGAAGAAGCCGGCAATGAGGCGGCGACTGATGACGAAATTCTGGCTGCTGAAAATGAATTATTTAAAGATGACGTGACGGAAGTTTAAGAGGGGACCATGTCAGAAGAAAAAGATGAATTGATGAACGAAGAATTAGATCACTCTGAAGTGGATACTCAAGAGTCAGAAGAAAGTTTTTCTGAATCAGACGTTGAAACTGAGTCCTCCGTGTTCCTTCAAGAGGAAGAAGAATCTGAAGGCTTCCTTCCTGAGGTTAGTGAAGAAGAAGTTGAAAGTTTGGAAATGTCCTCAGAGGACGAGGTTTCTGTTGAAGGAACTGAGCTTGATAATTTCGATTCCGCCGAGATTGAGGAAGTGGAGTTTGTTGAAGAAGAGCGTCTTGAAAGTATCGTTGAAAGCGTTCTTTTCGCCAGTGATCGTCCTGTCAGTTTGGCGTCTTTAAAACTTCTTTTTAAGGGAACGAACGTTCGTGGTGATAAAATTCGCAGAGCCCTGGATCAGTTGGCTGTGGAATACGCTGGCGGACGCCGTGGTGTCACTTTGGAAGAAGTTCCAGGTGGTTATCAACTGCGCACCAAGATCGACAATATGGAGTTCTTGAAACGCACGCTGAAGACTCGCCAATTTAAGTTGTCTGGACCTGCCTTGGAAGTTTTGTCCATCGTGGCTTACAAGCAACCTACTGTTAAAAATGAAGTTGATGAAATTCGCGGCGTAGAATCTGGCCACTTATTGCGGGCTTTGATGGAAAAGAACCTGGTTTGTTTTGAAGGGAAGTCTGAACTTCCTGGTCGTCCGATGCAGTATGGAACAACGAAGAAGTTCCTCGAGATTTTCGGATTGAGAAGTTTGAAAGAGCTTCCGACTTTATCACAAATTGATGAGCTTCTTCCGGAAGGAATTGACGAAGAACAAGCTGAAGAAAAACCAACTTTGGCGTCCATCACAGATTCTCTTTCTGAGAATGTGGCGATGGGATCTTATTCTCAAGGTGAAGAAGAGCTGATGAAGATCCAGGAACAACTGGAAGAAATCACCACGACCACGAATTTCTTTGAAGAAGAAAAGCGCCGTCAGGCGGAAAAACGTGATCAAGAGCGCGCTCAAAATATCCGTGATGCCTTGGCGTTTGGAGAGCCGGTCTCCACTCGTGATGCCAACTGGTTGAAGAAGTACGATGAGGCTTTAGCGGCCGGCACGACTTTAGTAGCTATCGCGGCTGAGAAAAAAGCGGCCTTTATGAAGACAGGTTCCGCCAATGTTGAAGGTGGAGAACCGGTGGAAGCCTCTGCGGAAGCGGCTGGCACTGAAGAGGGAACTGAAGAGATTTCCGACGAGGTTACAGAGGCGATCGAAGCTTTTGATAACGACGAGGATCTAGAGCAGGCTTCTGATGATCAGCTTTTTGCTGATGGTGATGAAGAGTCTTCTGAAGATGAAGAATTACCCTTCTTAGGTGAGGCTGACGACATTGATGAAGAAGGTGAAACTTCTGTTTAAGACTCTTCTGAGTCTGTGGATTGTATATAATATCTTTACGATGATGGTGATGCCCAATGTAGGAGCCTACTTTGGGCGCACTACTTCGCGTTTCATAGTTCCCTACGCTAACTCCATAGGCTTGAACGCCAGTTGGAATTTCTTTTCTCCGGATCCAGCACATACAATGTATATCCGCTACCTGATTCGTTATCAGGATCCCGAGGGTAATGAAGTTAAAGAGCCCATTGAGGGCTTTTTTCCCGCCGAAAAAAATAAGGGTGTTCTTTCCGGAGAACGCAAAAGAGAACTCTACGTCATGCGCTTTATGGTTATAGACCCTAAACGTCTTCGTCTGCTGTTTGGTCCGTGGTTATGTCGGCAGTATCCCGGCGCCACCTCGGTTGAAATGGAGCATGTTGTGGAAACAGTTCCGACCTTGGATCAAGTTGTGACCTTAAAGGATGAGGCCGTTCAGGATTTATCTCGAGAGCTTCAAGTGACGCGTGAGTCGACTTCTTGCGTGGGTGGAACAGACGAGGAAGCTCTATGAAAAAGATCTGGGAAAAATGGGATCAGTTTTGGTTTGGCCCACAGAATCTTTTAGGGCTTGCCTTCATGCGGGTCTTGCTGTGTGGAACCATGTTCTACATGTATCTGGGGCGAGTTTTTAATATCCAGTATTATTCGGATAGTAGCTGGATCTCTAAGGCCATGGCTTTGGAGGTGATGCAGGATCTTTACCGTCCTCCATTCTTATGGAGTGTGTGGCCGGACTCCTGGAATCTATCCATGCACATCTTGTTGGTGGTCTTGTTGGGGCTCCTCACTTTGGGAATCGGCGGGCGTTGGATCATGTGGCTGGCATGGGTGATTGATGCTGGTTTCATTCAACGAAATTATGCAGTGAATTTTGGGGCGGATATTATTGCCGCGCTTTTTTTGTTTTATATGTCCTTTACCCAGTCTTGTGAGCGCTTGAGTATTTTGAATCTCTTTCGCAACAAGAAAGTGAATTTTAAGCCTTCCGACACGTTAAGTTCGCTGATGATTCGCATGATGCAGGTTCAAATCAGCGTCATATACGCTTACACGGGGTGGGAGAAGTTAAAAGGGGGCAGTTGGTGGGATGGAACGGCCTTATGGAGTGTGATGGCCAATCCGCAGATGACCACCATGGACTTCTCTTTTTTGCGGATGGTCCCGTGGGTGATTCCCATTGTGGCGTATGTGACTATACTTTTTGAGGTGTATTTCCCGGTGATGGTGGCCTGGCCAAAAACGAGAAATGCGTGGTTGATCATGGGAGTCTTATTCCATGCTGGCATTGGTATTTTCATGGGGCTGGCACCATTTGCAACCACCATGGTTTCGACGTACTTTCTTTTTCTAGATCCCTGTATCTTGGAACAAAAGGTGGTTTCGACGGTCGGAGCGGTCCTGAAAGGTCGTAATTGAGACTTTTATGTCTCAAAACTAGACTCTGCTCAAAAACTGATTTAGCTCTACGGCGGCCTCATTTATCCTATAAGAGTGGGGGATCTTTATGAAATCTTCAGCTTTCAGATTGATGGCGGTGTTGGGTATGCTTTTAATGGGAGTCGCTTGTACTCCGATTAATGGAAACTCCTTGTTGACGAATCAGAAAGACGATCCCTCCACCTATGAGGTTAATAAAACACCAAAATCGGAAGAACTGTATTTGAAGGTCTATAACCCGACTGTGAATACGACGGCAGCTATGTCAAAAGCAGAGGTCTCGGGGGAATGTTATGTGTCGACCTATCCCAAACATGAGATTGTGGCTTTAGAAAATGGGTCACAACTGGAGATTTTAGATCTGAACACAGCCACCGATGTGAATAGTAATGTGGCGACCTGTAAGAACGGAAAGTTTAACTTGGCGATTAAGACATCAAATTTAGCGGCAGGCGTTCATTCTGTTCGATTTGTGTTACAGGCTTATGATGCTGATAACGTGGTTGTGACGAATGATGTTCAGGGTGCGAGTGCTATCACCCTCACAAAATGATGTTGAAATCATTTTTAAGTTTGCTCTTCGCCTCTTGGTCTTTCTTCTCAAAAATCAGGGTGTCTTTAAGTCGTAAATCACGAATGAATTCAGCGCGACGGTGAAGAGGAATGTCATTTCCAGTGACCGTCGTGAATGTTGAGTTGAAGGGTGTCTTAAGCAGAATTTTCTCCTGGTGCTCGGCAGCGCTGAGCGTGGTGAGAACATCAAGAGCAAGATCTTTATTGGATGAAGTCATGGGGATTGTAGCGCCCCAAATCAGCAAAGCACTGAGTTGTGGTAAAGAGGAGTCTTTAGAATCTTCCTTGAGTGGGCCTTCAAGGGCGCCCTCAGCTTCTTTCTTCTGGTTAATTTGATCCAGTTGTAATGTGAGTATCTTCTTTTGAGAGACTAAATCTAAAATGCCCTGTTCTTTCCAGAGTTGAAAGTGCTTCAGCAAAAGATCTTCATCGGCCAGAAGGAAAAGAGTGGTCTCTTTTTTATTTTTAAGAAAATCGACAAAACTTCCAGTGTCGGGGGTTTTTATTCCCGTCTTCATCCAATAAAAGGGAAGAAAATAAAATCCTTCTTGAGGTTGAGCCCCCAAAAAGTCAGAGGCGACGCGAAGCTGGAGCTCTTTTCCAGGTCCTGAAATATCCGCCAAGAGGCCTTGTCGCGCCAAAGTTTGTGCCCAAAAGGAGGGGAGAAAGATCAAGTCCACGCCAGGGCTGGCGACGGTGTTGGCTAAGATCGCATCCCAATCGCGAGTGACAGTGACGGAAAACTTAACATGAAGTTCTTCTTCAAGTTCTTCGCGAAGTTCCGCAGGAAAGAAGATTTCGTCCGTGGTCAAAATTTGAATTTTTTGAGGACTGGAAAAGTAGCTTCGCGAAAGACCTTGGGGCAGGACTCCGTGAAGAAATCCTACCCCCATACAAACTAGAAAAAAGAAAACCCAAAAAAAAGTGTTTTTCACCTAGAACGTTTCGTCGAAGGAAACTGCCCCACTTACGCCCACTTGGTAAGCGGAAACTCTTCTTTCAAAGAAGTTTGCAAGCTCTTGCATGTCTTGGAGTTCCATGAAAGAGAACGGATTCTTCACGTTGTAGCGAGGAGCAATGTTCAAGCTTTCAAGACGTTGATCCGCACAGTACTCAAGATACTGTCTCATGTCTTTTGGTGAAAGACCTGCGACACCCAAGTGAAGAACGTCATTTGCAAATTCCATTTCACACTCAATAGCGTCTTCAAGCATTTGAGTGACCATGTCTTCCATTTGAGAGTTGAAAAGATCTGGCTCTTCTTTGCGAGCCGTCTTGATAACTTCCATAGCGAAGGTCATGTGCATGGATTCATCGCGGAAGACCCAGTTTGTTCCAGAGGCGAGACCTGCCAAAAGACCTTTTGAACGTAAGAAATATACATAGGCAAAAGCAGCATAGAAGAACAAACCTTCCACACAAGTTGCAAAGCAGATCAGGTTCATCAAGAAGCGGCGACGATCTTCTTTTGTTTTAAGAGTGTCGAGTGTGTTGATGGAGTCGATCCATTTAAAACAGAAATCAGCCTTCTTTTTGATAGAAGGAATATTTTCGATTGCGGAAAAAGCTTCGGCTCTTTCGTCGGGATTCGGAATGTAAGTATCCAACAATGTGAGGTAGAACTGCACGTGCAGAGCTTCTTCATAAAGTTGACGTGATAAGTACATACGTCCTTCAGGAGAATTGACGTGTTTGTAAAGGTTCAACACAAGATTGTTCCCAACGATAGAGTCTCCGGTTGCAAAGAAAGCAACTAAGCGTGAAATCAAATGTCTTTCCGCGGGAGTCAATTTTGTGTGAAGATCAACAAGGTCTGTTGAAAAATCCACTTCATCAACAGTCCATGTGTTTTTGATGCCGTTTTTGTACATTTCGTAAAAAACGGGGTATTTCATGGGGCGTAAAGTCAAATCAAAGCCAGGATCTAGAATCATAAAAATCTCCAAAAAGTAAAAACGTACTTAAGTCGTCCAGGGCCCCGCAGGGCCCTGGGGTCCGGGCACTATTGGCAAGCTTCGCAAGCCTCTGGGTTTTCCAAAGAGCAAGCTATGACTTCAGCATCTGTATATGTTTTCGCCGGCGCTGCTTCTTGTGTCGGTGCAACAGGTGTCGCCGGCGCTGCATCCATACTGTTGCCTGAAGCATTTGTGATTCCTGCGAATCCACTAGTGCCTTTCACAGTCGTTTTAGCAATCTTCGTCGCAGGACGTGAACGCAAGTAATAAGTGGTTTTTACACCTTTCTTCCATGCGTACATGTACATTGAAGACACTTTACCGATCGTAGGGCTTTCCATGAATAAATTCAAAGATTGCGCTTGATCGATGTAAGCGCCGCGATCTGCAGCCATATCGATCAAAGACTTCATCGGGATTTCCCAAACGGTGCGGTACAACTCTTTCAATTGAGGAGGAATTGCCGCTACGTCTTGGATTGAGCCATCGTGCATTTTGATTTCATTGCGCAGGTCTTCGTTCCAAAGGTTTAAGGCCTTGAGGTCGGACACCAAGTACTTATTGATTTGCATGAATTCACCCGAAAGTGTTTCACGTTTGAACAAGTTAGAAACTTGAGGTTCGATAGCCTCGTAACATCCCACGATGGATGCGATCGTTGCTGTTGGCGCAATCGCAATCATCAAAGAGTTTCTCAAGCCATGCTTTTTAATGCGTTCTTTGAGTTTTTCAAAACGCTCTGGTTGAGAGGGAGTTACGCCCCAAAGATCGTACTGTAACAGGCCTTTAGCTGCCTTTGTTTGTTCGTAAGCGCCGTGAGGTCCGTATTTTTCAGCCAGCTCACAAGATGTCAGAAGAGCATTGTAATAGATCTCTTCTTGGATTTTTGCAGACAAATCACGAGCCGCCGCAGAGTCAAAAGGAAGCTTCAATTGGAAGAAAGCATCCTGAAGACCCATAACACCCAAACCAACAGGACGCCATTTGTGGTTGGAGTCTTGAGCTGTCTGAATAGGGTAGAAGTTGATATCAACAACGCGGTCCAAATACTTCACTGCAGCGCGAACGGACTGCGCAAGCTTTTCAAAGCTAAACTGACCATTTTCAATGTGTCGACCTAAGTTAACAGAACCAAGGTTGCAAACGGCGGTTTCTTTGTTGGAGGTGACTTCCAAAATCTCTGTGCAAAGATTTGAAAGATGAATCACATTTCCAGCTTCACCTGTTTGGTTGGCCTTCATGTTCGCAGCATCTTTAAACGTCATCCAGCCATTACCAGTTTGCGCCAAAGTCTTCATCATGCGTGAATAAAGATCACGGGCTTTGATTTGCTTAACATAAAGTTTATTCGCCTCAGCTTCAGCGTAAGCCGCCTCAAACTCAGGGCCGTAGGTGTCCACAAAGTGCGGAACCGTGCGAGGATCGAACAAAGACCACATGCCATCTGTTTCCACGCGCTTCATGAACAAATCTGGAACCCAGTTTGCCAAGTTCAGATTGTGCGTGCGTTTTGCTTCGTCACCTGTGTTGTCGCGAAGTTCAAGGAACTCCTCGATATCCGCGTGCCAAGTTTCAAGGTAGACGCAAGCTGCACCTTTACGCTTACCACCTTGGTTGACGGCGGCAACAGAGGAATCCATTGTTTTAAGCCAAGGAATGATGCCATTAGAGTGGCCATTAGTTCCTTTGATCAAAGAGCCACGAGAACGAACGCGAGAATAAGCAACCCCAATACCACCGGCAAATTTTGAAAGAAGGGCGATGTCAGTGTATTTGTCATAAATAGCTCTCAAGTCGTCTTCAGGAGAATCGAGGAGGTAGCAAGAAGACATTTGAGGACGGGTCGTTCCAGAATTGAACAAAGTTGGTGTCGAAGCCATGTAGTCGTGAGAGGAGATCAAGCGATAGAACTCAATAGCTTCTTCAATTGTTTGTGCTAAACCGCAAGCCACGCGCATAAAGAAGTACTGAGGTGTCTCAAATACTTGGCGGGAAGTTGGGTTTTTAAGAAGGTAACGATCGTAAACGGTTCTAAGTCCGAAATATTCAAATCGGTCTGTACGATAAGGCTCAATAGCCGCACAAAGAGCGGCTTTGTTTGTCTCTACAAACTTATAAGTTGTTTCAGAGAGAAGACCTGCAGAAAAACCGAAAGAGACAGAATCAGCAAAAGACTGGATCTTTTGGGAACGAACTTCCTCATCAATATAGATGGAAAGAAGGCGAGCAGCCAAACGAGAGTATTCAGGTTCTTCACCGATAAGCAAAGACGCTGTTTGAATGCAAAGATTATCAAGCTCGTTTGTTGTAGCTCCATCATAAAGGCCGCTAATTGCTTTCGTAGCAACACGGAGTGGGTCTACTTGCGTAAGCCCCTGACAATTTCTAGTTACGCGTTCAACGATCTTCGTGACGTCAACCGGCTCTAGTGTGCCATCCCTTTTTTTAACTCTCATGATGTGAGCTGTTGTTTCCAACATGGTGTATCCCCTCTGCCCCGTTCCGTTTGGGCAAAAAAATCCCCGCCCCGATTTTTCACCCCTCGTAAAAAATCAGGCCGTGGTTTAATATATAAATGTGTGTTATTTGAGAGACTGAGTTGCTAATTCTTAGCTGTTGGTCCTGGTGAACCCCCTTTAGTTGCCGTCAGATTCTCTTTCAGCAGACCCCTATATCTAGGGGTGTCTTCTAGGTGCCTTGTCCATAAGGCGGGTATCGGTCTCAATTCCAACTGTGTAATTCTTTCGTCGAAGTTGCAAGAATATTTTTGAACATAGCGCTTATTTTTTGTGACATTGCTCATCAATTAAGCAGCTTTGGTGATCTGCTTGACTTGAATATGCTGCAAACAAAACCAGCAAGACTTTGTTATTTTACCTCGTAAAACTAAAGTCTAGCTTTGAGAGTCTGTTTTTAGCTGTTTTGAACGGGATTTTTCCTGTACTGATCTTACACGATCTTAAATTGTACAGAAACTAAGCAAGAACTGAGGACACAGGGACGGATTTTTGCTGCAAAAATTTTTGCGCTAAAAGCTCTTCTTCTGATTTCACCACGTAGTTTTGTGATTGATAGGACTTTTGAGCCCGCAAGTGATCGATGATGTATTGGTGTGTGCCCATTTTGTCTTTTGTCCACTCGGGGGCGATAAGCTCCTCCCAGCGAGATGAGTAGGCGGCCAAACGATGAAGGGCAAAACGTGGCGACAGGTGTTGAAGGAAGATCTCGACTCTGCGAGCGTAGGTGTCTCGATCAATAGGGGCAAACTCTCCACGATGATACATTTCCTCTAAAGGAGTTTGCTTTAAAACATGCAGATTATGAAGCTTCACATTGGTGATAGGAAGTGTGTTTACAATCTCTGCCGTCTTAATAATATGCTCATCAGTTTCGCCGGGATTTCCAAAGATCAGATGAATTCCCAGGTCGACCTTCGTATTTTCAGCAATTTTGTGAACGGCTTCAATGGAGGCCTCAGCAGTATGTCCTCGGCGCATGAACTCCAATTGGTCGTTAAAAAAACTTTGAACGCCCAATTCCACCGCAACAAAGGATTTTTCGTGGTATTCCTGCCAAAGATCCAAGACGGCCTTCGAGAGGCAATCTGGGCGGGTGCCGACCGTAAAACCCTTCACCCAAGGGTAGGATAGTGCGACATCGAAATTATGACGAAGTGCCGAGACCTTGGTGAAAGTATTGGTATAAGCCTGAAAGTAGATCAAAAAAGCTTTGGCTTTGTAGCGAGCGCTGACTTGAGATTGGTACTTCTCAATTTGCGCCCTTAACTCCATGGACAGGCTTTCAGCATTGGCAGCTGAACCCCAGACATCACAAAAGACGCAAGTCTGCATCCCTTTAAGGCCACGGCGATTAGGGCAATCATCAACGACAGAGACGGGGATCTTATAGACCTTTTCTCCAAAGAGCTTATTGTAGTGCTCGCTGATTGTATGATAGGGAAGTCCTAGCCAACCTTTTTCCATGGGACGGTTATAAATTTCTTTTGCGGGAAGTCAATCAAATGAAGTCATGGAGTGATATTGGATTTGAAATTGAGATCACCGGAGATCAAAGTCCCAGCTTGCGTCTTCTGCAGGCCGTGGATCCTCTAAAAGACCGCGGTGAATCCATGCACCATTCTGGAGGTGCTTGCGCTGAGACCTTGCTCATTTATGGAGAGCCCATTCGCAAAATATTGGAAAATATAGAGCGGCCTCATTTTTTAATCGTGGGTTTGGGGTTGGGCTATATTGAGCTTGTAATCGCGAGGGAAGCTTTATTGCAGGGGAAGTCTGCCGGGCAAGTAGGTCTTATTACCAGCTATGAAAGCGTTCCTGAATTGCGTGAGTTTTTCTTTAAATGGCTGCACGAAGATGTTGCGGGATTGTCTGAGGAGGTTTCGCAGGTTTACGATCTGGTCTTGGCTCATGTTTCAAAGGGCACGAATTTATTGCCCCAGGATCTGAAGACCTTTCTGCGAACTCATTTCAAAAGTTTAAATGATATACGTCAGGAGCTTTCCTCAAGTGTGAGCCTTGAGTCTAAATATCACGGAATTCTATACGATGCGTTCAGTTCCAAAACGTCTCCTTTTTTGTGGGAAGAAGAATTCCTTGCAAAGTTATTGAGGGAGGGAGCTGAGGAGCATTGCCTAGTGTCCACCTACGCCTGCAAGGGAAGCCTTAAAAGAGCTTTAAAAAGTGAGGGTTTTGAGGTTGTCGTACGTGAGGGATTTCAAGGAAAACGCAACTCCACATTGGGGGTAAAAAAACTTCCCTGAAATTGGCCCTAGGTCCTTTGGAAAAACTCTTGCTAATTTAAAGCAAAAAAAGTTTACTTAAGTTATGCAAATCAAACTGGGCGTATTGGTGTTTTTGCTTTTAACTTCTTTTGCGGACGCAAAAGTCATTAAGCTTTCTACTATTCCGATTCCTTTGTTGGTCGAAGATTCAGAAAAAGGTTTATTCATTCATCTGACCAAAGAAATCGCCCGACGCAATAACTATGAATTGAACATCATTGTTGAACAACCCGGAAAAGCCCTCTTGATGTATTCCAACGGTCAGGTTGATGGATTCTTTCCTGCTTTGGATGATTCTGGAATAAAGATCTCGACCAAGACAGTTCCATTTTACTATAAGACCAATTATATTTTCTATCGAAAAGGTCACTCTTTAAAAACCATCAAAGATCTGGAAGGCAAGAAGGTGGGACTGACGTTCCGTTACACCTATCTTCGTCAATTGGTTGATAATAGACGAATCAAGTTTGAGTACGCGGAAAATGACATCATTAATATGAAAAAATTGGCTCAAGGGGTTATTGAAGCCTTCGTGGTGGAAGAACGTTCTGGGTTAAAGGCTCTGGAGTTGAGTGGCGTAAGAAATATTGAGTATGACAAAAGCAAACCTTTGGGAAAGCCTGCCGTTTTTTATGCTTTTCAAGACACGGCCGAGGGATATCAATTAGCAAAAACCTTTTCTAAAACTATCGAAGAGATGAGAAAAGACGGAACCTTAAATCGTATTCTGAAAGAGAAATAAAGATCTTATCTTAATTCTACACATTCTTTTTCGCGAAGAAATCATACAGTAGTCGAGTGCGCCAATGCTGTACTCAACATCTCTGTAAGGTCTAGCCGTTTTTCTAAAGGTGTCCTGTGTTTTTGGTCGATATGTTAGACATGGACCAAAAAAATACAAAAACCCAAAGTCTACTCGTCTTGTTTGTCTCATCCATCCTGGCTCTAACTGGATGTGGAGAGGTTTCTGGAATTGTTAGTGATAGCAGTAAGGGGATACTGACGCCAATCAGTCCAGTCCATCATCTGAATATTGCGGGTTCAGCCAGTGCCAGCGTAGGGGCTTGTAATCCTTTAATCCTTTCTATTTTAGATGCCAATAACGGTCCTATTATTCCCTCTGAACAAAAGACAATTTTAGTAGCCGGATTTGGTAGCGGAAGTCTCTATACGGATGCCGCATGCACGAGCGCGGTGGGAAGTTCAGTTGTATTTCCGGCTGAAAAGGTGTCCGTTCCTTTGTTTTATAAAAACAATTCATCAGAGATTGTTTCTTTGCGATTTAATGATGAAACGGAAAAAATGATCGGCGCTCTTTTGCAGATCACATTGACGGCGCCAGAGGGAACGCCCACGGGTTCAAAGAAATTCAGCGTTGTGGGAAGCGCCTCTTTGCCGGTAAAAAGTTGCCGTCCTTATACACTTCGTCTTTTAAACTCGGTAAATCAAAGCACCAGTGAAAGCTCCGCGACAGCCGTTCTTTTTAGTGGGTTGGGTCAAGCCGCCGTTTACACGGACAGTGCGTGTACGACAATCGCGGCCGCTTCGACGGTGACTTTGCCGGCAAATAAAAGTTTTGTGAACTTCTGGCTTAAAGCACCGGCGGTTGAAAGTCTGATTTTAAGTGCCGAGGCGGATACGACTTCTATTGAATCGGTCTTTTATCCTATTAATGTTGAAAGTTCTGCAAAACCCCCAGCGCAAATTCAACTATCAGGAGTAAGTCAGGTCACTCAAGGGGCGTGCTCTTTGGCAGTGGTGGCGCAATTAGTGGATACAACATTGACTCCGACGATCACGTCGACTCCGGTGGCGATGACTGTCAGTGGAGGAGCTGGTTTTAGTGCCTTCTCGGATTCCAGTTGCAGTGTGCCTTTGGTAAATCTGACAATTCCAGCGGATCAAGGTCAGGCTTTGTTCTATTTTAAATCTTCGGATCTTGGTGTGATTCAAGTCATTGCCGATGATGGCGACACATTGGGGAATGGTCTTCTTAACGTCACGGTGAATCCGATTGTTGTGACAACCCCGACACGATTGGCTTTTTCTGGCCCTAACACAGTGAGTGCGGGGGCGTGTTCTTCAGCTTATGAAATCAAGCTTGTTGATGATTCCAATATGGTTCAGGCGGCAACGGGGGCTATCACCGTGAATGTCACAGGCAGCGGCGCAGGAACCTTCTACGAGAACTCTGACTGTAGTGGGCCGATGACGTCACTTTCATTTGTGGCGGGCCAATCGATTAAAAATTTCTACTTTAAGTCAACAACACCCGCAAACTTGATCTTTAATGCGGATGACGTGGGACCTCTGTTAGCGGGCAGTAAAAGTGTCACCGTCCAAGTGGGGGCTCCGGCTCAGTTAAAACTTTCTGGAACTACGAACTTGAGTCTGAATGAGTGCAAACCCTATGTGGTCAGCACAGAAGATGCTTACGGAAATGTGTCGCCCTTGGTCTCAGGACTTTTAGTGCAATTCACAGCGGGTTCGGGAGGGTATTTCTCGGATAGCAGCTGTCTGGCGTCTATTTCAAACATGATGATGAGTACGGGCACTTCGAGTGCTGTGGTCTACTATAAGTCTTCTGCTGCAGGAAGTGTGACCCTTGATGCGGACGACAGTCAGGCCGGAGCGGCGGGGATTGTAAACTCCAGCCTCACCGTGAATGTCGTGAATTTACCGGCCTCAAAGTTAGCATTAAGCAACCCACTTCTAAAAGCGGGTGTGTGTACGCCCATGACAGTGACAATTCAAAGTGCGACCTCTTCATCTGTTGCCGCCGGTGGTGCAGGACAGACGGTGAATCTGGCAGCGACGGGTGGGTCGTTTTATTCCGCGAATAATTGTGCTGGAGGAAGTCTTATTGGAAGTGTCGTTGTACCTAACGGTTCAGCAAGCGCGACTTTCTATTATTTGGATACCTTGGCCGAGTCTGTTCAAATCACGGCTTCTGCGGCAGGGTTGAGTGATGCCAGTTACTCTGCAGCCGTGTCTTCCAATAGTCCCAATAAAATTATTCTTTCCGGTGTGACACCTATGACTGCCGGGGCTTGTGGTTCCTTCTTAGTGACTTTGCAGGATGGTTGGAACAACACCGCAACGGTGACAAGTTCTTTGAGTGTACTTTTAAGCAGCAATGGTTCAGGGCAGTTTTTCTCGGAGGCTAGTTGCACGACAGCTTCGAGCACTTTGAATTTGTCTATCGGTCAATCTTCGGGATTAGTCTACTTTAAAGATCTGATGGCAGAAAATTCGGTTCTTACTGCTGCGGGTTTGGGGTTAACGTCTGGCACCTTCAATCTGACGGTGAATACGGCAGGACCTCAGGCGTTAAGACTGATCAGTGCAAACTCTATCATGGTTGGACAGTGTCTCAGCGTGTCTGCGCAAGTTTTAGATAACTTCCAAAATCCCGTGACACTGGGGGCAGATCTTAGTGCGAATCTTGGAATGAACGGACCTGGGGAATATTTTAATTCTTTGGACTGTTCCGGGGCGCCAGTCAGTGCGGTGACGATTTTAACGGGAAGCTCAGTGAAGGATTTCTCGTTTAAGTCAACGACGGCGCAGAATATTAATCTTACCGCCACATCCGGCGGGTTGACTCAAGCGACGGTGGCTGTGGCAATTACCACAGGTGCGCCTCATCACTTATCGTTGGTGGGACCTGCGGCGATTCAAGCGGGTTCTTGCATGGCTTTTGATATCTATCTGCAAGACAGCGTAAATAACAATGTCTCTGTGGCGACGGCTACAACGTTGAATTTGTCTGGCTCAGGATTAGGATCTTTCTATTCTGATAATGCGTGTGCTACCGCGGTCTCGTCGATCACACTGCCGGCCCATGCGCAGCAAACGATGGTTTATTATAAAAACAGTTCTATTCAATCTCTGACACTTTCTGTGGATGACCCGGGCCCTTTAGCTGCCGGAACGAAGTCCGTGACGGTGAATGCCAATGCCACCACGGCTTTAGCTATGCAGGGATCAGCTTCGGCGGAAGTGGGACAGTGTTCTCCGTTCACGTTAAAGGCTTTGGACTTGTATTCAAACTTAGTCACGCAGCCTGCCGACCTTATAGTGGCATTGGGAGGTGTTAGCAGTGGTCACTTCTATTCAGACTCATCGTGTACGGCGCTTAATCAAATTACACAGGCAAGCATTTTAAGTGGGCAAAGCACCACCGTGGTTTATTATAAAAATCTCTCTGCTGAAAATGTAAATCTTCAAGCGCAGGCATTGACGGCAGAAAGTTTGTCCATCTCGGTTTCCAAGGCTTTTGCCTCGACACCGTTGCCGCCATCGAAATTAGTCCTCAGTGGTTTAACGAATGTCAGTGGTGACACGTGCGTGGCTTATGCGGTTTTGGTGAAAGATGCCAATAACAACGTTGTTCCCACGGGCACAACTAAAATTATTAGCTTCGGCGGTGGTGGTACGGGAGCATTCTATTCAGATGCGGCATGTACGGCCCTTTCTGGAAATGCAACTTTGGGGCCGGTGGATACGCAAGTTATTTTCTACTATAAAGCCACGGATTCTCAATTTTTGACTTTGAGTGCTGATGACAGTGGGGGTTCTCCGGATCTCACAGCGGCGACCTTGAATGTCACTTTAATTGGTGTGGGCGGAGCGATGCCGATGATCGGTTTTGCGGAAAGCTCTCGAACTTTAAGCGAAAACGCCGTGTCTTATAATATTAAAGTGGTCTTAGATAAAACCAGTGCCGCCGATGTGACGGCTCAATACATTGTAAGCGGAACCTCCAGTCCTGGTTCTGATCATAACTTAACGAATGGAATGGTGACGATCCCAGCGGGACAAAAAAGCGTCCTTATTCCTGTGACGATTTACGATGATCCTTTGCAAGAACCCACAGAAACCTTAATCGTCCAACTCGCCGCCCCCGTCGGCGCGGGCTTTGGTGCGATCACGCAGATGACAATTTCGATTTTGGATAACGATTCACCAGCGGCTTTGTCGTTGGTTAGAAGAGATCCTTTTTTGAAAGATTTGATCAATGCGAATCCGAAGATTGCGCAGGGGTATAATCACGCCTGTATTTTAAATAATGGGGCGGTTTATTGTGTGGGGAATGGTTCAAACGGTCAATTGGGAGATGGAAATGGTTCCAATAGTCCAACAGCATACGTGGGCGTCAGTGGCTTAAGCACGGGAGTGACGGATTTAGTTTCTGGTGGTCAGTCGTCTTGCGCGATAAAAAATGGATCATTATATTGTTGGGGATATAATGGTTGGGGAAACCTGGGAACTGGAGATACCACACTTCGAAACAGCCCAGTCTTAGTGTTGGATGTATCAGCGGGAGTCGTGTCCTCAGTTAAAATTTATAGCTCAAGTCAATATTCTTATACAACCTGTGCGATTCAAGGAACGACCTTGAAATGTTGGGGGCAAGGAATGTCCAACAGCCCACAAACTTTCTTAAGTGGTGCGGGAATCACGGATTATTCGGTTGGGTTTAGCCATGCTTGTGGAGTCCAAAATGGCGCCTTGAAATGTTGGGGAGATAACTCCAGCGGACAATTAGGTGATGGGACAATCACCGCCAGTCCATCGACCGCCGTCAGTGTGACCGGACTTGCGTCGAATGTAACAAATGTTATCTCGGATAATCTTGTAACGTGCGCAATTCAATCGGGATCTTTAAAGTGTTGGGGGGAAAATGCCAGCGGGGCGATCGGGACTGGATCCGGAGGGGCCGATGTAACGTCTCCGTATGCAGTCTTGGCAAGCGGCGTAACGAAGGTCGTCGTGTCAGAGCAAAATGTTTGTGCGGTCCAAAGTGGGGGAGTGAAGTGCTGGGGAAAGAATTCATTTGGAGAGGTTCAAAGTACGACTAGCAACGATTATATTGCAAAACCTTCACCCGTCTTGGTTTTAGATGCAGGCAGTGGTGTCGTGACAGACATACAAATGAAATACAGTCGAGCCTGTGCAATTCAAGGAGGAGCTTTAAAGTGTTGGGGAAAAAATGATAACTTTCAAGTTGGTTCTACCTCGAATGGGGGAACGAATAATTACTATGGGGCATCTCCGGCGGTTCCTCTTAATTCGGCGACGGGGAACGTGACGAGCTTTGTTCTGGGAAATTCTCATACTTGTGCTATTCAAACAGGTATAATGAAGTGTTGGGGGGCTGGTAGTTTTTACCAGATAAACCCATTGTTGAATTCGACGACCGAAGTGCCGCAGACCGTTGGTACACAAGCTCTTACGATCGGAGCTGGAAATCAAAATACCTGCGCTCTTTTAGGGGTTTGGTATTATTGTTGGGGAGGCAGTATGGGAAATAATGCTGGATTCGCCAAATCCATGGCGATTCCTATTTCTGGCGCAAAACCCATTAGTGCTATTGCAAAGGGAGGTTCCGCCAACCACATGTGCGTTTTGGCGAATGGTCGAACAAAGTGTTGGGGTAATAATGGCAACAACCAACTAGGAACCGCCTCAGCAAACGGTGTTCAAGAGTCAAAGATCTCCGGAGCTTCGCAAGTAGCCGTCGGGGCTAGTCACAGCTGTGCCATTCACGGTGGGTCCCTTAAATGTTGGGGATTGAATTCTTCTGGGCAATTAGGCAACAATTCGACGATACAATCGACAGATCCTGTGCAGGTTGTGGGTTTAACCTCTGGGGTTACGAAGGTTTCCACAGGCGGTCAGCATACATGCGCTATTCAAAATGGAAATCTATTTTGTTGGGGAAGTAATAGCGGAAAGCAAGTTTCCAACACCGCCTCAAGTCCTCAAGCATCACCCGTGCAGGTTCTTACTGGTAATGTCACGGATGTGACTTTAGGAAATACCGTTACCTGCGCTGTTCAAAATGGTTCTTTATATTGCTGGGGTGACAACACTTATGGCCAAGTGGGGCAGGGGAATACAGCCACTCCTGTCACAGCTCCATATAAAACATTGGATGCCGCCAATGGCACCATCACGTCTATTTCGGCGGGTCAGAGTCATATTTGCGCAGTCCAAAACAATACGGTTAAGTGTTGGGGCTATAATACCAACTACCAAATTGATTCTAGTGCTGCAAATAAATCATCTCCTCTTAATATTACAGGCATAACCGGAACAATTTCTGGTGTGTCGGCGGGTAGTGGTCATACTTGTGTTATTCAAAATGACAATCTTGTTTGCTGGGGAACAATCACAGGATCAAGTATATACCAAAATACTTTCCTAACAGGAGGGGTGACTGATTTGCAAGCTGGACAGGGCTATCAATGTGCACTCCAATCAGAAAATCTGAAATGTTTTAATTGGAGTGCGGGAGCTCTTAATATGAACTTAATCAACCAGTCTGCGTATCTCAATTCAACCCCCGCATTATTCTCCGCCCGCTTCTTCTATGACCTCGTTCCGTATCAAGGTTTCGCGGTTCAATCGGGAGTTTCCCATAGCTGCGCGATCTTAAGCGGGAAGATCTATTGTTGGGGTGACAATACGTCGGGGCAATTAGGACAAGGCGATACCACGGCGAGAACTTCTGCAGTCGAAATCACATCTTTAAAAGGAGCTGTGGATCTTGCGGTTGGCGCTTACCATACCTGTGCCCTTGCGAACTCTAAAGTTTATTGTTGGGGTGGAAATAACAAAGGCCAGCTGGGATTGGGAAGTTCAGACTCTTCGCCTCACACGACGCCGGTTGAAGTCACGACGTTGGCAGGTTCTCGATTTATCCGCGCAGGGGACTACCACACTTGCGCCAAAGACGCGAGTGACGCTATCAAGTGTTGGGGTGACAACACCAACGGTCAATTGGGTCTTGGTGATAACACTCAAAGAAATCAACCCGTCGTTGTTGGTAAGAGCTTCTTTGACTTGAAGTTAGGTAAGAACTTTACTTGCGGTATAGATGATTTCTATCAAGTGTACTGCTGGGGAGATAACAGCAAAGGTCAGATGGGCGATGGCACGGCCGCTCTTGAATATAAAACTCCGAACCTAGCTTTAGGATTAAGCAATGCCGTGGATCTGGTGGCAGGCTCTGAACACGCCTGTATGACTAAGAACGATGGGTCTGTCCTGTGTTGGGGAGCCAATGCCTACAGCCAACTTGGAGACGGAACGACGGCCAATAGAAACACTGCCGTCACCGTCAGTGGACTTTCAGGAGTTATTGGATTGTCGGCGGGACAAGAGCACACTTGCGCACTGAAGAACACCGGACAAGCCCAATGCTGGGGAGACAACTATTACGGTCAATTAGCTATTGGTCCTTCAGGAACACAGACCGCACCGCAAACAATCCCACTGGTCAATGACTTCGTAGGACTGGGTGCTGGTAGACAACATACATGCGGTATTAGAGCTGGCGGATTCATCGGTTGCTCAGGTGACAACTCTTCGGGGCAACTCGGAATCGGAAGTATGGAAAGTCGCTCGACCATTGATTATGTTCAAGGACTTTAATCTGAAGACCGCCTTATTGGGCGGTCTTCAGGGATTATTTCGGCATGATATTTCCGGAGACTCGGATACTACTCCACAGTTCCTAAACGAATGTCGGCATCAAGTACGATGTATAGCTGTGCACTTTCTCCCAGACTCCATTCTAGATCGTAAAGTTCACTTTGAGTGGGGTATTGTTGAATCAATCTCTTTAGATTTTGTTGAGCGGTGATTTGGGTCAAACCCTGAAGAGATCTGCTTTGTCTGGCTTGTGGTTTCAAGGTCTCTGCACGGAATTTCCAAAGCTGGATCTGAAAGATTTCATAAGGGTGAAGTTTGTTGTTTAGTGTGGAGCTTATTTCATCAAGCTTTGCTTGGGCTTCGAGTAAATCCGTGTAAGCGGTATCGCGTTGTCCTTGCATAATGGCCTTGGCGGCGCGGTAGACTTTGATACGGGCCCACATAAAGTGATATGGAAATTCATACACCTGATCTTCAGAAGCTTTTTGAATGGCATTTTCAAGAAGTCCCAAAGTGCGATCTATCCCAGAAAGACTTTGGCGATCCTCTTCGTTGGATAGATAAGCTTTGACATAGAAATTCATCGAGTCATACCAGTTTTGCTTTGTTAGATCCTCCTGGGCCTTTGTGACGCCGACGATTTTCACGCCTTGAATCGGATCAAGTCTAAAACCGACAAAATGAGATCTGTTTGTAGGATATGTTTCAGCCACACTCATCCACCACTCTTGACGGGCCGGAACCATCACGTGAGTTGCCGCGGTATAAACCTTTGTTGTTGTACGACCGAAGCTGCGAGGACCCACTAATTCGTCGTAATGCCCAGAAAGACGATCGATCACCCATTGACTGTCAAGGCGTCCCCAGTCCTCTTGCATGGTTCGAGTTACATGTTTTAGACGAGCACGAGTTTCCAATGTTTTATTAAGGCTGTATTCATATCCCTCCCGACTTGTTGCTGAAGCAATAAAGTGATTGCTTTGTCCCATGAATTTATTCTGAGTACGACGAGCGACAACGACGGTTTCGCCGCTAAGTTCGATAGAAGCCGATTCATCAGTTTTAGAATCCGAAATGAAGAAGGTCCAAGCGCCAAAACCTTTGCGAGTCTGTATTATCTGAATCGCTTCATCCAAGCTGCGGGCATTCATAATCACTGAATGAAGAAGGTAGGGAGCAATATCGGAACTTCCCTCGGGGTAGGCGATTTTTGCTCCCTCCGTTTGAAGTTCATGAAGACTGACGGTCAGTCCGTGGTTGTTAAAACCACTGATGCCACCGGCGTAGTGAAGACCGGCAGAGCCTAGTCCCACGGAAGTGATTCCATTCTTTTGTCGGTTGATCACAACAACCTGATTGGGTTCATAAAAACCCAAAAGACCGGTATCGAAGTTTCTTCCGTGGATAAGGGCCCCATCCCTGGAGCTTGACGCCGACGCACTGATCCCTGTGCAACCCATTTTAATTGAACGTAAACTTTGCGCGAGCTTCTTAAAAGGTTTGAATAAGGTATTTCCAACAAAATAGGGCGCGCAAGAAGCAAAGATCTTCATTTTACCTTTGCGTGAATTCTCACTCATCTGTCTTTGCATGGAGTCTGTGAAAATTGAGAACTCGACCATGTAGTTGGATTCTTCAAACGAAGACCAGTCTGTGGAACTTCCCGCGTCTTTAAGACCTGCATAGAGATTTTTAAGACCTGTTTTGAACTCGTCAGAGACACTCTGGCGATAGTTGTTGATGACACACTTTTTGATCAGTGAGATCTGCTGGCGATCTTTGTCGGATAGTTCTGAGAAAGCTCTTTCAGTGCGAACTTGGACACCCTTGAGGACACCATGTTCAATTTCGTTGCGAAGAAAGAATCCATGATAGTAGGCCGTTTCTGAAAACCCACCTGCAAGGTCCAGCACATGAACGGCTTTGCTGGTTCCTGGGGCCTGACAGATAAAGTGCTTCTGGCCACGCAGTTCATTCTTCAGAATGCAGTTTGCCCAAGAAAATGCAGGCAGCAAAAGAATGAGTGAAAGCGAAAGGAAGTGTTTCATAATATCTCCAAAGACAAATAAATCGAAAAAGTTAAAAAACCAAAAGCAGCGACCACTTCCATTTTTCTCAATAATGTTCGTAGTGAACTTTGAAAAAAGTGAAACCCATAGAGCAAAGAGAAAAAACCTAAAAGAAACCCAATAAAATAAGCCAGGGCACCGCTATAGACTGCGATCTTGCCGTCCGCGCCAAGATTTGCAAAAAGTCCTGCATAAATGAATACAAGGTGAAAATTGGCTAATGTCAGAAGAAAACTTTTCTTAAAGCTGGGAGAAGAAAAAGATTCCAGGAAAGTCTCTGGCAGTTTTTGTTTGGGCAAAAGAATTCTTATTGAATAGATCATCAGACATAAAACAGTGAGACTGGTTAAAGAGATCCTGAGCCACGGCATTTGCAAGAGGGCGCTTTGCAAAAGAATCAGCGCCAGGCCAATGTAAACGAGATCGCCAGCCAGGAATCCTGCGATGGACGCCCATGGCCATGTTCTCTTGGAAATTAAGGTCCGAATAATATTGAAACTGGCCGGGCCTAAAGCAAATGCAGAAAGTCCGCCAACAAGAAGAAGACCGAGGATCATTGTAAAGTCTCTCCTTGTTCAATATGTTGGCGCATGAAAGTTATGTACTCTTCTGCCGTTTCAAATGTGGTTTTCATCTTGAACTGCCCGCGACTGCGGTTTTGTTCAAAATATTTTTGCAGATAGTCGGCGCTTTTAAGGCAGACCTGAGCGGGACCGAGGACGTCGATATCTCGGCAATCTTTGTAGTCTCCATTGAGTCGTTGCATTTCCTTATCCAGAGACTGGGCGAGGACCTCCGTGTTGATTTCAGAGTGAGCAGGAACAAAAAGGGTCCAAAGATAGGAAGCCTTTCCATTTTCTAAAACCGGCGACAAGAAGAAGTGGCGAAGATCGATATTGGTGGCATTTTTTGTGGCCAGGTAACAATCTAAGATCTGATCATCACTGACCTTTTCCGCAGCCAAATTCATGCCGGTGCTTTTGCGTCCCACGAATTCAAAGACCAGATCACCATGAACTTCTTCAAACGTGATTACATCTTTCATAGAATAGTGAATCAGTCCGTTGGGGCATCCAATATTAATATAATATGGAACTCCCATTTCGATTTCATGAAGACCAAGGTTTCGTTCGGCATTCTGAACAGGGGTTAGGGAGTAGATGAGGTCGGGATTGAGAATATATCGCTGACGACCGTTCTGGAATTTTTCATAGGGAAGACCAATGGCTCCTTCCGTGGCCGCATAAACTCCATAATAATTTAGCTCATGCCCAACAAGGCGATTGATTCGTTCTTGGTATTGTTTAATGGGGGTGGCCGCATAGATAAAGACTTTGAGATTGGGCCAAATTTCGTTGATATGCTTTTTTCCGGTTTTCTTTAGAACGGCTTCAAAGATGCTTATCAAATAGGTCGGAATTCCGCTGACAACTTGAATGTCTTCTTTGAGGGACTCAGAGATCAGCATCTCGATTTTACGTTCCCAGTTGGAAATCGCCAGGACCTCCCTTGAAGGGAAGGTGTTTTTCGCAAGGGCTTTGGGAACGCGAGTGCTTAGAATTCCAGAGATATAACCATATTTAATGTCATTTTGGGAATAAAGATAGGGATCTGATCCAAAGGTCAATCGTCCCACCTTGAGGAAGTTGATATCTGGTTCCAGTGTGCTCAGCTTACTTGCGATTCGTTTTTGCGATTTTAAGAACATACGAATCATTCTTTCGTTATAGGGAACGCGCTTACTGTCTTTTCCTGAAGTGCCAGAAGAAAGGCCGAAGTACTCGACATTGTCCTTAAATAGGATATTTTTGTGCCCCGCTGCGATCATGTCCGTATAGGGCGCATAGTCGTCGTAACCATAGACGGGAACATGAGTCACAAATTCTTCATAACTTTGGATGTGAGACAGACGGAGGTCGCTATAGATACGGGTTCCAGTCAGGGATCTTTTAAGGCTTTTAAAATTATCTTCTTGTTTTTCCAGAAGATCTTGCCGTGTGACGCTCATATAGTTAGCGTAAGTTTTAAGGTATTTTTGACCAAGCCCCTGAACAACAGAATCCATCGTAAACATAAAAGACCTCCTTTTTGAGATAGGCCTAATTTATTTAGGTTTAGTCACTCTGTCGCCTAAACCCATTGACAGGTTTGGGCGGATTCTGTCGAAAAGGGGATCTTCCATTGACAGTTTTCACGAGTTCTTGTCAAATCCCCCTATGGCGACCACGCAGTCCAAAGAAGACATCTATTTTTCTGTTTGTAACGCGATCCTCAAAATGGAGGTCGCAAAGGGGCATCTTAAGTGGACTCTCTCAGAGATATCCCGAGAATCCGGAATCACTCGTTCTTTGATCTATTATTACTTCGGCAAAGAGAAAAAGACGGCTTTGGAAGAAGCTTACAAGTTCATTATTTCGCATTTTTTTAATATAGAACGAACCCGTTCAGTGGGAATCCGTGAACGACTTCGGCAGATATTGATTGATGTAAGAAAGATGCCTTATCTTTTTGTCTTATACTATCTAGAAAAAAATGCTGGCAGTGAAGTGGGGCAAATGATCAAAGAGGCTGAATCTTTATTGGTGAAGGCCTTAAAGCAAGAATTTCCCAAGCTTTCTGAAACTCAGATTCTTGAAATCTACTTGAAAGAGTTGGGTGCCATTACCTATCAGTTACCGCCAGAACAGGTCCAGGATCTGTTTGAAGATTATATTTAAATAACGGAGCTTCGCTAAAGAGGTGAATGATGAGAGTGAAGAATTCTGATTTGCGAAATTTTCTATCAGAGATGAAGTTGTTATTTTCTGTCCGTGCCTCTTCAAGATATTCAAAATGGGTCTTGCCAGAATATCCTTTTGATTCCCAGTTGCTGACTCTAAGTCGTCTTTATCGAGAAAGCCGCAAACTTTATCTTGCTCAAGGTGGTTCTTTTGCCTCTCGAGTTTGTTCAGTTCCGCGCTCACTCAGTTCCCATGATCTTTTTAAAGATGAGATCGAATATACTCCCATTTTCTCAGAGCTCGCCTGGTTTGTGGAAAATCATCAGGAAGTTTTGGATTCGGATTTATTTATTAAACAATTGTCGTCCTTGAGTGCTATTTCGGTTTTTCATGAACAGAATCATCGCATTTTGTGGCGATTGTTGCCGCCACCTCCT
>NZ_JBLJBT010000008.1:0-11703 GCF_047637665.1 Bdellovibrio sp. | reverse complement strand
TTATCAAAGAGCCCAAAAATCTATCATTCTAGCTATTCAGTTTTCAAAGAGCGAATCTTGCTCGTCGTTAATATTTCGTAGCGACGAGGTAGAGGTTTTATCGAAAGACCGAAGCCTTGTCAATACCCTCTCAAACATTTTTTCGAAAAAATTTAAAAATAAATTCTTTCGAAAAAATCCTCGCAATCAGCCCCTATGGAGCAACCCCATCCTTACATTTGAATACAAATCAAATAGTTAGGCTTAGAATCTGTTTGGCGACCAAACGTATCGGCGAAGGAAGCACGATTTATAAGGGCAAAGTGGCCATAGCGCAAGTTTTTTTATTTGCTTAGTAGCTCAGCGCGCACTGGAGGCTGATTTGCTATGCTTATAAGCATAATGGCGATTTTCCATGTAAGACTTCCAGCAAATGCCGCCTTTGTAGGCAAAAAATCCTAAAAACAGCCTCCAGGCAACCAAGTCAATATTCCCCACTGACCCTATTTTTTCCCAGGAACCTCTTGCCCACTTTGCGCCTCATCCAGCAATTCCCCGTGATAATGCAGAATAACACTTCCACCCCTCAGCAATGGAATCGTCTTATCAGCAACAGAAAGGGATACAGCAGGACAACCCCAACTCACCCCTAGGCGTCCGCGGGGCTTTTTCGTGACAGGATCAATCGAGCTAATGAAGTCCTCGCTGGCGTACCAAGCCCCATGCATAACAATGTCCCTATTGTAAGCCTGATCGTTTGAACGCTGCAGACCATACATTCTCAGCGTCTTACCATATGAACCTTGATACACTTCTCCCGTTAGATAGAACCCCAGAGACGTCTGACGGGAATCTTTTCTATTGCTAAATCTATACGCGTAATCGCTGCGCCCACTTCCCACGCCATGTGACGTGTAGTACTTCTCAACAGAACCCGTACGAAGATTGATAAGATAGAAACGTTTTTTTGTCGAAGGTGCAGAGTAGTCGACAATGGCCACATACTGAGGGCTTCCCAGAAGAACTTTTTTAGAGCTGCGATTGCGCTTCTCTTCATCGCAAGGCTTTACATCTTCAGGATCTTTCCCATCACACGTATAAGTGTCTTGATTGAAACTGCGCCCCTTATTTTCATAAAGAAACTTTGTCATTCTAGAGAGCGCATCTGCCGGCACACCTTGAGAGAGAATCTTTTTTGCAATCAGAGTGGAGGATTCCGCAGTGGCCTTAAGGGACACGCCAACTGTGGCAAGACCTAGAATGACAGTTAACAATAAACGCATAAGACTCCTCCGACTCAACGAACTATATAGTCCCTTGAGTGCAAGAAGGAAACTGTCAGGATATTTGACATAGAAAAAAGACACGCACCCCAGGCTATAGCTTCGGGCGATGACCGTAATAGCTCCAAAACTTAGGAAGACACAAAGCCGTCGCAATGACTGCAAAAGCGCAGATGATGCCTCCTCCGCTAATACTCACTGGAACAGAGTACTTTGCGGCCATCCAGCCTGCCCGAGCGTTCCCCAAAAGAGGGCCTGACATGTAGGAAATCATTTCGATGCCGGAAAGACGCCCTCGCAACTCATTGGGAACGGTCTCATTCCAGATAATGCCGCGAAAAAGACCGCTCATCATGTCCGCAGCCCCCGCCAACCCCAGAAACAGAAGAGCCAACCATAGCTGTTCGGAATATCCAACTCCAACAATAAACACCGCCCACAACGCAGCAGCGATGATCACGGCTCGCCCATGATGGGCGACTTTATGGGTCCATCCACTAAGAACCGTCATCACCAACGAACCCACAGCCATCGCCGAAAACAGGAAGCCTGCCGCCGAGGCACCTCCCCATTGCTCTGACATTGACGGAAAAAGAGCGACCGGAAACGCAAAAACCATAGCCACGATATCTATCACGTAGGTACCAATAAGTTCGGGCTTTGAGAGCGCGTAATTTAAGCCCTCACGCGCTTCAGCCCACGCTGAGCGGGCCGATCTTTCGGGGTCTGGCATTGATGACATCATCGACAAGGCCACATAAGCCGCAACAAAGGTGATTAAATCGAACAAGAACGCGCCCTTAATACCAAAACTCGCGATAAGAATACCCCCTAAAGCGGGACCAACAATCGCACCCGCGGCGTACCGAAAACTTCCAAGTGCTCCGATTGCGGCGTAGTGCTTTTTGTCGACAAGTTTTTGAGTGAGAGCATCCATAGCCGGGCGATGGAAGCCGACGACAGACTGAAACAAAGCGACCAATACAAAAATAAGAGGAAGAGAAGGTTGGCTACTCCACGCATTGAGCGTCAAACCCAAGATGAGGAGACTCATCAGGAGTTCGGAGACCAGGAGCAGCCTTCTTCGATTGAGACGATCGGCGTAAGTGCCCCCCAATATGCCAAAGATAAGGACCGGCAAAAGCTGCACGAGCCCTAACATGCCCACCAACCAATTGTCTTTAGTTAACTCATAGACTTGATAAGGGATCGCCACATAACTGACCATGCTTCCAAGAAAAGAGATCATTTGACCAAAATAGAGAAGACGATAATCGCGATATTCTTTAAGGGGGGCTAGATTCAAAAACATAGAAAGAATCTAATGCGAAGAAAAACTTATGTCAGCTACGAAAACGCGAAAGGATGTCATCAACAACCGTCTCAACGGAGGCCCCGCGAGTCATACCCAGCTTCTGATTAACAACCAGCGAAAGGCGATGGGGAGGACAGAATCGATAACATGAGGTTGTCTCAAGGGACCATTCAACATCGGGTCTTTGCATACGCAAAAGTTCAAGGACTTTATGCAAAAACTCTTTCTTGATCTGCCCCAGGTCTTCCCCCGCGTCTTCAACTGATCGAGCAATACATCCTGAACAAATCTCAATATTTTGCTTCACGAAAACCTCTCGCCACGCCAGTGAAGTCCACCTGCTTCATAGATCTTCCCGTTAAAACCACATTCCGCCATGGGCTCCGATCACTCCCCCGACAAGGGCGACCAGGCCGACCGCTAGCAAAAGATAATGCAATCTCTGCAGTAACTCCAAGGTTCCCTTGGGATCCTTCTGCGCGCGCTGATGCAATAGCTTATGAATGACAATCGGCTCAAGCACAAAAAGCATCAAAGTAAACATCGCCCAAGCAAGAAGCATTGCCCACAGCCACCAAGTATTCAGCAATCGCGCCCAAGTATCTGTCACCCAAAGCATCGCCAAGCCCGAGATCAGAGCCAACTGAGTTGTAATCTTCGCCTGATTCCCAAAGCGATGTTCAAGTTTTTCAAAGGTCTCATAATCCCCGCCCCCTTTGCGTAAAGCCGGAATCAAAACCAACGTGACAAAAGCGACCCCACCAATCCACAGAAGAACGGAAAGAACGTGAACTCCGCGCCAAATCGCATAATAGTTAAAGTTCATACCCTATCCTCCCGCGTAAAAATGAGTCAAAAAACTGGAGATTATCCAAAGTTCATCCTAAAGTGATATCTGAAGAATTCAAATAATTCTTTTTCCTTATCCACTATAGATCATATTCTTTCAAGAGGATGCTCTGATGTTTGTTGTAACCGTCACTTACCTTAAACCGCTCAACGAAGTTGATGAATATTTAGCGTCTCACCGTGAGTTCTTAAAGTTGGGCTATGAGATGAAACTACTCCTTGCTTCAGGATCTCAGGTCCCTCGCACAGGAGGGATCATCTTGGCGCGTGGGAACGATAAGAAAAAACTTTTGGACTTCCTAGAGAACGACCCGTTCAAAGTCAATAACATTGCTTCTTATGAGGTTGTTGAGTTTAATCCGGCTCTGTTTGCTCCGGAGATGGCGGAGCTTGTAAAATAAAAAAACCGGCCACAAAAAAAGTAAACTCATCTATCGTCGTCTTAACAATACTCACGGGTGAATTGAAATATATGAAAACAAAAAAATCATATCTCCTCCTTGCCGCAACTCTCACTTTCTTCGCGGCCCTCAATTCGGTTTTTGCCACAACTTCTGTTCCTCCGACTCTCATTGCACAGAGTTTTTCAGCAAATCCCGAAGCCACCACTTTGGATGAAATGAAGAAGGTCACTTTCTCAGTCCGTCTTAGAACAAGTTGGCCCTGGGATCGACAGATCCTTGAAGTTAAACCGAAGCCCACGATGGATCCCCTTATTCTTCGTGCCAAGAATGCGGGGGCTGAAAAGATTGAGCTGACCGTAGAGACGCCATCGAGTTACCCCGCCGGCCTGGCAAAACCGAAGGTCCGTTTTGAAAACAATGAGATCACTTTGAGTATTGAGAATTGGGACATCCTCATCAATAAAGAAGCGCAGGTCAGTAGTCGCATCAAGAACACTCTTGATAACACTTACTCTCCGTGGGTCAACTTCCCCAATGCCGCTCTGCCTCTGGTAATTTACCGAGCAGAATACAATCTTGCGAAGATTCTCAAAAATTCCAAGATTGACGAGATTCTGACTTTAGAAAAATGGATGACTCGCCTACTGGACGAAGCGGTCAAACCCGCAGGCCCTGAGGCGACCTTTGCACTTCGTATAGAATATAGCTATGATTCGATTCAAGGGCCCGACGAACTTGAAATACAATTGCCGGTTCTTTTAATTCCCTCGGCCAAGATGACAAGTCAGACCGCCGCAGCCATCGCCACACAGATGGAAAATTGGTTTCGTTCCAACAGTCCCTCAAAAGAAAACGGAGCCTTTGTTATCGACTTGAACGTCTTCATCACGTCGCCGACTGAAAATCCGTACACGCCGATCTTCGACACGGACACTTTGTCTTTAGAACTTCCGAACATCAAAATCTAATCAAGCAGAAAATTCCAACTCCAGCCCCCTATTCAAGGGGGATTCGAACCCTCCACCCTTCTAGCGAAAGGGACGACCGCGCCTGAGGCCGCTCAACACATGGGTTTGAGTCCGCAGACCGTGGCAGGTTACGTGAAGATCATCTATCAAAAGTTGCTTGTCTCAAACCGTGTCGAAGCTTTGCAAGAGCCCTTCGCCAGGGTTTGGCCTGACAGAGGAATCTCAGTTTGAATACCAAGTCCCTATTGCCATTCCCCCTCTCCTGACTCTAAAATAGAAGGATGCCGCGAAGCTCGAAAATCTCAAGGCGAAGCTTTCTTAAGTCCTCGGTTGCTCTCTCCATGTCCATGGCGATTACGGGAGTCACAGACAAGGCCAAGGCCGGTTATTATAATTTAGGTGCATTCTGGAGAGGCTCTGCGATGGGAGCTGGTGATATTGGACGATGTTTGAGATTTCGTTCTAGTGCAACGGCCTATCTTAGCCGAACATTTTCCTCGACTCCTCTTACCTATACGCTTTCCCTGTGGGCTAAACGTGGCCAACTAGGCTCCGTTCAAGTTCTGGCGGGATGTCGCCTGAATGCTGTTGCAACCTGTGATCTTGTCTTTGATGCTTCTGACCAACTTCGTCTTGAGCTGTATAATTCTTATGTCTTAACCACCACAGGCAAGTACTTCCGAGACCCTTCGTCGTGGCTCCATATCGTTCTTTCTGTTACTACGAACAGTACGATCAATTTGTATGTTAATGGAAACCTCGTCGGAACAGGAACTGCGACCGCCAACTCATTTCTTTTCAATAGCGCTTACACAAATGTTATTGGCAAATTGGGAGATCTTTCGGCCCAATACCTTGATGGCTATATTTCTCGCGTGGCCTTCATCGATGGTCAGGCACTGGCTCCAACTTCCTTTGGATATTTTAATACAAACCTCAATGAATGGGTGACGCGCACTCAAGCTCAAGTCAAATCTATCGTCAATGCGGGAGGAGCGAGTTCTTTCTTGCTGGATTTTGATGACGGAACAACACTGACGACTCTTGGCTATGATAAGTCTTCAAAAGCGAATCATTGGACGTGCAATAATATTTCTCTGACGGCGGGCCCCACTTACGATCATACCCTGGAAGCCCCCGGCAATAGTTATGCGACGCTCAATCCTCTTGCATACAATACGGCCTGCACAGTGCCGACGATTTCTAATGCGAATTTGAAGTTTCTAGGACCTAGTGGTGCGGTGGCCTCCGTGGGAGCCTCAACAATGAGTGTCTCCTCTGGAAAATGGTATTGGGAAGTGAGTGGACCTGGTGGGGTCACTGGCACCTACTGTGGCATTACGGCTATGCCGGTTTACACGGGTGCCGTGCAAGATCTTGGAGCGCGAGCCAATGACTATGCCTATCGCCTAGATACTGGTCAGAAGCGGACCTCCGGAACGCTTTCTGCCTTCGCGACAGCAGCATCGTCAACGGATATTGTCGGGTTTGCTTTAGATCTCGATGCGAAAACTCTGGATGTTTATAAAAACGGAACTCTTCTGGGAACCTTGGCCTCCAGCATTCCCGCAGGAGATTACTCTCCGGCATTTGATACCTATGCCTCGCAATATCTGGAGGTTAATTTTGGTCAAGCACCCCTGCTTGCCTCCGCAACTTATCACTCGAGTGCTCGGGGCTACTTCCGTCATGCACCACCTACGGGCTTCAGAGCTCTTTGCCAAGCCAATCTGCCGGACCCCATCATCAAAAATCCTAAGAACCATTTTGATGTATTGACTCATTCTGGAGATGGAACAGCTCGGGATCTGACAGGAGCCCTTTTCACTCCTGATCTTGTCTGGGGAAAATCTCGAAATACAGCCGCCACGTCCCACCGCCTTGTCGATTCGATGCGTGGAAAAGGCACGAATTATTATAAAACAATCAGCTCGAACACCACGACCATTGAAGCAGAAGATGACGCCATCACAAGTTTAATCAGTGGCGGCATTCGAGTGGCGGCGTCCGCTAATTTTCCCAATACCAGCGGGCAAACTTTTGTCTCCTGGCTTTGGAACGCGAAAAGTAATTTCGCGGAATTGCAACGCTACACCACCCCGGGAACTTACACCTACACGGTACCAACGGGAGTCACCTCCCTTTCTGTCCTTGTCATTGGAGGCGGAGGTGGCGGCGGCGGAAGCGGCGCTGGTTGCGGATCTGGAGGCGTCGGAGGAAATTCGACTTTAGACACACTGACAGCCAACGGCGGTGGAGCTGGGGGCGCGGGTCCCAACGTTTCTGGGGCTGGCGGAACTGGTGGTGGAGGCTCTGGTGGTGACGGTGGAATTTCAGGGACCGTCGGAACTGCGGGCGATGGAACGAGCCTCACAACAGGCGCAGGGCTCTCAAGCTTCGCCGGATTTGGCAACGGAAGCCCGATCACAGGATGGGGAGGCGCTGGAGGTGGAGCCGGATTGCGATACGCCACCATCGCTGTTTCAAGCGGACAGCAACTTTCAATCACTGTCGGCGCTGGTGGAACAGCCGGAGCCGCCGGTGCTGGAGGTGCGGGAAAACCGGGAGCTTCGGGCGCTGTTATTATTTACAACTCTACAAGTGGCTATCCTGTGAATACTCAAGGCACTATTGTGTCTACCCTCACCGCCAATCAGACTGCGGGAATCAGTATTGTTTCTTATTTGGGGAACGCCACCTCGGGTGCGACCGTGGGGCATGGACTGGATGTGGCCCCGAAGATGATCCTCGTAAAGAATCGCGACTATTCGGGAAGCTGGGTGGTCTATCATAAGAGTCTCACCTCTGCCGCATATTATCTTCTTTTGAATAGCACGGCAGTGCAGACCAATACTTCCAATATGTGGAACAGTGTTGCGCCGTCCTCGTCCGTCTTTACTTTGGGTAATGATGGTTTCACCAACCGCAGTGGTAATTTTCATATTGCCTATTGTTTTGCTGAAATCGAAGGATTTTCCAAAATAGGCTCTTACGCCGGCAATGCCTCTGCGGATGGCCCCTTTATTTGGTGTGGCTTCAAACCGCAGTGGATCATGATCAAATCTTTATCTGGGGGAGCTGAAAACTGGGAAATTTTCGACGCCACCCGCACTCCGATCAATCCATCGTCGACAAGCCTCAAAGCCAACCTCGACAATAGCGAGACAACATTAAGTTCGTTTGATGTTTTATCGAATGGATTTAAGATTCGCGACTCTGCAACACGAATTAACGGCTCTGGATATACTTATGTTTTTATTGCCTTTGCAGATGTACCGGGGAAATATTCTTTGGCGAAGTAACTTCTAAAGAGGCCCTCGCTTCGACTCCGAGAATTTTCATCAGGGTTTGTGCATCTTGAGGGGCACGCACCTTCACATCATTGTCAAAGTAAACAAAGACATCCCGCCTGCGTCCGTCATCTTTGGAGTCGAGAATAGTTAAAGAGTCTTGAGGGCTTCGCCCCTGACGCCAGACTTGAATCCGCTGGGCCCACAAACGCAACGTCGCCGTGTCGTATCCATTAACATAGATCTCTTCATCACCATGAAGACGGAGATACAGAAAATCACTGGTCACGTCCTCCATATAGGGCCATTTCCCGGCGGTGTCGGCAAAAACCAGCGCAATGTTGTATTTGCGAATCAAGTGAATAAAATCAGGATTTTCAAAAGAATGATGGCGCACTTCTATGGCGTGACGTAAAGGTCGCTTCGACCGACTGATAGAAGTGGGATAGCCCGGCTGAAATCGGTCCGAAGAATTCGCAAGCTTTACGGCATCGACAAAGGATCGAGGCAAGAGTTTAAAAAAATCCTCAAGACGACCTTCATCGAAACGAAAGTTCGGCGGAAACTGCCACAAAAACGCCCCCAGCTTGTCAGCCAGAAATAGCACACCCGACGCAAAAAAATTTGCCAAGGGAGTTTCAATATCTTTCAAGCGACGAACATGTGTGATGTATTGGGGGCCTTTTACTGAAAAACAAAAGTCCTTAGGCGTTTCACTAAACCAGCGCTGATAGGTCTCAGGCTTTTGGTAATTATAAAATGAACTATTGATTTCGATGGAATTAACCTGGCGACTGGCGAAATAGAGCTCTTGCTTTTGAGGCAAATCCTTTGGATAAAACACCTTCCGCCATGGCGAATAAACCCATCCTGATATTCCAATTCGCAGATCCATTTTTCAACTTTATCAAACTCAAAAGAGAAAGCCGCTATATTAAGAGCATATCTGCCAATTCACAGGAGCGGACGCGGAAGGAAACGCGTTCTTACTTGGCCCCTTTGGAGCTCGTTGTGGATGTTCCTTCCAAGGATTTCCCAGCACTCGCTTTTCGGCGTTCTCTTTGGCTGGCGGCTTCGATTTGACTCCACTGAGAATCAAGAGCCTTCTGAACGGCCTCACCCCATTTCGTCGCATCTTGTGGCCCATAGTGAATACCATCGGAGCTGCCTTGGGGATATTTGATCAATCGAGCAGAATCAATATAGATACAATCGTTTTTTTCAACGACGGCTTTGATTTCTGCGATTCCTTTCGGAAGATTTTTTTTATACGGATCACGAGCCAAGTCTGGGGGGCCAATCCACACGCACTGAGATCCACCCTTGCGAGCATATTGGATCATCTTTTCAATATGTTTTTTTTCGCGCTGGATATCACCTTCACTGGATAGAATGTTTGTGCCCAGAGAGATCACCGTCACATCGGGTTTCAGAGTGTCGAACTCTTGACTGAAGGAGTTCATTTGGTGACTTTTCACACGGATTTCTTTGTCGATGGCACTACGACGCCAATACCCACAATTGGTGGTCTTAAAATTGCCTTTATCCGTAGTCCACGTCGAGGGAGATGACCCGCAGCTTGATATCGAAAGAACATCGGAGGCTCGAGTTCGCAGATATTTATCTAAGACTTTTCCAAAGTTACCGTACGAATGAGAGTCCCCAACAAAGAGGACTTTGCTAACGGAACCTTCAGAGGCGGCTTGGGCTGATGAAAAAGTTAGAAACAGAATGATGGCGATAAGAGTAGAATTCATGTGTTCCCCAATATAACAATAGTTTACCTGGGAAGGGGGTACCCTTCCGGTGCGGTACGGCCTCTCGGCTAGGGGCTCGCTTCTTGATCTTCTTCCGAACTCCACTCTAACAGAGACAACTCAGAGGTCTTTTTCCAATCCGCACTGCCTCTTTTGAGAATACGTACTGAAACTTCACCACCGCTGATTGTCCAAAGAAGAGTGTCTCCTTTTGCGACCCCTAGGGCTTTTCGGACTCTGGCTGGAATTGTGGTTTGATTTTTCTTTGAGGCTTTTGAAGTTGCACCTGAATTTCCCATGGGCTGCGATGCTCCAATCTCTCTAGATGTTTCCTATTGGCTATCCTTTAAGACTAAAAAACAAAAGCAGCCTTGTCGAATCAGTACTTAAGAGCCCCCCACAATCCCTTCTTTAAGCTAGTTTCATAGCTCAAAGAAGGGCCGGGGTCAGATTTCTCCCCGGCCTTTTTGTTTTACACGTGCTTTTAAGTCCTTGCTGATCTGTTTCCATCGTTTGCGTTCCTCCACTAACTTCTGCGGATCATTTTTCCGTTCCTGATGAGACACTTCCCTTTGCAGTTTCAAGTAGCTCTCCCATCTGTCCGCTTGCAGACGTCCGTCTTCTAAAGCGGACCGAACTGCACACCCTGGCTCGCTTTGGTGGGCACAGTCATTAAAGCGACAAGAATTTGCTAAGTCGACAACGTCTTCAAAAAGACCTTGCACACCCTCTTCTTGATCCACTAAAGCCAACTGCCTCATCCCCGGCGTATCCATCAAAAGAGCGCCTTCAGGTAAGCGATACAAAGAGCGCGATGTCGTCGTATGGCGCCCTCGATCGTCATCTTCTCTAGCATCTTGAGTTTTAATGACGTCTTCGCCTAAAAAGAAATTCGTCAAAGTGGACTTCCCCACCCCCGATGATCCCATCAACACGACGGTTTTTCCTGGCTTCAAATAAGTTTTTAAAACTTCACATGTGGAAGACTCAAAGATACTGACCCCGTGAATAGGGACTCCCACATACGTGTCAGCTAGCTCTTGGAGCAGAGACTCTGCATCGTCAGCCAAGTCCATTTTGCTTAAAACCAAAACAGGCAAAGCTCCGCTATCCCACACCATACTTAAATAGCGATCCAGGCGCTTCAGGTTCATATCGCGATTCATGGAGGTAACAATAAAAACCACGTCCATGTTGGCAGCAACCACTTGCACACCTTCACCAGGGTCTTTGCGGTAAAAGCACGATCGACGTCCCAACACCTTTTGAATGAGTGCCCTATCCTGATGCTCTTCACTTTTACACAAAACCCAATCACCTACTGCGGGATAACTTCCCGACGACATCTCATTGTCATGACGAAACCGCCCCGAGATCTGCGCCCACGAGGTGTCTTCTTCAGCAAAAGCCACACGATAGAGGTCGCGTTCTTGTCCGATCACACGACCCACTTTGAGGTTTTTATCTGTTAGTTCTAGTTGTTGTTCAAAAAATAAGTCCCATCCCAAAGGGATGAGGTTTGAATATAAATTCACTCGATAACTCCAAAATTTATTGTTGAAAAATAAAACGGAGCTCTCGTGGATTTTAAATTGAAATGCTTAAAATGGTAAAATTAAGACTTAAACCCAAGAGAGCTGTTGTTTGATTTAAAGAATGTGACAATCATAAGCCCTCCCTGTTTTGGCGTTGGATGGTTTAATGCTACGTCTTTTGGATCACAGGGTCAATGGGGGGGACGTAACTTATGAAACTACTGGTTTGAGTTTTCAGGTATTTATGAATTTTGGAGGGTTTTTATAGGGTTCTTCACGGTTAACAGTGGGAAACGATGAGTCATAAATAAGTGAGGCATAAG
>NZ_JBLJBT010000007.1:0-47234 GCF_047637665.1 Bdellovibrio sp. | reverse complement strand
CTTATGCCTCACTTATTTATGACTCATCGTTTCCCACTGTTAACCGTGAAGAACCAAAATAGGCTTCGAAGTTATCGGTCAAACTTGGGTCGTAGGTTCGACCGACGTCGCAGGATGCGACCGAGGGACACGACGGCCCGAGCCCCATCCTACCCTTACTAAGCTCTCTCTTTCGGAAACCACGGCACAAATGCAGAGGTCTTCGCTTGATACTGCCGATATGCATCCCCGCGCTTTTTTAAAGCCTGAGCTTCAGATGGAGGAATTCCCGTTACCCTAGTAAGAACCAATAAAATAGTTAAAGGGGCATAGATTGTGTAAAATGCCCCGGCGGTTCCTAATGCTGTCACAAAAAATCCCCACCATACCAAACTCTCGAAGAAATAGTTTGGATGACGAGAGTATTTCCACAACCCGACATCACACACCTTTGAATAGTTTTCTGGTTTCGCTTTGAACTTTTGGGCTTGAGTATCGGAAATGCTTTCACCTAACAAAGACAGCAGACTCAGCGAAAGACCGATTCCTTCAATTAGCGAGAGACTGTCCTTCGTGTTTCGCATAGGCTCTAAAAACACAAGACTCAAAAGAACAACACTGAGGCCCTGATACTGAAAGAAAAGAAAAAAACGCCACACCACCTGTGACCCATATTCATCGCGCAAAGCCTTATAGCGCGAATCCTCCGCAGGATGGTGAGAATAAATGCGACGACTCAGGAAATAGGAAAGACGAAGACTCCAAAGCATCACGACTGACAAAACTAAAGCTTTTCGAACCCACCATCCCGGACTCGTGAAAAAGTAAAAGCAACTGACCAATGAAAATGATAACGACCAGAGGCTATCAATGACGCTATAGTTGTTCCATCGTCGCCCCAAAAGCCAGGTGCCTGTCATCAACAACACCATCATTAAAAGAGCACCCAATATCTGCATCCAAAAATTTTCCATAACCCTACCCTAGCGTGACCCACCTGGTGCCATTTCAACTCGCTTTACTTTTGCAGGAGGTAGTGACCGACATTAATACGCTCTGCTCGAAACGCCCCTTCGCAATAACTTAAATACAAATTCCAAAGGCGCATAAATTTATCATCAAACCCCATCTCGCGAACCTCACCTTCGACCGCTTGAAAATTCCCTTTCCACTTCTGCAATGTATCTGCGTAGGAGACTCCAAACTCAAATGGCTTTTCTGATTTAAGCCCTAACTTGGTCGCGTAATCGGCGAAAACCTTGGGTGCCAGTAACATTCCTCCTGGAAATACATAGCGCTGAATGAAATCCGCATTACGTCGATAATGATCAAAATATTGATCTTGAATCGTGATTGATTGGATTAAGGCAGACCCCTTGTCTTTTAAGGAGTCACTTACTTTTCCAAAAAAATCTGGCCAATACTTTTCCCCCACGGCTTCGACCATCTCAATGGACACGATCTTGTCATAACGGCCCTCTATTTCGCGATAGTCTAGCTGTCGCAAATCCACGTAGTCCCCAAAGCCGGATCTTGCGATAAGTTCACGATTGTATTGCGCCTGTGAAGGAGAATTCATCACAGCGGCAACTCGACACCCGGTCCGCTGAACAGCCCGAGAGAAAAAGCCACCCCAGCCACAGCCAATTTCAAGAATGTGATCTTCCGGGCGAATATCCAGGGCGTCGATAATTCGATCGTACTTTTTCATTTGCGCTTCATGAAGATCTTCCTCTTTATGAACAAAAATTCCTGACGAATACGTCATACTCGGATCAAGCCAAAGTCCGTAAAAGCTGTTCCCTAGGTCATAGTGGGCCATAATATTCTTTTTTGCCCCCTGCTTGGTGTTCGGATTCATCAGGTGTCGAAGTCTCGCAAGTAACGTCCCATACCAGGTTCCGTGGAGCAGGCGATTGACCGCGTCCTCATTGGAGCACGCCCACTGAACAAGGGCTGAAATGTCATCCACCACAAGGTCTCCCCGGATAACAGCTTCGGCCAATCCAAGATCCCCCTTGGTAACCAGTTCATCAAAGACTTTCCAATCAAGGACTTGAATTGAAATCAAGGGCCCACCCGTTCCAAACGAATCAACAGACCCATCAGGAAATGTTACCCGCAAGGTTGCACCTTTAGAGTTCTCTAAAAGTTTAATCAAAAGTTTTGTCTTCAATGTCATCTTGGTCATGTGATCTCCTTGTGTGGCGGTTCCGGCTTTTTATAAAAACTCACTCGTTTCATCCAAAGCCTCAGAGCCTGCCAATGTATTCGAATCACCACAAGCGGCGTCATCCAGCCATACTTCAACAATATTTTCCATAGGGATTCACTCTTGAAATCCGAAACATGCCCCTCGATCCAAGAAGAAAACCGCAACTGCTCGTTGTCATCGTAGTAAAAAATATCCACTCGTGACTGATCGTCTTCAAATTGAAAACGGAACTTATAAAAGCCATCGACTGGAAAGAAAGGACTCACATGAAATACTTTATCTGAACGGTAAAATTGCGACGCCTTTATTCCTTCCGAAGGTCGAATCCAGTAGAAGTGACGCTCACCAAAAGTGTTATTCACTTCGCACAAAACAGCCTCAAGATTTCCTTGGCGACGGCAAAACCAGAAGCTCACAGGGTTAAAAACATACCCAAACATTCGAGGAAGAGTCTGCAACACAATCTCATCAGCATCGTACTGACACTCTTCTTTTAGAAATTTGATGCTGGAGCCCCTCAAAGAGCCTCTTTGACCTCGCAAGTAGTCCTGAGAATTTAACGACAAAAGACCCGCCGTTTTTTTTCTAAGAATTTGTAAATACTCATCTTCAGAACGAAGAGAAAAAAGAAGCGCAAATATTGGATAACGGAAGCTATGACGAACCTGATGAGCCCGGCTATGGAAAACATGCCCTTTCAAAATGTGCAGCGAATTCACGAGACCTCCCAGGGAGGCTTAATTCCCAGGAGCTCACCGACTCGGACGGCACTCAGCAGCCCATCCTCATGGAAACCATAACGAGTCCAAGCGCCGGCAAAATACACCCCACCCTGTCCTTGGATTAATGGCAAAGACTTCTGCGCCTCAATCGCCTCGCGATCAAATTGAGGGTGATCATAGCTAAACTCTCTTAGGACTCGCTGAACAGGAGAACGCGGATTGAGCGTCACAAAGAAGTCTTGCTTCGCCCCCAGAGGTTGAAGCTTGTTAATAAAATATGTCAAAGAAACGTTCTCGTGATTCTGGCTATCAGAAGATCCCAAAACATTCCACGACGACCAGCACTTTCTTCTTGTCGGCATAAACGAAGAGTCCGTATGCAGGTAAGTCTTATTTGCACTAGTACTGATCGAGCCTAATACACGACGTTCGAGGTCCGTGGCATTTCCCAGCATACGAAGCGTAATTGGCGCGTGAGTTGCAAAGACAACTCGATCAAATTCCAAACACTCGCCATTTGTGCGTACCAAAACCTTGTCCTGGCGTCTTTCCACATTTTGAACAGGTGCATTTAAATGCACAAAAGGAATACGTGCTGCCACCTTCTTTACATATTCAATAGAGCCGCCCTTCACTGTTCTCCAGATAGGGCGATTGCTTATCTGTAAAAGACGATGATTAATAAAAAAAGTTAAAAAGGTTTCAGCAGGAAACTCTTCCATACCTCTTTCTGGAGTTGACCAAATGGCAGCGCCGATCGGCAAAAGATAGTCACGTTTAAACTCTTCACTATAGGATCGACTCTGCACGAGTTGTCTCAAACTCCACCCATGCTTTTGCGCAAGCTCTTTATTCTGTTCGGCCTCACGGTTAAAACGTGTAATATCGTACAGCATCCTTAGAAAGGCTGGACGAACAATATTGGATCTTTGAGCAAAAACAGTATCCAGATTCGTACCTGCCCACTCCAAGTCCTTATAGGGAGCCTTGATCGCCAAAGACATATCCGACGCCACCGTCTCGATATGAAGTTCTTTAAAAAAACTTTTTAAATGAGGATATGTAAGTTCATTGTAAACCAGAAACCCCGTATCAACGGGAACCCCCGAGGAACCGTCGCTCACATCTACAGTATGTGCGTGCCCCCCAAGACGACCTTCTGACTCAAAAAGATGAACCTCATCTTGCTGACTCAAAATCCATGCTGCCCCTAAACCACTAATCCCGGCACCGATGACTGCTGTCTTCATTTGACACCTCGCTTACCATATGTCTTACTTCTTCATAATTGTATAGATTTTTCTATACATTTTAAAGAGGCCGTGACTAAAATAAGACCATGGCTAAAAGTGAATCATTTTCAATTCGACAGATTATCGAACTCACAGGCATTTCCGAATTTACCTTGCGCGGCTGGGAAACACGCTATAAGGCATTCAAACCCAAACGGACCTCCACAGGGCGACGAATCTACTCCCTTCAAGATCTTCAGAAAGCTCGTCTTCTGCAGGCCCTCTTAGACAAGGGCTACAAGATCGGAAATATTGCCAAGCTGAATCTCGCGGACCTAGAGAAGATTCTTCCTCAACAAGAGGTTTTAAGCTCTATGCCGACGCCGCCGAACAAACATCTAAAGTATATTTCCGAGATCATGGATCTTGCCCACCTTTTTAAGTGGGATGAGATATCTGAACAGCTCCAGAAAAAACGCCGCAATACAAAATCTGAAAGCCTGATTGCCGATATTCTCACACCCCTGGCTGGTCAAATGGGCCAACTTGTGGCGGAAGGACAACTCTCTGTGGGGCAAGAGCACATCCTCTCAGCACTCATCAAAGAACAACTCGTTCTTGCTCGAGGCGAAAGCAGAACATCCAACTCAAAATCTCGCCTTGTCATGACAACTCCCGAGGGTGACCTCCATGACATGGGGATTTCATTTGCCGCAAGCCTCAGCAAACTTGAGGGCCTCAAAACCTTGTTCCTTGGGCCAAGCACACCAAAAAAAGATCTCTGCGAAACCTGCATTCGCTACAATGCAAGCCACTTACTCATCTCAAACACGATTTCAGAAAAAGAAGGCGCGAAAGAAAGTCTTTTTAGCTACATCAACTTCCTGGATCGAAACTTGCCAACCCATATCGTCTTTCTTCTGGCTGGACGAAACTCGATGCAAATAGATTTAAACCTCAAGCGCGAAATAAATACCTTTAGCACGATCGAGGAGTTTCACACCTATCTAAAAGATCTCCCCTAGGCCCCTCCTCTGCCTCTTGGCGGTGTCTCATTGAGGGGCCGTAAATATCTCACAGTCTAATACTGGCCATATATAAGGTCGTCGGTTTTAAACCCACGCTGCTTAAGTCTATCGACAATCTGAGCCAAGACTTGTGGATCCATCGGAGCCTGACGGGACAAAATGAACAAAGATTTTTTCTCGGGCCCGCTAACAACAGACCATTGATAGTCAGGGTCAAGATCCACGATCCAGTAGTCACCGCGCGCAAAAAAGTTGAAACGCACCTTCAGCTTTGTTGGAACTTCTGGGTTCACAACCTTTGCCTCACCGTCGATGTCACTGATAGAGCCATCCTCCTTGTAGCAAGTATTTTTAACCGAAACAGAAAGAGGACTTAATACAGCGTATTCAGCCGTTGAACGAACACAACCTCGTTGGAAGAAGTTGGGAGCATGAGCAATATCGTACCAGTACCCAGCATATCGATTTAAATCCACAGACGAAACAACCTCAGGATCAGACAAATCCGCAGCTTGCACCCAGCTGAAATTAAGAAGATTTAGCAATACGAATATCGAGGCTACTTTTTTCATAAAAGATTTCCTTTCTTTATCTCACGAAAGCGGGTTTGACCTCCTTTTCGTGGAGCTCAATGTCTTGTATAGAATATTCTATACATTTTCAAGACAAAAACCAAGCCCCTCGTTTTATTACATACTCTAGGCATAGGCTGAAATCGAAAGAATCTCATCTCCCCACGCTCCCGAGGGCCATCTCGGGTGATTTCAGGCACTTACACTAGACACTTACTTTCTCAACATTGAACAGAAGAAGCGACACGAATTGCTAGACGCCAATAACGACTTAGAAAATCAATTCAACTTGCGTCAAACCTCGCCACTTAACACAATGTATAGAGAATAATTAGCGATATCAGGTATTTACAGATGGCCTCCCAACAATAATCCCCTCTTCCACTCCCCCCTCGTAATTTCTTTTCAAAAAAACTAACTCCAGTGATACACATATCTACCAGAGGACTCGATGAACCAAGAACGCGCACTGAAAAAAGAAATATTACGAATGGTGGCAGGATTTCGCCGCTTTCGAGAACGTTTTTTCACTGAGGAAACCTCCGTCTACGAACGACTTGCCAGCAGCGGCCAAAGACCCAAAACCTTGATGATCGCCTGCAGTGACTCCCGCGTCGATCCGGCAATTTTATTTTCTTCTTCTCCTGGTGATATTTTCGTTGTTCGCAATGTGGCCAACTTAGTGCCCCCCTTTGAGTCCTCAATCGGCTTTCACGGGGTGAGTGCGGCTATCGAGTTTGCTGTCGTGAACTTGGCCGTAGAAAATATCGTTGTTCTTGGACACCGCCAATGTGGAGGCATTCGTTCGCTCTTTCAACCTGAGAACCTGAAAAAAGGCGGCTTCGTCGCTCAATGGATGACCATTGCAGAAGAAGCCAAAGGAAAAGTGCTAATTAAAAATCCTCATGGCGACGTTGAAACTCTTTGCCGAGACTGTGAAAAGGAATCCATAGTGACTTCCTTGGACAACTTACGAACTTTCCATTTCATCGATGAAGCTATCAAAAGTCGAGGTCTTCAACTCTTTGGAGTTTACTTCGATTTGGAAAGCGGTCAACTGTGGCATTATGATGATGTCATTGGATCTTTTGAAGAACTCACCTTATCTTAGAAAACGAAACTTCTGCTTTTCTAAACGAGGGACTGCTCATGAGACGCCTTGCTGCTGTGCTTTTGTTCTTTCTGACAACAAACAATGCTCTGGCGGAGACTCCTGTCAAAGAACTTCAAAAGACGGCAAAAGCACTCTTTGGGATTATACCTGCAAAAGAAAAACTGCCTGACAAAACGACCTTGGAACAAATTGAATTGGGACGAAAGCTCTTTTTTGACTATCGCCTCTCCAAAGATGGCACGACCGCTTGCGTGCGCTGCCATCAGCCGCAATTTTACAGCACGGATCGCCTGCCTCAATCAATGGGATTTAACAACAACAAAGGGGCTCGCAATGCCCAGTCTATATTAAATCTGAAGTACCAAACCATTGTCCATTGGCGCTTCGACCGCGCAAGCTTGGAGGAACAAGCTCTCAAGGCCTTCACAACTCCCCTCAGCTTAGGAAACTCAAGCGTTGAAGAAAGCCTGATGCGCCTCAAGGCCGCTGGATACACGCCACTTTTTGCGCGCGCATTCCCCAAATCCTCCACGCCCCTCAGTCTTGAAAATGCCGCCGCAGCACTTGGACAATATCAACGTTCCCTGACTACACGAGCCCCCTTGGATCGATTTCTTGAAGGAGACAACAAAGCTATTTCCTTAGAGGCCCAGAAGGGTTTACGCACTTTTATCGAGATCGGTTGTGTTTCTTGCCACAATGGCCCCGCCCTGGGCGGTCGAAGTCTGCAAAAGTTTGGAGTGTTTCAAAGCTATTGGAATTTAACTCAAGCACCAAATCCTGATAAAGGTCGATTCGATGTCACTCAAAAGGAAGAAGATCTCTATGTGTTCAAGGTCCCTTCTTTGCGAAATATTTCCGAAACGGCTCCGTACTTTCATGATGCTTCCACGAGTGATTTAAAAATGGCCATCCGCTGGATGGGAAAATTACAACTCAATAAAGATCTTAGCGACGAGCAAGTACAATTGATTAAAGCATTTTTAGAAAGTCTTAAAGGAGAACTCCCTCAAAGATATCGGGAAGCTCCAGAGTTAACCTCCGAAGCTCACGCGGGGCTCACAATTTAAACAGAAAAAATCAACAAGCATCAATTTGCTGCATTCCCAAGAACTTCTGACCTTGCTATATCCGCTCATCACCAAAAACATGGAGTCTACAATGGGAAAAATGATGAGTGCATTTTTGATGTTATTGTCTTTGAATGTGTCTGCACAAACGTTGAAGTCATATTCGGGCCAGACCCTTCACGGGCAAGAACAAATCAATGAACAACCGACTGGAAATATCTGCTATGTCGTGGTTCGACAAGTGACTTCGTCCGAGACAAAAGGACATCACTGCTTCGACATTGAGGCTCAATTTGCCTTTAACAATGAGCAAGTCAGTAAAGACCCAGTGTCTCTCATGTCTCGCGTCACCAACTACCATCGCTCTGAATATCCTGCAGTAAAAAGTTGCGCTGCGGATCTTGATGGCAAAACATCGGGGCAAGAGATCTACGGACTCAACACCGATATCCTTTACACGCCCTTCTTTGCGGCAACTCAGAAAGTCGGAGGCACTCAGTATGATTACTTCCTCACTATTGATCCAGAGACTAAAATGCCTTCGCGCGCACGCGTTCACGTCTTGAAATGGTTCTCTGAAAGAGACTATGACTGTGTGAATTTGAAAAATCTAAACTAATCTTTCAACCCTCATTCCCTGGAAACTTCGGCTTCCTTTCGTTTGGGAGTGAGGGTTCTCTTTAAAAACTTCGACAGCAACAAGATTTGAGTCGCACATATATTCGTGCCTCAGCTATTCCCACCAGCAGACTTTCACATAACCAGAGCCGCCGGCACCAGCTGAAGGATTAAAACCACTTCCAGTGCTATATGCGCCACCGCCGCCGCCGCCCCCAGTATTCGCCTTCCCATTAATGGCGGAGCTATTCCCTCCCGCATTGGCGCCACGACCACCACCAGCAACTCCCTTACCCACAGCGGTATTGTTGTAGGAGCTTCCACCGCCGCCGCCGCCTCCATATCCATCTATACCAGCACCTCCATTGCCAGAGGCCATTCCTCCGGGGGAACCTAATATAGCGGAAGACCCACCGGAACCACCATCTACGCCGGTTGGACCAAGCCCTTCACAACGAACTCCATTCATTCCACTGCACCCAAGCAAAGATCCGTGACCACCGCTTCCGCCACCACCGCCACAGAAAGTATAATTGCTCCCGTTCCAAGCCCCAGCACCGCCGCCCGTCGCGGTGCTCGTATCAAGACTAAAACCCTGATGAGAACCAACCCCGAAGCCACCACCTAAAGCCGTAACAGAACCGAAACTACTCAAACCTCCATCGCCACCGTTGGTGCCGTAGTTGCTTCCGTCTTTTCCTCCGGCTACCCCACCTGCTCCGATGGTAACGGAGATATTGCCTGCAACTGTGAGCTCGCCTTTTTTAACGGCGCCACCACCACCACCACCACCACACGCATAGCTAGAACCACTTGGCCCAGCACCACCACCACCGCCGCCCCCACCAACGACAAGGTAGTCCACTGTTTCAACACCGCTAGGACGGGTCCACGTGGTTGCTCCAATCGCAGTGAACTCTTGGCACTTCTTCTTTTTTCCTTGAAATTGAGAAAGGTTGCTAGCATGTGAAACAGCAACAAAAGAAAAGGTCAGTATAAAAAATAGTTTTTTCAGCTGCATTACTTAATTCTCCATCCATTGGCGGCATTGTAGTAGATCAACGTAAAAGATGCGTTGTTACTTGAAACTGTCATATCCTCGACAAGTCCCATGATCTTGAGTGAATTCCGCCCCACCGTCAGATTGTTCGTAGCAAAGTTACTGGCCGCATCAACAAACGCAATTTCGTCTCCAAGACTGGGCGAGACTGGAAGCGTGATCGTAATCGCCCCTGAGGACGTATCTACTAAATACTTTCCTCCAGCCACAGCTGTGATATTCGAAGTCACTGCTGACCAACTTCCTCCTGTGGCCGCTGTGGTTTGAACGGTTCCATCCGGAAATTTAATTCCATCAACGCCAGCTGTCCCGCCAATATGAAGTCTCGCTGTCGGATTGGTGTTCCCGATACCAACATTGCCGTTCAATATTGTGTATCCAGTGCCGCTTGGATCGAGAGTGATATTTTGATTCGTTCCCCCCGCGGCAAGGGTCAATGCTCCTGTTCCTGTGATGGATCCAGTCGTGGTGCCCGTACCGCCACTAGCAACAGGTACCGTGCCTAATGAAATATTTCCGGCAACCACAGAAAGCGGCGAACTTGTTCCTAACGTTGTATAGGCTCCCGCCGCTGTTCTTTGCACAATGCCTGTCGACACCATTCCCGTCACAAGGCCAGACAGCTCAGAGCTTCCGGCCTGTTTTCCATTAAAAGTCGACCAATCTGAAGATTTTAGATAGCCATTCGCCACTGAAGTCGCCACTGGAATATCAATCGTTGTCACACTGGTGCCCGATACGGTGATTGGATTTCCCGCTGTCAACGCCGCACTCACACTTGTGACGGCTCCCGAGCTTGAAAGTGTTGAGCAGATCCAGCCAGTTCCCGTTGAATATTTTAAAATCTCGCCGTTACCACAGGCCACATTATTGGGCTTGTAATCAAAATACTTCGCTGCCGCATTGACGATACTGTCGATTGCCATCGTGATGTTGGTCAGCGCACTTCCGTCCACGGCAGGCAACTTCCCAGATCCATCCAACTGCACAATTTTATTAGCTGTCGTACCTACATCTACGGCAATCGTACCATTGCTATTGATCGTTCCCCCCGTGAGCCCTGTTCCCGCTGTGATTCCCGTGACAGTTCCACTTCCAGCAACAGTTCCCCAAGTTCCATCTCCTTTAAGAACCTTCGTCGCATCAACGGGACTCGGTAAACTCAATGTAGAAATTGTGCCAAGTCCTAGATTGGTTCTTGCCGCACTGGCATTGGATCCTCCCGTGCCACCATTAGCCACAGCAACAGTCCCAGTCACATTACTTGCGGTTGTTGCCGTCGCGGCATTACCAGTGATATTGATCCCTGCGCTAGTTCCACTTGTGTTGAAGTTATTCAAGAGAGAATCCAGCTTAGTGAATCTATTAAAGACACTTTCAACATTCGACTGAGTCAAATTTTGACTGTTATTGATATTCACGAAATCAGTATCCAACTTGCCATTCACTGTTTCTGAGTTCGTCGCAAATGGTACGGATCTGAGATTGAATTCAGCAACGATAGGATCCGCCCCTATCGTCGTCGAAATACGGAGCTTTCTAGCATGGTTCGAAGTCGGCGTGTAACTTGTTAGCGTTCCATTCACTGAACCATCTGTATTAATACAGATCAGACCCGTGATCGCCGTCGGAGTATTGTCAAAAACTTTGAGAATACTCAAGCCCTGATCCGCACCGCCAACTGTTCCTTTCGTGATAATCACGTTCAGATAGCCGTTGACGATATCGATATTGGTAAAACTTTCCTCACGAAGAATGCAACCATTCGGAGCAAGGATCTTCGCATTGATGGTAAGACCTGTAGCATTGACAGCAATACCTGTCGGACTCTTGATAAAAGCTTGAAAAGAAATCCCCTTACCCGCCTGTGCAAAAACCTGAGACGTCAGAAGCAGGAGGTACACCAAAGTGCCCTTAACCATCATTTTCCACGGCATGTTGCTTATTTTCATAAATATCTTATCGGATCGATAAGATATAGAAACAGGTGGACACCGCAGACATGCGATGTTCAAACTTCTGATTTTGATTATTTTTTTGTTATTGAACCCGGGTGGTTACCGAGGATTTTCTCGATTCTCTCGAGTCGAGCTTTTACATCAGCATTTTCTTGTTTGAGTTTGGCATTTTCGACTTCAAACTGGGCCGCCTTGGCCTTCAATGTCGCAATGTCTCGATTGTGCTGTTTGGAAGCCTCTATTAAGACGGCAGTCAGTTTCGGGTAGTCAACCGTCTTAATTCCATCCCGCCCGGTCTTTACAAGTTCCGGTAACACAGCTTCCACCTCTTGAGCGATCACACCCACTTGACGCGAATGATCTTCGCCCGTCCTCCAGTGATAGTAATAACCACTGAGTTTGTCGACCATGGCACAGGCATTCGGAATTCTTTCGATGTCGCGTTTTAAACGAATATCTGAGAATGTATTCCAGGCGTTGGCAATGGCCACAGAACCATCGCCGCTGGAACCGACTTGCAATCTCTGGGTCGGGTTGGTTGTTCCAATCCCAACATAGTTGTTAATAAAGTTCTCAGTAATAAGCTGATTATTTTGTCCCGTCACAGTGCCCGCGACCAGAGATGTCGAAACATCTCCAGCTCCATATCCTTGAAAGTAAATTTCCAAATTTGGAATTGGATTTGTGTTGGAAATTGAAAGTGCGTACGGCCACGAGCCCTCAAAGGCGATGCTTGGATTTATAAAGTATCCACAGTTACCACCACCTATTTGTCGATTTCTAATGATCAAAGAGTTTCCCCAACTTTGATTGTAAGCTCCAGACTGAACAGTCCACTCTTCAAAATAAGTTGCCCCACAAGCCGCCGTCGATTTAAAAGCAAGCTTAAAGGTTGAATTTCCTGAAGATAAAAAACTCGAAGCGATCTGCAATTTTTTGGTCGTATCCCAAGTTCCGCTGAACAGTCTTTTCGTAGAAAAGCCACCCGCGCTGAACGAGCCCGTTGCAAGATCCAGAGTGGTTGATGGGGTTGTTGTCCCAATACCGACGTTGCCCGATGGATCAATTCGCATGCGTTCATATCCATTTGAAGCCGTTCCGATAGGCGACGTATTAAAAGTCATGTATGAACCATTGCCTGCGCCGGTCCAGTTTTCTGCGGCCATCATTGCGATATAAGCTCCATTTAGAAAACCGGCGGCGCCAGCAAAATTGCTGGAACTGGAATTGTAACCTCTTCCAGTGAGGTAACTCAAGACATCGTTAGTGCCTACGGCCAAAGGAGCTTCAGGAGTTCCTCTGGAGGATCTTCCCACAAAGTTAGGTGATGGCGCTCCAGAGCTAGAGCCTGAATAGCTATCAAGATAAACTTGTTGCTCGCCCCCCGCACCCTGCTTTTGCAAATGAAGCACAGTCAATGGCGACGTTGTTCCAATCCCGACGTTGCCGGAGCCTGTCCCATCAGCAAGAAAAGTCATGACCTCTGTTTCAGAAAAACCATTGCCTTTTGAGGTAATGGCTCCACGATAATTCCCAGAACCATCAGACTTTAATTTAAGGCCAATTAAACTTGCGTTCATTGCTCTTCCAACAGTTATTCCATCATCAGTATTAGGAGCATTTGCGACTTGTACATTAAGCTTTGTTAAAGGGCCAGTTGTCCCTATACCGACGTTCCCACCCGCGCTCGCCAGAAGCACATGGCCCTTCGTTGCATTCGAAGTTCCATCGATTTTAACATTACCACTCGCCGCCGATGAACCGTAAATTTGCGGAGTCGTCAGTGACGAACCCGCCGTCATTGCAGTTGTTGCATTGATGGAAGCTCCCGAAAAGATATCTCCAGACAAGCCCATACCACCTGTCACCACGACGGCACCGCTCGAGGTTCCCGTCGAGGCAGCGCCAGAGTTCACAAGCACCGCCCCCGACAAAGTCGCTGGGGCTAAGGTGATATCTCCCGACGCGTTCGTGAGCGATGAAACTCCTGAGAACGCGCCACTACCTGTGGCTGTTGATGCGATAGTTCGTCGCGTGGCTGTTTCATCCGTATAATAAAGTGATGTCCCATCATACTCAATAGCACCAGCTTCAGGGGTCATGAGGTTTATTCCAGCAGTCAACTTCAAGGGTGCGGTTCCCGCCATCGAAGTTCCAGATCTCAAGTGAAGAGCTGCCGACGGATTCGTCAATCCCATTCCCAAGTTGCCGGCAAAGTAATTGTTGGAGCTGTCAGCTTGATAAATTCCAAAGTTGTTACTGCTGGCGACGCCATTAACAGACTTGGTCAAATAAAGACCATAAGCCGATGTCATGGTTGCACTGGCACCATTGGTAATATTGGAGTAAAGGCCATAGGCAGTTCCCACAGTCCCTGTGGAGAGATTACCCACGTTTCCATAGATACCATAGGCCGCTGTGACTGTTCCCGTTGAATTCAAAACCGAGTTGAGCGCCCCGTAGGCGTTCGTAATAGACCCGGTGGAAGAGTTCAATGCGGAGCTCTGAGATCCGTAAACAGTGCTCATCGTCACCGCAGACAGATTGGAAGCGGTTGATGTACTCCCAGTGATAGCTCCGGGCGTGCCCGTGCCACTATAATTAGCTAAAAACTGACCACCAGTGGCGTTGCCTGCATTTCCAGATCCCGCATTATTAACTTGAGCACGAATTCCTATTTTCTGAGCATAGTTTACGGTTTGAGATGACGGTACAAAGTTGTCGACCTGAAATGCCGTATCCACAGATGTGCTATTAGCTGAAGCTCCCGCTTGCGCAAAGATACTCATTGTTGAATGTTGCCCGGAAGCCGTATTCGTATAAAGATCGTTAATTTGAACTTGACGAGGAACATAAGCTGTCGAGTAATCCGATGTCGCCTGAATCGAGTTCCCAACACTCAGTGCCTGAACAGGTGACGACGTCCTAATGCCGATATTGCCATTTAAAATTGTCGAACCTGTTCCGCTCGGAGTCAGAGTCACATTTTGATTCGTCCCGCCGGCGGCGAACGTCAACGCCCCTGTTCCAGAAATCGAACCATCTGTTGAACCCGTACCACCAGTGCCCACAGGTACTGTTCCCAAAGTGATATCACCGGCGACCACAGAAAGTGGAGAACTTGTTCCAAGAGTTGTATAAGTTCCGGCGGCAGTTCTCTGCACGATACCTGTTGATACCATTCCCGTTACAAGACCAGACAATTCAGTGCTTCCAGCTTGTTTGCTGTTGAACGTTGCCCAATCCGCCGACTTCAAATATCCATTTGCACTCGACGTCGCTGCCGAAATATCAATCGTCGGAGCCGACGCCGTTCCGCCAACACTGAGAGGGTTTCCAGCCGTACCGGCCGCTGTCACACTGCTCACTCCACTCGAAGCTCCCGTAGCCCATCCTAGTGTTGCCACATTTCCTGAAATAGAATTAATTTGCAAAACTTGATTGGCAGACCCAACACTCGCTGGCCATTTGATAGTGTAAGAGGTTCCACCCGTGGGATAATTTTGAGTCAGATAATTTGCTGAGCCATCGTATACCTTAAGATTTGTAAAAGCACCGGCCCCCGCATTCACGTTCGTTGCATTTACATTGTTTACTGCCGTAATGTCCTGAGAGGACATATTTAAAGCCCCCGTAATCGTACCACCAGAAAGCGGAAGCTTCGTCGTATCTGTAGCGGAAATCGCGGTCCAAGCTCCATCATCCCTCAAGAACTTTGAGCCGTCCGGAGTTCCTGACGTGCTCATCGTCGCTAAAGGTCCAAGCCCACTCACATCAGAATTTGTAAGAGTCACAGCGCCGGTTTTACCGGCTACGCTGCTCACTCCGCCAGTGATCGTTCCCCATGTGCCATCGCCTTTAAGAACTTTTGTCGCATCCAAAGGAGTTGGAAGATCAAGAGCGGCCACTGTTCCGATACCCAAAGCCGTCTTTGCTCCAGCCAAGGTCGTTGCTCCCGTACCCCCGTTAGCGATAGCAACCGTCCCAGTGACGTTAGCGGCATTTCCCGTGACGTTGATTCCCGCCGCAGTTCCCCCGGCATTAAAGCTGTTTAAGATGGCATCCAGCTTTGTAAAACGATTGAAGATACTTTCCACATTCGCTTGGGATAATTTCTGGCTATTGTTAATATTCACGAAGTCCGTATCAACTTTTCCATTCACGGTTTCCGCATTGCTTGCAAAGGGCACCGATCTTAAATTGAAGTCTGCGATAATCGTATCACTCCCCAAAAGGGTCGAAATGCGAAGCTTTCGAATATCAGACGAAGACGGTGTATAGCTGGTAACAGCACCGTTCACAGAGCCATCAGCATTAACACAAGTCAGACCCGTGATAACTAAAGGAGTATTATCAAAAATCTTTTGAACACTGAAGCCTCGATCCGCTCCTCCCACTGTTCCCTTTGTGACAATGATGTTCATATAGCCATTAACAACATCAACATTTGAAAAATTCTCTTCACGCAAAATGCAGCCATTGGGAGCCAGCACCTTTGCATTCACAGTCAGACCTGTGGCATTGACGGTGGTTCCATTGGGACTTTTAATGAACGTCTGAAATGAAATACCTTTATTCACCGCCCATGACGGTGACGTCAACAATAGAAGAGCCATCTTAATAAGGACCAAGAATATCTTATTCGGCATCATAGAAAACACCTTGAATTTCATAGTGATTATCCAGCACCTGATTTTCAGATATCTCGCCGATCGCCCCACTGATCTGATAGTGATTGGAGGTCGTGACTGTTTCACCATTAATGAAATCGGGTTGAGTCCGTCGCTCCACAGATTCAACTTGAGGCAAAGACGAACTTAAAATCTGCGCATCCATCGAACAACCGCTGATGGCCACGACAAGAGCCGACGAAATCAGTCCGCCCAGCAAGATCTTCGACTTTAAATTCCACAACATCCCCGACAATTTCATAAACAACCTATCGGGATATCAAAAAAACATAACAGATGGACACCGTGGACATGTTATTTAAAGATTCACATATGGACCGATATTAATGAGTTTGAATTTCTCAGGATGAGATCTTAATGAAAGAACCGGACTATTGTCGTTCCCATTGTCGATAGCCCCCCAGATAATTCACGACCTTTTGATATCCCAGCGATCTCATGGCATAGGCGACAGCTCCGCTTCGGACCCCGCGCTCACTGATAACAAATACGATCGAGTTCTTATGAACTCCCAGTTCCGCTAAACGAGTATTTACCGAAGCCGACGGCAAACCGCGATCATCAAAAAACTCACTCCAGGACAGATGCAGAAGAGGCGCCTTGACTGCCTTCTCCATTTTTAAATTGTATCCTTCAAATTCGTTTTGCGACCTAACGTCTAAGACAAGCACCTTGTGCTGCAGTTCGGGAAATTTCATACCGAAAAAAGATTTTGGCGGCGGATACAAGGCGCCCAAGGGCACTCCCCCCAAGGCCCGACTGCGCGCTTTGCTCGTCCATCCTCTTTGTGGCAATGTTTGAGTTACGTAGGCTCTAAAATCAACAGCCTCAATGAATAGATTCGGATCAGCCTCCGGATGTCCTGCGGGCTTTCTGACGGCAGATGGTATGGCACTAAATCCACTATTTAAATAGAATTCCGAGGACAACGTATAAACGTTCTGCATTCCAAAGATATCGAAGATCCACGCGATATAGCCATCTTCTCCCGCTCCCTGCTTGCCGCGCCCTACGACAAGAATAGTTTTCTCAGAACTCACGTCCAACTTTTCCGCCAGCTTCGCCATGGCCAAAGGGCTTATTCCTAAAAAATCGTCCCATCGCATCGCTGCAGCACCCGGCAAAAGCGGTCTTTGAGACTCTTCCGCAGATCGCACGTCAAACACCATCGTGGATTCTTGGCGTAAGTTTTGGATATTGAGCGGAGCCAGAGGAACGTCATGATAAACTGGAGTCTTTTGCTGACATCCCAGAACTAAAAAGATCAACACATGCAGAAGAGACCGTCTGCTCAATCTCATAAACACCTCACTCAAGATGCAATCATTCCCCAGTGAGGTGTTCAATCAAACATCATTCCATCTGTTAACCGGCATGTCCCATAATCAGATGGGACAATTCCAGTACAGACTCATCAAGATGTTTCGCCTGTTGAGTCATCTCTTCGGAAGAGGCGGCCACCTCTTCTGAGGCCGAAGCATTTTGTTGCACCGACGTATCCAACTCGTTCATGGCCTTGGAAATCTGGGAGATACCATCGGCCTGTTCTTTACTTGCAGCGGCGATTTCTTCTGTCAAACTTGTCATCTTTCTAATTGAAAGAAGGATCTTCTGCAGATGTTCACCACTTTCTTTCGCGGCCTTTTCGCCATCACCAATTTTATCCACGCTCATTCGGATGAGATCCGAGATATCTTTCGCCGCTACCGCACTTCGTTGCGAAAGGCTGCGGACAGCTTCCGCGACCACAGCGAATCCTCTTCCGTGCTCGCCAGCTCTGGCCGCTTCAACCGAAGCATTCAAGGCCAAAAGATTTGTCTGAAAAGCGATATCATCAATCACCGAAATGATCTCTTCGATTTTTTTCGAACTCGCGGAGATCTCGTACATAACTTCAATCATATGTCTGATCTCTTTTTCTCCATGCTCCCCTGATTTCAGACTGTCCTTGGAGAGGCTTGATGCCGTAGAGGCGCTTTCCGCATTGTTTTTCACCATACTGGAAAGCTCTTCAACGGAGGCCACAGTTTCTTCCAAAGAACTGGCTGCCTGCACGGCGCCGGAAGAAACCTGATGACTGGCCGCCGCCAACTGCTGACTGACTGTCAGGACTTGCTCCTCTGTCTGCTCAATGCCCTGTAAAACTCGGGTCAACGACAAGGCCAACGCCTGCCCCATCCAAATACCGATCAAAATAATTCCTAGAATTCCAGTCAAACTTAGAGCAATTACGATGCGTTCTCCTAAATTGGCCACACTTTCAGCCTCTTTCACTTCTTCGGCCATGTGTGCCTCGATGATGTCACTAGAGTCCATTGCCGCTTGAATCATGGTCTGCACATGAGGAACCAAAATCTCCAGCATTATCTTTCGCGCTTTCAAGTTCCCGTCTTCACTATTGGATTCCAACAGCGCCAAGGTTTCATTCAGTGGCTTTTCAAGAGTCTCGAGTTCTTTTTTTACTATCGGGAATTTTTCCTTCATATCGTCGCTCAGATACTTTGCCTCAAAATCTGCGGAGAGCTTATTTAGAACCGCAAATCGCTTTCGTACGTCCTCAATCTTTTCTTTGCGAATTGTCGTATTGTCCGTTGAGGCCTCCGCCGTCCAAAGAAATCTCATCATGGCATTTCCATGAACTCGGATATTCATGATGATCTGGTTTTTGGGAAACAACTCTTGGGCCATGCTTTGGCTATTCGCAAACTGTGATCGCAAAGCCCAGATCGCCGTCAGACTCAGAAGAACAAAGAGAGTGCTGGGAATTAGAATCAGAACCAAAAGTTTAAATCGAACACCCCGCAACCACACACGTACAGCTTCCATATATACCTCACAATGACATTACTGATTTGTCATCCGGATCGGAGGATATATGGTCGCCCATGAGCTGTAAGATGTGAATTTGAGGAGTATTTAAACAAAATACACCGCCAGAGTGGAGGTGCTGCAGGGGGGACTAGAAGGACATTAGATTACCTTGTAGGGATGTATAGACTGTCCACCCATTTTTCTTTTGACGAATTCCTTGGGTCCAGTCTCCGGCAGAAGAGCTCACTTTCCAGCTTCCACCGTGGACACTCGGAACTTCTCGGATTGCAATTGCCCCTGCGGAAGTACCACGAAGGGCCGGTGAATCTGACGTTGGTCCCTCATGTCCCTTCGGGTCTTGAGGACCATTGACAGTCAACCCCTCCCGTGAGGCGAGAATATTCGCATCAAGCGAACATCCAGCTAAAAAAAGAATCAGAGAAGCTTTAAAAAGAAAATCCACCATTGTGAACATATCGGAACAGACCGCTCTGGACCTAATATACATTCACATTTTGAATCACGTGTCCCTCGTGTCTAATTCTGAGGGGACTTGAATAATACTTTTCCTGTAATCTGACGAATATCGATCATCCCAAATTTAGACGAATCGAGCGTGCCGCTAATGTTATCCCCCATCACGAGATAGGTGTCTTTGGGAAGAGTTGGATAGGATTTCGCATACAGCTCGAGCATTTTTGAATCCAAAGCGTAGGCCTGCCCCTGACTGTTCTTCAAAATCTTTTTGTTAATATAGATATTCCGATTGCGATATTCAAAGAAGTCACCAGGTCCGCCCACGACCTTTTTGACGATCTCATTTCTATCATCTGTAATCTTTATGATTACAATATCTCCGACCACAGGCTGATGGCACTTGTAGTAATCAAGACTCACCCGAATCTCTTGCGCCGACTTCAACAAAGGACTCATCGAGTCCCCGCGAACAGTGAAGGACTTCACTTGCAAGCCACAACTTGCGGCAAAGAGATATGTAAGAAATAGGTTCATCTTTCTACCTTGAATACTCGAAGTACGAGGCTTTAAATCCATAAGCCCCAGGAGTCAAAACTGTCTTATAGACAATCTTCATATAATTGCCGAAGACGTAGCGACTGGTCTCATTGTATCGAACCCCCGGAATTTGGGAAGTGGAAACTACCATGGTCCCCGTTTTGTCATATATCTCGACGGTACAATAACGGCACGAGTCCTCGATCTGATCAAAAATGATTCGCATCGCTTTAGCATCTACAGGACCGTAAACTTCAAAGGCCTTCTCATAGGCAAAAGGAACGGGGTGAAGCGTTTCGATCACCTCCGGCAGACTTTGGCGCACCCAATTCGTCGGCTCTGGCGGTGCCGTCCGATAAATCCCACGCAATGAATTGTAGGCATTGAGTCTGCCCTGAGTTTTCACTTTCGTTGCCAAGCTTGGCACATAATCTCGTCCCCTTAAAATCGCTTCTTTGATCTGCGTGGCCTGCCAAGTTGGATTCTCAGCTTTCAACAAGGCAGCCACCCCAGAGACCATCGGCGCTGCCATAGAGGTTCCATCCTGTACTTTATAGTCATTTCCCAACAATGCACTCAAGATCGCACTTCCCGGAGCCGCAATGTCGGCAAAGGTCGCACTATAATTCGAGAAACCAGAGATAACATCATGAGAGTCCGTCGAAGCGACTGTTATCTGATGAGAAAGGGCGTAATTGGCAGGGTACGCAGGTGTCGTATCCAAACTCAAACCGTCATTCCCCGCTGAGCTTACAAACAGAATTCCACTGGACTGCAGCTCGTTGATGGCATCTCGCAAAACAGTGTACTCACCAGGCTCAATCACGCCTTTGGTTGAATATGCAAAAGAAGCATTAATAATATGCGCTCCATTGGCCTGAGCATATCTCAACGCTTGAACAATATGCTCTTCGTAAGCTCCGCCTGTCGCTCCAAAAACCTTCAGTGGCATAAGAGAGACTTGCCAGTTGATTCCAGCGATTCCTCGTCCATCATTACCGACAGCGCCAATGATTCCAGCCACATGAGAGCCATGACTTCTCTCATCCTGCACATTACCGTCATTATTCAAGAAATTCCAACCGTAGATATCGTCATTATATCCATTACCATCATTATCAACACCGTCCACGGATTCCCGAGAATTGCGCCACACATTGCCGGTGAGATCAGGGTTGCCCAGATCCATTCCCGAATCAATGATAGCCACCACTACATTTTTAGATCCCGTTTGAATCTTCCAGGCCCGAGCAATGTCGATATCTGCCCCCAGCTTTCCGCCGACTCCCATATTTCTCAGTGCCCACTGTTGAGAAAACAAGGGATCTGTTGCCAACGCCTCAGAAGTACAACAGTTCTTTCCACTCGCCTGCGTTAGCTGATACTGTTTGTTCAATCCGGCACTCAAAACATCTTTTCTTGCACGCAATTCTTTCAATAACGCCTTCGCCTCATGCTCATTGGCGATGGTTAACTTCACATAGCGCCCGTCCTTGGGAACAAATTGCCTTACCGCTTGCAACTGAAGTTGACTGACCGCCAAGGAAGACGCAAAACCATTTAACTTCTTACTGCGAACCAAAGAGGCTGCGGTTCCTGCCTGCTTAAACTTAACTAGAATTTCCGTCGAAGCAAGGGCCCCGCCAGAGATCAAAAACGTACCACAAACCAGCACACACAATTTCTTCATCGTTATTACCTCACGTAATACATCTCAGTGCCGGCGAATAAAATATCCTGCTGATTGACCAGACGATATCCGACATAAATATAAAAATGCCCCTGCATATCCGCGATAACATCAGAGGGGGGCTTTTCAAATAAAACCGCTTCTTCTCTGCTTACCAATTTTTTCCGCCCGATGGGTTTAAGACTTTCTGCATGCCCGTCCCATATCTCCCACCCGTCACCTACGCGCATAAAGCTCGTCGCCCCCTGCAGAACGACGACGATGAAAACATCTGCCTCACGTCCGACATCAGAAGCCTGGGGCTCGATAGCGCCACTAATAAGCAAATGATCCGAAGACGATACTCTTCCAATTTGGTCGTAGCACTGCCCTCCATTACCGGAAACTCCCAGAAAAAACTTTGTTTGGGTCGGCGTCGTTGAGCTGGGGCTTACATTGGGTAACGTCGCCAAGGACGCCCATCGGTTTCCCGATGGTTCTCGACGAGACACTTCCTCTTTTTTACAAAAAGGATTTTGAAGGAACCCCAACGAAGACAATTTTTTTAAATGATCTTCGTGACTTTTGGAAGGAGATGTCTGACAGCCAAGAATGACAAACAAAAACAAAAGTGAAATTTTATTCATATTCCCATGGTGAATGAAGTTTTCACTTAGTCATAGGCGTGTTGAAGTACAGAGTGTAATTATCGCCAATGTCCTTGATGTCCATGGCACCAAGGTCTGCGACTGTGGCCCTTTTTCATCCTACTTCACACAGGCTAAGCGGTAAGGATCATTACACGTACCCATCCCGATCTGACCACTTGTGGAATAGATCGTCCCTCGATTGGTACTGGCTGTATTCGTCCAAGAGTAGCAACTGGAGCCGCTCCATGAGCCTCCGTTATTATGCTCTGAACCGTCTTTTCCCACGTAGGTAACTCCGCCGCTTACAAAGGTCGACGCGATAGCATCGCGGACCCACACCGTATAAGTAGCCGGATAAGCTGCACCGATCTGTTGTATTTCTTCCCAACTCGCCCAGTGGCTGCCGGAGTAAGCGGCATTACAAAGAGCATGTCCGCCTGTGGCAACCCCCGCGGCACCAATTAAGTTTCCATTGTACGCCGATGAGGTGAAACCCATAAAGGTGATCCCGCCACTTGAGGCTGCATCAACATAAGCCTTCGTCGCCGCATCTGAAGACGCCGTGGGTGTCGCGACGTTGGCAATTCTTTTACTTGAAACGCTGACAACACCCGTGCCCTGCGGAACCAAAGTCACATTGGTGTTTGCTCCCCCCGCAGATATTGTGAGAGCTCCAGAGTTTGACACATTCCCCACAACATCAGCCGTGATTGTTCCCGCACTGAAGTTCCCACTCACATCACGTTTTACTACCGTGCTTGCCGTGTTACTGCTTGTCGCATCTGAAATCTCAGCACTGGTCACAGCGGCACAGCCAAAACCATTGGCGCCAGTCCACTTCAAGACATGGCCCACGGTGCTGCAGTAGAAATCCTTGATTGTTGTACCTGTGACCGAGTCCGTCGCTAGCATCCGATTCGTACCTGCAGATCCAGGAGTGGCCACAACTTTCGACAAGGCACTCACAGCACCATCAGCAATCGTGGTCGTCACACTTCCAGAGCTAAACCCCGAAGAGGTGATATCACCGGTCAACGTTGTAATGTAGCTACCACTTCCACCACTGGGCCCAGAAAAATTAATGCTCCGAACCTCGGTTCCTGTGTAGTACTTCACCTCATTGGTGCTCGAGTTGTACCAGATTTGCCCCGCCTGGAAAGTTGCGGAGCCTTCTTGCGCCGTTGTATACGCCCCCAAACCAATGGGGTTTTGAGAAACACTGGTTCCATTTAAAAAATCCACCAGCTTTTGGAATGAGGAGATCGACAGATTTCGCGAGGTCGACACATTGGCGGCCGTCGCCCCATCCACAGTGAGCACATCTGTGGAAACAGTATTTCCAATCTTGGCGGCAGCTCCGGCGAACTGTGAATTGTACGATTCCAAAGAGTAAGGAACGGATTTCACTTTTTGAGATCCCAGATCAACCGTTTCCCCCGCCACTGTGAAACTGACACTCAAAAGACGATCATCACTGGCACCCGTGGTATATCCACAAGAAGGAAAATTGATTCCCGACATAAAGGCCTGACTAAAAGAGGCACTTCCACCATCAAGTCGCGTTCCCTCACCAATGTTCAAGGAAAAAAAGCCATCACCAACAGCGGTCGTATGAGCTTCTTCGTAAACCAGGCAAGATCCATCCGGGCTCTTAATTTTGATATTAAAAATCACGGACGCGTCTGAAAGCGCTTGCCCATCAGGCTTCACAATCCGCCCCTGATAAATAAAATTATGGCGATTATTTAGAGCATAAATATTCGTAGAAAATAAAAAGCAAAGAAATAGAATTATCTTAGACTTCACCTTGAGCTCCAAAGTTGCGGACTTCCAAAAAACGAACCTGTTAACTTTTCGGAATAACTTGGAGATATCTATAACAAGTGGAACATCCTTTCGGCATGTCCATCGTGTCCACGATCTATTCGTAGAGTTTTAAAATAAGACAAAACAAGCGGCCTTCTATATTTGAGAAGGCCGCAGGCAATTATTTACGACACTCGAACTCGTAAAGAGGAGCAAAGGTTACGGAGCCTCCTGCTGGAGCCAGGCCCAAAACTGTAACAAACTGAATATCGTTAAGTCCGTGAATTCTTGATACCTCAAGAGCCATCAGATCCTCAGTCATATAGGTTTCAGTTTCACCGTAGTTAAAGATTTGCTCTGTGCTTGCGCCCCCCTGCAAAGCTTTGACCTTTTTAAACTGACCTTTTCCATTTACGATCAAGGCCACCTTTTTTACAACTCCGCTATTAGAGACTTGAAGGGTCAACTTCACGTCTTTTTCAGCAGAAGTACAGCGAACCAATTGATCGTTGGCTGCAAACACAGCCGATGATAAAAAAGTCACAAATAGAACAAGTGACATTTTTGCACTTTTAAACATTTTATTCTCCATTGTTTATAGTTTCTGATTTTATTGGGACCTCATACAAGACAAAACCAAAGGCTCACTCGATCCACTGTACAAAGACTCCATTTTAAGGTTTGAGCTTTGCGCATCGAAAACAAAGGTTGTTTCATTGCGCCCCTCACGGGACTTCATCACTAACGCCTTCAACGAAGAGTCGTGATTTTTCTGGATTTCAACAGAGTCGAGCGAAACAATGTCCGTCTCCATTCCCTGCACAGATCTGGTCAGCAAAACCACTGGAGACGAAGCTCCGAAGGTAGCTCCGAGCCGAATCGTAAGAGATTCCAGATCGAGTTCCTCGTGAGCCTGACGACTTTGCTCCGTAGCCCTACAAACAACTGAAATGTTTGGAGTGTTTGTTCCGGCGACAGCAAAAGAAGCCAAAAGATTCATCAAGGCAAAGATAGACACTTTCAAAGATTTAGACATAGAAATCTCCTTTTTTCCTTTGCTTGAATGCATTTGCGATGCCACCAGAACGGTGCTGTATATGACACGACCACTCAAGATCTTCTAGTTCCAGGAGGCCTATTTGCTAAATTTATATGAATGTCGCCGACGTCCACCCATGAATGGGGGACCGAGTTCGGCCATGGACATAACAGGCACGATAACCTTTAGATATAAATCAAATCCGTGACTTTCGTTCTCTTCTTCTTTTGTCGAGTGTTTGAGATCTTCTCGTCGTCCCCTCCAGGATGCGACGTCTTATGCTCAGTTCTTTCTCCCTCTTCCTTGGGAAAAGGGCTGACTCTTGAAGAATCATCTTTATCCTCTTCATTGCCCTTCTGAATAAGCTGCAACGTCATCAAAAACCTCCTGTTATTGATGTCCAACAGACATATTCTCAATAACAAGGGAGGCCTCGGGTAGACGCTCAGGCCCTTATACTGTTTAATTTAGAAATTTTGACACAGTTTAGAGGGGGCAGAACTGAAAGCTGCTCATTCCCCAACGTTTTAAGGCCATCACCAGAGTCTTCGCATCGGGATTTCGGCTCTGTTCTAGCTCTTTGCCCGCACACGCCAAGTTTAAATTCGCCCGATGAATATTGGGATCCACATTTTCTAATAATTCCAAACCTAAAAAGAGCAGATCTCGACTCCACTCCCCCGCAGGCAGTGTCACCAGCTTCTTAGAGAGAGTTGCAAAGGGCTTGGTGGCATTTTTGATGTCCATACTGAAGGGGCCACGAACATAATCGAACGCGATCTTCGCCCCCTTTTGACTTTGAATTGCGTATGTTTCAACCAGCTTCGAAATGCTCATAACTTGAAAGGCGTTAATATCCTTCTGCAGTTCAATAGAATAAACAAATCCATCATCAATGAGACCCAGCACCGGAAGAAGCTCATGCAAAACCAGGAGTTCATACTTCGCATACTCTTTAACTGAGTACTGCCACAATGATCTGGAAATAACAATTTGGGGAGGATTCATTTTGGGGAAGTTGATTGCGGTATATTCCTTCCCCTCATAGAACACCTGCTCTTCAACTGTCACCACGACCTCGCGTAGCTTCTGAGAATAAACTGCCTTAAAGCCCTCCATCGGGAAAACGGAATCCGGCGTATTTTGAATCTTCGCACCTAGAGCTTGCGCAATATCAAAAAATTCAGCGATGCGAGGGTCCCCACAATGAGTCTCCTGCCCTTCGTTGATTGGACTAGCGTGTGCGCCGACGGGACCGAGAAGAGGCAGAAGAAACCCCATGAGAGTCAGCGATTTCTTGATCAATCTTCGTAAGTGGATAAAGAGAGATGGTGATGTTGTAAACGCTATCATGATGCTCCAAATCTTTCTGAGAAAGGCCATTAATCTTTCTCCGGAACTTGGCTATTTCCGACTTTATCTTCTCTAGGTTTTTATGGTTCACTGAAAAAGTCAATGTGGATTGATTTCGGTAGTTGATATCTACCTGATAAAAGCTCTCCCCCGCCTTCTTTAGAAACTGCGTCTGCAGGGTTTTCAACGCTTCGGTGGTGTACTGGGGGTCATTCACGATCGTTGAGTTCTGCCTTTTCGCCAGCCGCAAAGAGCCTTTACGGGTTTCAATAAAACCCATCCTGACAAGACGATTCAAAGCCTCTTCCGCCTGAACAACTTCAATTCCCAATCGTTCAGCGATCCACGCGGGAGAAGCCTTAAAGCTCTTGAGGTTAAAAAGCTCCAGTATCGCGACATGATACCAGGCTGAGATAAATCTAAAATGATCCAGATTAAAGGGGACGAACTCATCATATCTTGCCCTTTTTTCTTTCTTCTCGATCTCGCGTTCATCCCTCATACTTTTTATATAAGAACGAACCTCCAGCGCCGAAAGCCCAATCGCCGGAGCCATTCGAGCGATCATCTTTGATGTGACTCGATGATTTGAACGAAGAATCTTTGAAAGCAAACTGGGCTCAACTTTGAGGTCACGAGCAAAGGCGCGCAAAGAGTATCTTTGGTTGCGCGCCTGCTTCTCGGCAAAGGAAGCCTTCAAGACATTGACAATTTCCAGAGAGGTCTTGTTCATCCTCTATAGGATGCAGTAACGACTCCTCTAATTACAAGAGAGTTCGTTAATCTGCCTCGTGTCATAGCTTCTACTTTAAAGTAAGATTAAAGGCGTTCTCTTTGGCGGGACCAGAAAAGGCCTGCAATGTCAGGGCACCACCAGAATATCCATAGTGGTAAGAGCCCTCCATCGTTTTGCATGAATTTTGCTCGGCCCAAGCCACTTGAATGGAGCCGTTAAACTCATTTCCACCAATCTGTACCAGCGCCGAACACACTAGGTTTCCATTATCATAAAAAAGAACTTTACCGCCAGCATTGCCGGTCACAAATTCAATGGTCTGAGTCTCATTCCCCATAACCTTCCACTTTTTATTAAACATCTGAGCAATCTGCTCGCGCGTGCTCACTAAATAGAACGATGTCGAATCAGAATTCGTAGAATCATCCCCCAAGGCCAAATGAGACCCGGAAAGACTGAACTTAAGGGCGACATTCATTGACGCGCACTCGGCATCATCAAACTGCGATCCGTCCGACATCACCTTTTGTCCGCCAGCAAAGGTGATCGTTCCTCCGGCCTGGGCAAAACCACCTGAAAAAGCATAGCTATAGTCGACCCGAGTATTATGAACGCAAAGCTTATTGCTGTTCAGAATATAGATGTACACCTTCCCACTCGATTTATCCGCACCCTCGTTCAATAGACTCAAATTCAAAACATAACCGCTCCATTTGCCTGAATTCGATGACCAGGAACGATTCATGGTACTAAACACTTGATTGGAAATGCTTTGTCCATTGTTAACTTCATTCGTTCCCGAAGGAGTCGCCGCAACTTGGGCCGTTGTGCCAGATGAAGAGGAGTTTGAAACATTCGATCCCGTTGTCGTGGTGCTGCCGCTTGAAGTCGTGCTGCCACCTGAAGTGGTACTTCCACCGGACCCACCCCAAAAACCAGCCCCACTTCCCGAAGCACTACCACCTCTGGGTGTCGTAGAGTTGAGGTCGGAGGCTGCCGAGCTCACATCTCCAGTGTCGAAGCCACTCTTTGCACAGTTTTGAAAAGTCACGATCAACAAAATACCTGCAGCGATAAAAGAAAGATTTTTCTTATTGAGCTTATTCATCATTCCCCCCGGAGATGTTCTCATCTAAGATGATATTTCATATTTATCGGCATCTAAATTTATTTTATTACTCTGACACTATTTGAGACTCGCCCTTGACGGCGAGCAAAAGAGATCAACAGGTCCACCATGTCCCCTCCTTTGAAGAAGAACACCTCAGAACCTGTAGTTGAATATTATCTTCCCACTAAAATGAAATACACTCTACAAGATCATCGAACTCGGTCCCTGACTCAAGCTGCGCTATCTTTTTTATGATCTGCAACTGGCGTTCTTGCTTGTACTTCACGAATGTTTCCTCTGCAGAACTTTCGAAAGACTTTCTAAAAGGGATGAGCCCATTGGATGCCTTCGACAACAAAAGATAATCCAGCTTCACCATTGCATTCACCAAAGACAGTCTTCGACTTAAGCGCAGTCTCTTAATTGTATTCAGTCGAGCCGCCTCAAAGTTTTTCGTTTTTAAATGCCAAATAAACTCAACTCGAAGATTGCGATAATCTTCATGGTTGGCCTGAACGTACTTTTCAATTTTCTTGGCTTCATGGAAATACTTCTTCGAATCTTCAAAGTCCTTTTCTAAAAAGCTGGCCATTGCCGCCTGATGAAGACCGCTGATTTGCCCTCTCAAATATCCCTTTTTCTCAGCAATTCTGACAGCACGAAGAGAGTGTTTTAAAGCGTTCTCATAAGACCTCATGCTCAGATAGATCGAAGAAAGCTGCATGTAGCGATTTACCTGGCTGATGTAATTAACATTTTGCCCATGATATTCCAAAACAATGGATTTCTTTACGTAGCTTTTCGCTTCAGAATAGCGATTCATACTAAACAGAATTTGCCCCGTCTTATAGAAAATTTCAGGGTATCGCTCGGTGAAGTCATGTGTCTTTGCAATCGACTCAGCTTCTGAATTGAATTTCAAAGCTGTTTCAAATTGGCCAGATAGATTGTAGGCGACAGACATCCAACTCAAGCAAGTCACCAACCCTTGATAATCTTCGGTCACCTTGCAGATTTTAATTGCTTCCTTTAAGTAGATCACTCCCGCTCGAATCTGCCAGAGAGACAAGGAGAGCGTTCCAAGCTGAATAAGAACCTCGGATTGTTGAGAAGAGGGAAGTGAATGCAAAGGAAACGAGCGAAGAATTCTTAAATAGGGTCCAAGATTGTCTGTGATGTAGAAGGCGGTGAAAAACTCTTCGTTTAAGGCTTCATCAACAGCCTTGTTTCGGCAGGACCGACTAATAACGGACTCTTCTTTGACTAGATTTCCTTTTTCCACGGATAAAACTGTGGAAAGCTTATCCATGGTCTCGACACGGACTCGGGTGATTTGTCCATTAACCCAGCGTTGAATTGTTTTTTTTGAAATAGACATCAGTTGCGCAAGTTGAGCGTGAGACATCTCCTTGCCACCAATAACTTCCTTCAGCTTCCCTGCATCGATATGTACAAAATGTTGAGTCATATAAAAAGGGTATCCTTGTCCAACTCAGTTCGAAAACGTCCCAAAAAAACAAACCCGAAAATAATTCGCATGTCCTCAATGTCTACGGCGTTGGTCCTAATAAAATCCGTACCTTAGGTAAGTATCTTTCAACTCAAATCCCATGGTTCTTTTAAACTCATACTCCATATCCTCCCGGGGTTTAAGATGACAGTAAACATCCCGCTGACCAATTTTTTTATGCGCTGGAAGTGCCAAAGTACCCTCCGGAACAGAGACCACGATAAGCTCAAACAACTTACCGCTGGCCTGCGACTTCAGATAGAACTGCGCCCATCTCATTTTTGAGAACAACTTCCCTGAAAAGAGGCTGTCCGAGACAAATGCTCGAGACAATCCAGAAAAGCCCAGACCGTAATTAAGTTCTCCCAACGAACACACAGGCACACGCTCACCCGTGTTTGGATCTAGATATCCTAGCTGACTTCCCATTCCAGTTCCGAAAGTGTAGTAGACCTCCGGTTCTTCAGTGAACTCTCCAAGAACCGTGATGTCATAGGTTCCTTGAAGAGACTCCTGATTGTACTTAGGAAAACGGCCGCGCCCTTGCGCTGGTATAAGTTCTCTCTCATTTGTTCCGGTGATTCGCCAGACTTGCCCCGTCCCCTGCGAGAGAAGATAATACTCACCATCGACGATGGCCACGCCACGTCCCGCTCCAACATCTCCCAAACTCAAGCATTGACTACCCACCACTTTTTGCAACGAGCCCCACTGATCTGACTTACAGGGAAATGAAGTGTCTTTCCTGGCGCTCTTTAGAAGCCCATCCGCCGAGTCGGTCTGAACAAGTTGATTATTGCCCGACTGTATCCAGACGTTTTTTTTCACCACCCGATTACTTCCGTTAATGACGATGGAAAAGTTTAGTCTCTCAGAATCCGGAATAGCCCCCAAAAAATAGTAATTTATTTCTAAGCGGGAAATCTGCGTCGTCATGAAAGGCTGCTCGGGGTTCCAAGTCGAACCATCGAATTTTATTCGCAAGGACTGTTTATAATTCAGTTCACTCCCTAAAGAATTCGCGTTTTCCCAATCTTCTCGCCTAAAAATACTGAGATCTGAAACCTCAGAGCATTGATGCCCTTTAATGATACTCTCTTCAAAACCTACTGCCTTTGTGCAGTTCATGGTCTTGAGAAAGTACTGCAGTTTGGCCATTCTCACGGCTTGCACCAAAGTTTCGGATGCCGCGTCGACTAAGTTCTTTTCCTCTGCTCCATGAATCGCCCTCTGGGCTTGGTTCTTAGTAGAAAGCAGAGCCGTTGAGACATTGAATAATACAAATCCCACCACGGCCAAAAGAACCAACTGAAGTGTCATATTGCCAGACTCATCACATTTGTAGATCAAGCGAATCCCATACCTTTTGAGTTTTCCCGCCAATAGTATCTTCAAATTCGAATACAACTTTTATCGCTTTCGCGAAATCAATATGTGACAGATGAAACTTGCCAGTGTCCCACAAACCATTCTCATCGAAGTGGCAGCTGGGACTAACGCAATAATTATTCTCTAGTAAAAGAGTTTCACAACTGGATATTGGCAGTTCCGAAACGCACCCATTCAAGCCAAATGTCTTTATAGAAGTCTTGGACTTGTTGGAATAGAAATCAAGATAAAGCTTCATATGCACAACGCTATTCATCTTTAAAATCTCTTTTTGAGGATCACAAAACAAATTTCCATTTGAAAACCGGCACTCCAACAAAGAGGCTGTTTTTAAATTTCGACTATCCATCCCAAGACTCAAGATCTTGAAGTTGCTTGCGACTCCCGGGAATTGATCAAAGTACTCACTTGGGTTTACTCCAAGGTTGCCGGATGTAACTCCACTCAAAACAACGGGTCGCACCGCCACTGACACCAAACTTCGACTCTTATACCTCTTCAACCCCTCATAACATGACTTCACTGAATTCAACTCCGCTGGCGACAAGGTCTCCGTCGCCTCATCATAACTGACATTATAGACCTGGGGAGGAGTTTGAACCTGCAGCGCAATCGAATTCTGCGCACCTTGAATCAGCAACAAAGAGTTTACGTTTAAATCTATTTGTCCCGATGGAAATCCGTTCTCGTTTGCATTTGTCACTTCTAAAACAGAGCCGTTCTTCTTAATGACTCCATAATCCGCGCCTTCAACATCAAGCAAGAGGTTGTTGGTCCCTATCATACATACTGTTTTGACCAGAGCGGTCTGATGGATATCCCGGGACGCCATAATCAGGGCCTGCGAGTCCTTACAGCCAGCGCCCGCCGACAGGTCCGAACACTTATCCGCCAAAGGCAAAACGAAAGGACCTAAGGGATACTCATCTGAACGTCCCACAAAGAAGCTCGCTGCAGGTTTTTCACGTCGAATATGCCTATCAATAAAATCACCCAAATTCAGAATATCTTGCTTACGCCCTGTGAATTTTACGACCTGAGTTTCTTTTTGAGAGGTTTGAATAAATAAGGCCGCCATAGAAGCCAAGGATATTCCCAAAACCATCACGGCAAAGATCAGCTCTATGATTGTAAGGCCTCGTCGATCACTAATTTGGAAGACGTCGGAAGGTGACTTCATAGGATTCCCTAGATCTTGTCAAAGCTGAACGCCAGGTTGTTCTCAACTTGATTTCCATCAAAGATGAATCAAATAGAAATCGGCAACTAACAAATTCACTACAGTAGGATTCAGCCCCATCCTCACTGGAGGGAAGTCGCAACGGTGAACTGTTCACCAAAAGGTACGAAGCCTCCGACTTTGAATGCCCTCCCAAGGGCTGCTCACATGCAAAAGTAGATTTCGTCTGATTCAGAACATTCTGCTCAAGACAGATATCAACGATACTTTGATAGTCCAGACCTGCGACATGAGAGACCGTTGCCAAGGCGATAGCCTTGGCCTTCTCGTTCTTAACGATGTTTCCTTTTTGATGAGAAACCAATATCGAGAGCTTCGAAACGGCGACGGCTCCCATCAGCACAATAGCAAGGCCGATCAGAGCCTCCACCATCGACAGACCCTTGTCATTTCTAAGTCTCTGGGAAATCGCCGACTGACTCGTCAAAATGGAATTCCCCCATTAAATAAGAACATCGGCATTGAAGATCGTTGATTGATGATTCCATGTCCACCATAGACCTCAGCCGCAGAGCTCATACTGGCCGATATCGCCCCCTGGTCCTCATCTACTTGAATGAGAAACTGCGGCTCTGAAAGCATGGAAATTGTTAAAGGTAGAAAGGAATTAAAAGCACTCAATGAATAGTTATTGGAAAGAAGCGTCAATGCATTTTGTCCAGTGCTTTTACTGCCAACATCGCTCCACTCTGCGAATATCGAACAATCCGCTTGCGTATTGCTCTTCACTCCGCACATAAACACAAAACCTAAATCCGCCGTTTCAAATGGCTTCAGCTGGCGACGCGTCTGCCCCTCACTGACCTTCGAGTTGATTTTCAATAGAGTATCCGCATCTGCTGCAATTGCCTGCCCCGAGGAGGTGATCACATACCAATCCATTCTCGCAACTGGATCTTTAAGAATGACTTTCACTGTCTGAGTTTTATTTGAAACATTTGATATGGAAAGACGATACCAATGTATCATCCCCACCAATGGGATCGTAGAGATAGGAGTTGCATAGTTCGCTCCGGTCCCAGGCACTATCTCCAAACATTTGGAGGGATCTTTCTCTCCGAAGGGTTTCTTACAAGCAACAGCGCCGCTGGTGTTATAGATAGAGACTTTGGGAGTGATGAGACATCGTCCCGCTTTTACTCCACAAGGATTCACTTGTGCCCACGCTCCCTGTCCAAGCAAAATAAATGCGAAGATTGCAGTGGCTACTTTCAACATAAATCCCCCTTCTAGTTACTCCAATTAGTATTGATTTCTCGTCCATCACTGTCTTTCAACGTCGGTGGTGGCGGTGGACATTCAGCGCAACCACGATTGACTTGCACCCATTGAAACTTGTAATTGGAACAGCACTTTTCCAGCTTCGGGCTGAAATACCCACAAGAAAGAAGAACTGGCACTTGATGTGACGGAGTCAATGACTTGACCACGCATTTATCCACTTGCGCCTGATTGTCTCGCAGCCAAACTGGTCCCAAATCACACTCGCTCTTCACTTCGGGAATAGAGACTGTGGTCCGTCCACTTCCCTGGATCAGCTCTATAGACTCAGGTTGATTCTTTTTTTCAGCAACAATAAGACGTGAGTGCCCAATAGCTGGTGGATTCAAAATAGAAAGGAACTCCTGACCACCAAGATTCTGCGCGCAGGAACCCATTCCCCGCGCTCCGCAAAACCCGGAATAATCACTGGCGGTCATAGGTTCATAGTTATCAATGCAAAAGGCCTTCTCCTCTTCGCATCCACCGACAAGCTCCCACCCTATACTGCCAATACAACAAGCAATATCCGCAGGACGCGGGCCCGCCTGCGACTTCTCCTGATTTTCATCCTTACAAACAGACTTATCTTGAGCAAATTGAATAGGTAAAAGGGACTCGTTCTTCAACCTCTCGCAACTTTGAATAGGCTTTCTTCCGACGGCATTGTAGTCGACCTTCACACAATCGGCGAAACTCACACTGGATAAAAACACCAGCGGAAAAACCAATCCTCTAGAAAGATCCTTCCCCATACATACCTCGAGACTAAAGTTGAAGCACTTATATACTTTCGTGAGATTCTCTTCTTTCCTGAAGACTCAGAACGAGACTTTGAGGCGTTCTCGGCCACTTTGATCTCATGTCCACAATGTCTATGGACCTTCTCCGAGCCCTTAGACATCTATTGGATGATAAGGAACCTCAACAATCGAGCGGAAGCCATGGTTCGAGGTAATCGCTAAAATAAACTTACGAAGTCCATTTATATTCTGACCACCCTTACCCAGAACTCTTCCAATATTTTTTTGGCTACAGTCGATCTTAAAGATTGTCGTCCGCTCACCATGAACCGCAGTCACGCTTATATCGCTAGGAGATGGACAGATAAGTTTCAACAAGCACTCTATATGCTCACGGACCATGGAGGTCACTTCTTCTCGACTGAGCGCAGGAACACTTTCCTCTGATAATTTCGCTTCAGTGTTAACACTTCTTCTGATTACTAACGGTTGCTTTGGGGCCAATGACATAACAGCGCACCTCCGAAATCTAAGTCTAACTTTACAATCGGAACTGTGAGTATTCACAAAATATCATTGCTCAAAATAGGCTCGACGTCCCCACTGTCCCCTGACCAAGATATGGACCATCTGCAACGCCCACCATCTTCCATCCTCCCACTGCAAGATTACTTCAGGGTAATTTCAATTAGGGACTGACGCCCAGGAGAAGCTATTTATCTCAACAAACTTCGGTTCTTTAGGCGCGGTAAAAATTGACCCAGCAAATACAAGATCAATACTAAAGACGTCAGAAAAGAAAAGGAGACTGCCATGAAAACAATTATCTTAGTCGCATTACTTAGCGTCGCCCCCTTTGCACATGCGAATCAAGACTCTGCAACAACCAGTGCCCTTGAGTTCTCTCGCGAAGAGGCTGAACGCGCCCCCAGAGGAGTTCTTCCCTTTATCGGAGTTGGTGGAGGTTACACCGGTTACGACACTGTTGGATCCGTCGAGGGGACACCCGCTTCTATCAAACTTTTGGGTTCCTACTACTTCGAAAATCCATTCGTCATGGATCTGGGCTATGGAGTGAGCAATCAACAGTTCTCCCAAGCCGGAATCAATCAGGAAACATCCGTGACCGGTGGAGCTTTCGAATTAGCCGCTCGCTATCGATGGGAAAGTCGTTGGCAGGCCGGAATTGTTGCCAACCATCTCTTTGAACAAGGTAAGTTCTTAACTGCAGAACAAGGAGACGCCCAATTCGTTGGTCTTCAAGTTCTTCGCGAATTCAATTTAAGTCCCAGTTGGCTGGCGCGACTCGGAGCTCGAGCCCAAGGGTTAACGAATAATACCGGCAGTGTCGTTACGATGTATCTGGTCGATCTGCAAATCGGTTGGAATCCCGGAGCCTACAAGCCCTCCGTACGCCAAACTGCCGCCACGGAAAATCCCGTTCAGCGCGAACCTGAGAAAGTGGCTCCGGCTCGCCCTGTTGCCGCAGCAGAACCAGAGCCCATTCTTCGTGATGTCAGCTATGCAAGTCTCGCTGGAGGCTCTTCGTTCAAGTTCCCATCCTCCCGAGTCGCTCTTTCCACTAAAGATCGCCAAAAGCTTTCGCGTGTCGCCAAAGCTCTAAACGAAAACAAAGATCTTTTTGAGAAAGTCGAAGTCCACGGATATACCGACGCCACAGGAAGTGCGTCTATCAACCAACGAATCTCTGAGCAGCGTGCAAATCAAGTTCGCTCTGCCCTGCAAAGAGGTGGCCTCAAAGACGTTAACGTAGTCGCTGTAGGAAAAGGCTCTGCAGATTCAACCGGCTCAATGACTGCAGATCGTCGGGCGGAACTGGTATTTGTCGGAGTTAAAGACGAAGCCAAACTCCGAGAAGTCCTATCGAAAATTGAATAATTCAAATCTTCCAAAGAGCGCAGATTAAAAACTGCGCTCTTCCTTAGGAGCAAAACACTGCTCTAAGATCAGACGAAGAATGTTTTTCATTGTTTCCAAATCCAGAGAAGGTGCATTCCCTTTATCAACAACCTGCTCTGGCAAATAGGGTACATGAATAAAACAGGCCTTACTCGACAGCTGATTCTTTTGAATGTGCCTTAAAGCCTGAAAGTAGACATAGTTACAGACATAGCCCCCGGCACTCAAAGACACCTCAAGAGGCAGATTCATTTTTACGATCTGTTCTTTCCACTCACTTAAAGGAAGATGCGAAAATAAGGCGGGTTCCACACCTTCCTCAATAACACCCTGCTGAGGAGTGTGTTGATCTTCGTCTGGCTTCTCTGTTTCAATCCAATTCAATGCCACTCGCTCCAACGACACCTTACTTCGCCCACCAGCCTGTCCCAGCAGAAGGATGACGTCGTAGGACTTGATGGATAGTTGTTCCAGCAAAACCAATGGACCCTGGTTAAATGACACTGGCAGAAGCAAGGTGTCTACACCATGCTTAACTGAAAAATCCTTCTTGATCCACTCAAGAAGGATTTCGCTGGGATTGATGCTTTCACCCTGAAAAGGACGAAAGCCCGTCACTAGAATTCTAGAACTTTTTATCACTCGAAGTTGCTTCTCCATGTCATATAGAAGTCATGGCTATTTGTACCATTCAACGGGTGACCTTTAATACGAAATTCAACTTTTGTGTTGAATTCTCGAGTTAAAGCCTGGGCCTCCGCCTCAGTTCGTGGAACCCGCGCGCCCATTGACTTCAAAGATGAGATCGGCAACCAATACTCGCGTGAAGTCGTACATGAAGCATCTGCCGCCCAGGGCCCCTGACCTCCACATTCGTTTCCACCATTCCAATTGAAGATACGGAATGTCACTTTAACCTGATCCGATTGTGAGTAGAAGTTCCAATTCTGCCCTACATGCTCATACTCTGAGCTCAACTTTTTGAAACCAAATGTCCATGGCAATTCCTGTTTCTTACTATAGCTCTCGATAAATTCAGGACTGTTATTCAGAACGAAAGTCCTCAAAACCGCGGCCGAAGCATGAGCTCCATAAGCGGAGGAAAATCCACAGTGATTGCCATACTTCAAGTTCAAGACTCCCACCAGTGGTGATTTCTCATAAAAGTCGTCATGTTCTACCACCTCCGCATTGATGGCATTATTTACCACCATATCATCCTTCGATGCCCACACCAAAAGAGGTGTTTTTACTTCTTCCTTCCAATTCCAGAAGTTATTACTCTTAAAGAATGTCTGTGGAGTACTTGCAATTCCGCGTCTCTGCAACGAGGTCGAAGAAAGATTCCCAATATAGTCAGCCATACCTAAACGACTTGAAGGAATTTTCTCATCAGAAATTAGATCTGGAACATCCTCAACATAGTTGCGCGCTTCTTTGAAATGATCCTTTGTCATCTTTGAAAAAATTCGTCCCACGATCTGACCTCCATAAAGGCGATCTAGGGTCGGACGCAGACTGACCACAGGACAAATTGCAGTCACGGAATTAAAGATCTTCTTTCCGTCTGGCATAAGATACTTGTCATTAAATGCAGCTCCCATCACCGCCGCATTCCCACCTAAACTGATACCCATAAAGTGAATACTGGAAATGCGATCTTTATATTCCCACTTCTCGCGCATCCATTTACCAATCTCCAATGACTCATAACCTTCGGACCAGCCCCCCATTGTCACCTTTTTATTATAGTAGATGTAGTCCATGCCGGTTTGATTTGCGAGCATAAGCACATTGAAAGGGCTTTGATCAAAGAGATGCATCAGATAACTTTTCATTGAGGCCGTTTGAGCGGCGGAGCAAAACACCCCACATCTCACGATCACCAACGGGCGCGGGCGCGGGTCCTGCTTCAACGCTAAAATTCCTGGTATACGAGTTCCATCAGGAAGTTTGATTAAGAACTCTTTAACCTGAGGATGCGATAAGAAAGGATATTGGAAGTTGGAGAACTTAAGAAGTCCCAAAACACCCAATGTGGATTTGCGTGTTAACTCGCCTGAGCATTTCGCAAAATATTTTTTTACCGTCTCATAGTACTGCGCCGTCGACAACTTCTTGCCAATAACACTGTCTTCAAAACGACGAGGGTCACAATCCGGCTTGATATCTTTGGTACTCAGTCCATCTGGAACTTCCTCAAAAAGCCCCTTCGCCGTAGGCACATCCACACCGGATTCGCGAGCCAACTCTTGATAGAACTGGGACTCTAAATCAAGCTGAGGAGTCCCCGAAAAAGACTGTGCTTGTGCTGTGGAAGAGACAACCAAAAACGATCCAACAAATATGCTGAAAATCTGCGATGACATTTTCTACCTCACGTACTTCACAGAATTTATCGACCGAAGGTTAGGCTAGGTTTAGAAAAAACTCACTTTGTCTAAAGTGTTTACAGAATTTCAGAAAATTGAATTTTCCCCTATGAAAATGCGCCTCATTCAGAGAAAACAACATGACAAATTCACGAAATCCGCCAAAGAGTCCTCACATTTTAAATTCTTCAGAATGCCGGGGGTCGGAACTTCATTTTCAGGAGATTTTAATTCGAAGCGAGAGCACCAAAGGCGAAAAAGAAAACGGCGCACCTGTGGTACGCCGTTGATGATTTAATTGAATAGGATTCCCAGCTCTAAGCGATCTTTTTGATCTGCGAAAGCTTATCCTTAAGAACAGAATTTTCATGCTTAAGCGCATTGACCTCTGAAGCCAACTGGTTCATTTTTCTTCGTAAGAAGTCGACTTCCTGTTGGGTGCTTGGATCGGCTTCAGACGGCGATGCTGAAGACGCGGGCGCTGACTCTTTGTCAGACGTTGTTTCGAAATTTAAAGGAGTGGTATACCCACCCATACTTAACATCTCTTCAACATTTTCAGGGATAAGCAGATCAGGATCCACTTTTTCAAGACGGATAATTCCTTGCGAGATGTACCCACGAACTTCCGAAAGAAGCTTTGCAATGCAAGTCGCTTTCTCCGCTGGATTCGGATTAGACTCGGCCATCAAATCACCGATTTTTCTACGCGAAATCGGCGGCAGACAACTAAGAAGCTGCTCGACCTGCTCAGAGGGGTTGCCATGCATTGCATTGGCCAACGTCAAAGGCGGCACACGAGAGAACACCTCGACCAGATACTGACTATCCCAACTATAAACTCTGTTGATGGTAAGGATTCTTTTGCGAAGAGCATCCTCCCACGCAGGACTCTCGGCGGCGATGAGCCCTAGGAACTGCTCACGTTTTGCCGTCGGTGAAGTCTCTAAAAGTTGAAGAAGTTGAAAGAAGCCACCTTTTTTTTTGTATCTGTCTAACATGCCCATGATTGATTTATCGGAAATGACTTTCAGGACTAAAGCACTAAGCGATAAAAATGTGGCTATCAAAAAAGATTGATCGCGCCAAGGCTTCTGAGTCCCGTGGTCGTCTAAGAGTTCAACAATTTCCAGCAACTTTCCAAAGAGGATGTCTCATTTTGATTTCTTGATTTAGGACGTATTTTCCGTAGGCAAAACGGTTTTTGCGGCGGAAAAAACAAAAAGAGCAAGGGCCTTGCCTTGCTCTTCCAATACGATGTCTTTTCATAAGTGTTGAGTTTAGTTTAGTTTAACGACTCACACTTATATGAAAGACTGACACTCGTGCCTGGCTCCAGATACTGATTGAACTTTAAAGTCTTCCCATCCAACCAGTGTGCAACAGGACTTCCTGACACAGTGACAACCAAATCCGTCGGATTCGAACAATTCAACAAAACATCTTTAATACGATCCGTGATCTTCGAACGGATCTGACCCAGCTGGCTCGTGTAATCGCTCGAACAGATGTCTGCGGCATTACCCCAACCAACATCGGTGAACTCCATATACTTTTTGCCAATGCTTCCTCTTACTAGTCCTGTTGTCGGGCTGTAGCTATCTAAAGTCTGACTGTTTTGTTGATTCAAACAAGCCTGATCTTTCACTACAATCGCGTGAACACTCAGAGAGTTGTACTTATCTACACCCAAAGTACTTTTCACGTTCGTGATTAAGTTGCCTGGATGATCAAAGTCTTCCAGCGTATAACCTTGGCTTCCATAAAGGCCACTTCGTTCATCTTCATCAGATAAGAAAATAATCGCCAAATGAGCATCCGCTCGAATAAAGCTCGAGGGGTTGTTCTTAATCACGAGATTCGCAGCATAAACGCCTCGTTCGTCTCCCGAAGGGCAGTTTGCCAAATAGGCCGCCGAATAGGCATTTGAATTGATGGAACTTGTGTTGCCACCGTTGTCACGAATCCAGTTAGCAATAAACTTTTCGCAAGACAAAGTCTCAGGCCTTTGAATCGTCTGATTAAATAAAGTGAATCGATCTGTATGGTTCGGAGTCAGGAAGGCTGTTCCCTCTTTATAATAGATGAGATTTCCGCCCTGCAAAGAACCTGAACCACTGACATCCGTTGTTGTCATCGCAATACGGTAATCAATATGCCTACTATCTAAGTCCGAAATAAAGTTTGCAAAACGAGGTGCCAATCGAGCCTGCTCAAAGGACATCGAAGCAGAGTTATCGTTCACGATTAGAATATCGACCTTCCCGTAACCGGCCGTTGTTGCGTAGTTGAAGGAATACTTCCCATTTTCAACAACACAACCACTCTCCTTACATTTGCTATCGTCCAAAGAGAACTTCACGGGGGAACATCCCACATAAAGTCCTACCATAAAGGACAATGCTGCTATTCTAGTGAGCGCATTCATAGACACCTCTCTCAATCATTTACTTCCAATCTCAGTGCCACGTTTACCTCATCGCTGTAAATATCTGTATTTACTGTATTTTCCTCATTTACCCCCTCCCCCTCCCTGTCTCAGCCTGTGTCGATTTCTTTGACAAGGGCCCCTCAAAGACACTTTTTAATGTGGAATTTCAGAGGTTTAGGATTATTTGGGGACCTAGCCTGAAGAAGCGATTTTGGTCCCTCCGGGGAAAGGCTTTGAGGCTCATCAAAAACTTTCCAATAATAGCAAGGAGCAAGGGGGAGACATGATTTATAAGGTCTTGGGAGCACTCATTATCGTAGCCGCCGGAGTTTTAGCCTTTCTAACTCTGAAAGAGGAAACAAAACCTGTAAAAGGCGATAAAAAAGAAAGTGCCTGTGTTCAACTAACTCCCGCTCAGCAGCTTACCGAGATGATCAACAAGGACTTCGAATCTTTGGCTCAAACTCAACAACTTCCCCCTGAGTGGCAGTCAATCGCGACCGTTGAGATTCGCATGAACTCAGAGTTGGCAAAAGCCATCTTGGGAAAAACTCGTCCGAATATTCAACGCGTGAAAGAAGGCACAGCCTATCTTGAACTTGAAGTCATGGACCTTCCTGATGAAGAAAACCCCGGTATCATCATTCAAGCCAGTCTGTTTGACATTCGTTCGAAAAATAAAATTTTCGAAGTCGGTCGCACTTACACAATGAATGAGCTCAACAAAGTGGCCCCTCCTCAGGAGCCCTCACCCACCACGAACAAGGCCTCTTCGGCGGCAGATGCAACCGTTCAACAACAAAAAGCACCTGCACCGGTACCGACAACTCCCCCTAATCCAGGAGCGACAAGCCCACAGCAATAGGAGACTATTATGAAGTTCATCCCTCTGCTATCTGTATGTTTTCTTTTTCTTGGTTGCGCCTCGAAAACAACGACGGCGCTCGCCCCCTCTTCTCCCGCTCAAAAAGAATCAAAAGGTCTCGATGCAGAGCTCAGCACCTATACATATCCATTTCCCGTGAAGTTCTTCTCTCTGCGCTCGCAGGAACAAGATCTTAAAATGGCCTATATGGATATTCCTGCCGGTCGCCCGAGCGATAAGGTGATTGTTCTGCTACATGGAAAAAATTTTCCTGGAGCTTACTTTGAAAGTGTTATTCTGGGGCTGAACCAAGAAGGCTATCGAGTCATTGTCCCCGACCAAATCGGTTTTGGAAAGTCTTCTAAGCCACAAAACTACCAATACAGTTTTCAAACTCTAGCAGAGAATACTTATAAACTTTTAAAGAGTTTGAATATCGACAAGTTCTATCTGCTAGGGCACTCCATGGGAGGAATGCTCGCAAGCCGTTTTACCCTAATGTATCCCGAGCAGGTCACCAAGCTATTCCTGGTAAATCCTATCGGTCTTGAAGACTGGAAAACGATGACCCCTTATCGAAATATCGATGAGTCCTATAAAGCAGAGCTTACAAGCTCTCCTGAAAAAATAAAAAAGTATCAGCTTGATAGTTACTACGACGGCAAATGGAAAACGGAGTACGATAAATGGCTTGAGATTCCTACAGGATGGCTCGAAGGCCCCGACTATGCTCGCATAGCTTGGAATGCCGCTTTAACTTCAGACATGATTTTTACACAACCTGTGTATTACGAATTTAAAAACCTTAAAGTCCCCACCGTTCTTATCATCGGCGATAGAGACCGCACCGCCATCGGCAAAGCATGGGCCGCCGAGGATATGAAAAAGAAAATGGGCAACTATCCAGTAATCAGCAAAGAGGTCTCAAAAATGATCCCTCACTCCAAACTGATTATGCTAAAAGGCCTTGGTCACATGCCTTTTATCGAAGACTTCGAAGCTTTCTGGAAAGTCTTCAGCAAAAATCTTTAATCTCCCCTTCGATCTTCGTCTAGCTTTCGTCCCTAATGAGAGACTGGTCGAAGATCACTTTAACCTCTTTCCCATTTCTCGTATGGGAGTTTTACGTCCCCCCAAAGGGATTTAAGTATAATTCTCATTTTCCCATTGGGAAAATGAAGTCATGAATAAGCTAAAAATAACGCCAGTGACTTTCGCGGCATTGATCGCCCTCTCTGCTTGTAGCGGAAACAGCGGCTTTCAAAGTTCAGAGAGTAAACCGATTGTTAAAAATATCGACGTGGAATTTCAAGCCAACCCCGAGACATCGGTTAAAACCCGCGGTGGCTATAAAGTCTATGTGGGCACCTCCTTGGGGTTTGCTCTAGATGCCTCTCTTCGAACCGTCGATATTGCGGGAAATACCGAGCAAGATGGCAAAGTCAGGGTCACCCTTTCCGAGATACCTGCCGGAAAATATTATCTCAAGGTTTTAGCCTATAGTGACCTAAATGATCCTAACACGGGGACTTCTGCGAAATCCCTTCCTTCTGAAGAGGTTTCATTCAATGTTCAGTAAATCTAATTTCATTCTATCTCTCTTCATCACGATCACTCTTCTGGGCTGCACATCCGCGCAAGAAAAGAACCACACTCTTGGTGAATCTCATTTTGTCGAAGGCGAAGTTATCGTCGGAGTCAAAACACATAAAAGATCCGCCTTTGCCATTAAGAGCTTTACCAAGGCAATTGCCATAAGATCATTTAAAGCCGTGGATGCCATGAACCTAGATAGAGAGGGACGATTCCTTCACCTCAAGCTAGAAAAAAACGAACCTGTGGCGGCCGCTATAAAACGCCTTCAATCCCATGAAGATGTGGAGTTCGTTCAACCCAACTATATCTATCACCCCACCGCGATTCCCGATGATCCTCACTTTGGAAAGCTATGGGGGTTGCAAAATAACGGGCAAAAGATTGAGCCAATCAATCAGGCCCAAGACCTTATCAAAGATGAGAATAATCCAGGCACCGCCGGTCGCGACATTTCCGCAACGGCGGCTTGGGATATCATCACAGACTGCTCTTCTGTCATTGTGGCTGTGCTTGATTCCGGAGCCAAACTGGATCACGAAGACTTGGTAAACAATCTCTGGACAAACCCAGTCGATGGTTCCCACGGTTACAATCCGGTGGATGGAACAAATGATCCTACCGACATCATTTCCGGTCACGGCACCCACGTCGCCTCCACCATCGCCGCTGAAGGCAACAACAGCAAAGGCTCCACCGGCGTCTGCTGGAAAGCCAAAATAATGCCAGTGAAAGTTTTAAACGATCTGGGCGCAGGAACCACAGCCAACATCATTGCCGGCATTTCTTACGCCGTCTCCTTCGGAGCAAAGATAATCAACATGAGCCTCGGCGGCCCAACAGGGAAGCTCGATGATCTCGCCTACCTCACCGCCATTGGCAACGCCGAAAATATCCTATTCATAGTATCTTCCGGAAATGGAGGCGCCGATGGAGTGGGTGATAACAATGATCTACCCAATATGAAACAAGTTCCATGTAACTTCAGCACTGGTTTAAACAACGTAATCTGCGTCGGAGCTGTCGATCAAGCCTTCGCTCTCGCTGATTACTCCAACTACGGAAAAACCTCTGTTCAAATCTCAGCCCCAGGAACCAACATATTAGGTTTATCTCCCACGACAGAAATTTTATACGAAGAGGACTTTCAAAACGGATGGTATCAAAGCGCCGATGCCAATTGGTTGAGGGACTCAACTGAGAAAAATCTTAAAAACCCAATAAATTATGATCGAAATTCGAATAATTATAATCATAACCTTCGTTCTTCTGCATATAAAACATATAACTTTCCTGATGCTGACAAGGTTCTTTTAGAACTCTCTATTAGTATTGATCTTGAAAAGAACGTCGACTACCTAAGATTGGCCGTTGATAGAAACGTTATCGGCACAGATATTTTCACAAATCCATCTGTCCACTTCAATGAACCATTACAGCTACCTGGTAATCTCACGGGAAATTGGGGTATCGCTTTAAGAAAAGGATCTTCTTGGGGCCCAGTAAAAGATCATCCTACCTGGGTGCTAGGTCCTGCTCTTGATATCAGTAAAACCTGCGCAAAGACAGTCTGCACCTTAGGCTTTCAACTGAATACCAACTCTCAGAACAATGACTTTGGAGTTAAAATTTTTGGTATCAAGACCCATGCTCTGACCTCTGCAACCAACTCTTACAAAATCATCGCTGGCACCTCCATGGCCACCCCCCATGTAACAGGCGCTGCCGCCTTAGTTTGGGCCTACAATCCCAACTACAGTCTTTCTGATGTCAAAGAAGCCATTTTAAACGGCGGAACTGCCATGAATGGTCTTAAAGAAAAGACCTCCACCGGCAAAGTTCTAAACGTCATGGGCTCACTCGCTTTCATAAAGAAACCGGCAACTCCCGTCATTACGATAAAATAGCTTCCCTAAGAACCGCCATGATTCCTGACAATTGATGATTTAGTGTTCTAAATTTGTACTGGCATTAACTCACTGATTGCATTGTGTTCGTATGCCTCAACGTCGATGGCTCCTGAATCCGCAAGCAGATCTGCGAAAAAATTCAATGCCCTCTAGTCTGCCATAGGAGCAACTCCATATAGCTTAATCAGTACTGATCAAAACAAGTACGAGATACCTGCCGCCACTCCAGAGAAATCAAATTCAACTTTTGCATCACCTGACGTTTCTGACTTATGCACCAACGTATAGTTCAATTTGAATAGATAGTGCTTTAAAAAGACAGAACCGACTCCCCCAAATACCCCGAGTTCGGATCCTGAAATATCGTGAACTCCCGGCAAGGAAAACGTCAAATTCAATTTCGAAATACCCGTGAACAGGAAAAGAGACTGCTCCCAAACTCTCAATCCGTATGTTGCGCCAAGATCAATATGACTAGTCCGAACAGACGCGCTATTAAGCTGACCTTTATGGGAATAACCCGGAGTCACATCCAAGGATGAAAGAGATCTCTCCGCCTCGAGCCCAAGCGAAAAAAAGAATCCCAAAGAGTGTGTATAAGCAGATACGTATCCGATATCAAAGTAAGTGGCTGGTGAATACTCAAGAGCCAAATCAATGTTTTCTCCCGTACTTGCTGTGAAGCCCTTCCCTTCAATTCGAGGTCGAGCCATGTTGTACCCGGCCCCTAGAAACCAACCCTTGGTATTCGACGAGGTGGTGTCTGTCTCATAGCCATCCGACCCTCCTAAACCTCGATCTCTTATGACATAAGCATCAATAGTCGGAGTTCCCCCTACTACCAAGCCAATGGCTCGATCGTTTTTAACCTGTTTGATAGAAACTCGCGCAATTTCAGAACCCAAAGAATCAATGACAACAAGCTCTTCCCCAGCCATGGCATCCAATTTCTGCAGGTAAATAAGCACTTTTCCATCTTTGATTTTCTTTATCTGTGCGCCAAGACTTTCAAAGGAAATGGACGCCAAGAAAAAGAAAACAAATAGACCAAGCCTCTTCACGCTAGCTTCTTTCTTCGATTTTATGAATAGTCACTCGAATATCACCGCTAAAAAGTTCCTTGAGAATGACTGCTGGAGCGGAAAGAAAAGGATCAGGCTCCCCAAAAAGAAGATCGTGTAAAGGCATTTTCAAAACTGTCGCGACTTTCTTTAGTTGAGAAATATCATGTACACGCCGTCCCGCTGTCCAACCGTGAATTGTCTGCTTTGAAACGCCTGAGGCCTTCGATAAGGCGGCCAGCGACAGACCACGTTCCTTCATGATGCGAGATAAATGCTTTCCGAGACTCATGGCTCTATGGTCTCGGCTATAAACAAGATAATATAGTCAATTCTCGTCCCAGAGACGACTATCTCTCTTACGAGACACATCCTACCCGGAGTAACTCTGGTACCTGTTGGGGAAATAACAATTCTTTTTGTTGGCATTCATCAGTTGGAAGTGGAAGGCAAAAAAAAACCCGGATTACTTTCGTAACCCGGGTTTAGAGT